>QHPX01000147.1 GCA_003219195.1 Verrucomicrobiota bacterium
GTTGGGAAAGCGAGGCGCGCAGTCTATATTTCCGCGATCCCGACGGTCACATGATCGAGCTGGCCACTCCCGGAATTTGGGAGTCGGCGTAATCTGAGGATCGACATTTGCAAGATCGACGTTATAATATTTGGCAATGAGCACTGACATGCTTTGTTGGACGGACGTGACAACTGGTTGGGGGGCTGTCTCTGCGTCAGCCCCGGTAATGTGGCGATAAAAAGCGACCGTTACTCAACGGGACGCTGATTTATCTCTTTGGTCGAAGAGATTTAGTCTTTGCGTCAATCGAAATAATCCAAGGCTTATAACCATATGTTGATTGTGATGAAACCCAGCGCCACCGCGCACGAGGTCGATGCGGTGGTGGGCGTTATCCAAGCAATTGGTCTTCGTGCCCATCCAATGCCTGGGGCGACGCGGACTGCCATCGGCATTACCGGCAACGAAGGTCCCATCGACGGCCAGCGTTTTGAAAACCTGCCCGGCGTCGCGGAAGTGGTTCGCGTCACCAAACCGTACAAGCTCGTCACGCTCGATCTGCGGCCCGAGAAAACAATCGTGCGAATTGGCGACGCTACCATTGGCGGAAGCGAGTTCGCGATTATCGCGGGACCATGCGCAATCGAGAGTCGCGAGCAGGCGCCCTCGAACTTCGCCCTATTCGTTCCGGGGGTTGGGAGAGAAGGCGTGGGAAATAATGACGGAAATCCGCGAAACGTTCGGACTCAAGATCGTGACCGAGGCCCTCGATGAAGCCGGTATCGGCCTGATCGAACAGTACGGCGATATCATTCAGATCGGCGCTCGCAACATGCAGAATTTTCCACTCCTGGAGAGGGCTGGTCGCTCGAAGTTGCCCGTGCTGTTGAAACGCGGGATGGCTGCCACACTCGAGGAATGGCTCCTCGCAGCCGAATACATTATGGCCGAAGGCAATTACAATGTGGTTCTATGCGAACGAGGTGTGCGAACCTTTGCGCAGCACACCCGGAACACGCTCGATCTCGCCGCGGTGCCGGCGATTCGCAGCATTTCCCATCTGCCAGTGATCGTTGATCCATCTCACGGCAGCGGCAACACCTACATGGTCACGCCGTTGGCTCGCGCTGGTGTAGCAGTCGGGGCGGACGGGCTCATGGTCGAAGTTCACAATCATCCAGAACTTGCACTTTCCGATGGCGCACAAGCGCTGACTCCTTCGCAATATGCGCAGCTCGTGAATGAAGTCCGCGCCATTCGCAAACTTACTTCAGCGGAGGACTGACGGCACTCCTCGATCACGTGAAAATCCATGCTCCTGCTTCTCGATAACTACGACTCGTTCACTTACAACCTCGCGCAATATTTCGGGGAGCTCGGGTGTGAACTTCTCGTTAAACGCAACGATGAGATCTCCATCGATGAGATTGCCGCCCTAGCGCCGCGACACATTTGTATTTCGCCCGGGCCGTGCACACCGCGGGAGGCGGGCATCAGCAAAGACGTCGTCCTGCGTTTCGGCGGGCAAATTCCCATCCTGGGCGTGTGTTTGGGCCATCAATGCATCGCGGAAGCGTACGGCGGAAAGATCATTGGTACTCCCCATCTCATGCATGGCAAATCATCGATGATCAGCCATAACGGCAGCGCACTTTTTGTCGATCTTTCAACGCCGTTTGAGGCCGGCCGCTACCACTCACTCGTCGTGGAGCGAGACTCCTTTCCGGCGTGCCTCGAAATTACCGCCGAGAGCGACGACGGGGAAATCATGGCGTTAAGTCACCGCGAATTCCCAGTGCAAGGAGTGCAGTTCCACCCCGAATCAGTTCTGACCCGGGATGGCAAAAAGGTCCTCGCCAATTTCCTTGCGCTCTCGTCAAACTGAATGACAACGCAGCTGACACCGACCCGAAGCGAGTTCATTCGACTCGCCGAACGCGGCAACGTGATTCCCGTTTTCGCCGAGTTCGTTGCCGACTGCGAAACGCCCGTCTCCGCATTCAAAAAACTTGAGAGCGGCAGTTACAGTTTTTTGTTTGAGTCGACAGAAAAAAATGACGTCTCGGGACGATTCTCGTTCGTCGGGAGCGACCCCCGCCTGATCATCCGCAGTCACGGTCGCGAGATCCAGGTTATCGATGGGGACCGCCAGCATCGTTTTGAGACGATGACCAACCCGCTTGATGAAATCCGCAAATTGGTGGCGCGTTATCAATTTGTCTCGCTTCCGGAATTGGCACACTTCGCCGGCGGCGCCGTCGGTTTTCTCGGCTACGAAGCGATCAGTTTCTTCGAACCGAAAGTTCCCGTCGCGCAACGTGACGATCTGGATTTGCCCGAGATGCTCTTCATGATCACGAGCAGCCTGCTCATTTTCGACCATCGCTTGCGCAGCTTAAAAATCGTGGTGAACGCATTCCTCGAAGAGGGCCCGCCTGAAGAAGTTTATGCGCGAGTGGCTGAATCGGTTGGCGCGCTCATGCGCCAGCTCGCGCAGCCTGCTGATCTCCCGCTCGTTTTAACTGAAGAGTGCGAAATGCAGCCGGCTCGCAGCACTTTTCACCGCGACGAGTTCGAGCGCGCGGTGCAACAGGCCAAGGAATACATCCGCGCCGGCGACATCTTCCAGGTTGTCCTCTCGCAGCGTTTCGAAACTGATTTCGGCGGCGACCCGCTCGATTTTTACCGGTGTCTGCGCTTCATCAATCCTTCGCCGTACATGTTTTGCCTCAAGTTGGGCGATGATTTCGCGCTCGTCGGCAGCTCGCCGGAAATGCACGTGCGGCTTGTCGGTGACACGATCGACATTCGTCCGATTGCAGGAACGCGCGGCCGCGGCGCCACTGTGGCGCAAGACGAACGCAATGCCGCCGAACTCCTGGCCGATCCAAAGGAACGCGCCGAACACATCATGCTTGTCGATCTTGCGCGCAACGATGTCGGCCGCATCGCGGATTTCGGCAGTGTGCGCGTTACCGAGATGATGGAGATCGAGCGTTACAGCCACGTCATGCACATCGTTTCAAATGTCACTGGCCGCCTCCGAACCGGATGCAGCGCGTTCGATTTAGTGAAAGCGACATTTCCCGCCGGCACCGTCTCCGGCGCGCCAAAAATCCGCGCGATGCAAATTATTAGTGAGCTGGAAAAGACCAGGCGCGGCTGCTACGCGGGCGCGATCGGCTATTTCGGATTCGATGGCAGTGTCGATTCATGCATCGCGCTGCGCTGCGCGGTGTTAAAGAACGGCAGGGCACACTTTCAAGCCGGCGCCGGCATCGTTGCCGACTCCAACCCGCGCCTGGAATATGAGGAAACAGTGAGCAAGGCGCGCGCGATGTCGAAGGCTCTGGCGATGGCTGCGCGAATGGAACGCGCCCACTCCGCAAAATGAATTCCAAGCAAAATAAGGATGGTTCGAGGCAAATGAGCAGAACGTTTCTTTCTGAAATCGTCGCGCGAAAGCGACGGACCGTGGCCAAGCTTCGCGCCACCTCCACCGTGGGCGCGCTTCGCGCGCGCGCCGTCGAGATTCGAAAAAATACTGCCCCGCATCGCTTGTGCGAAGCGCTGAACGCGACGTCTCCCGCTCTCAAAATCATCGCCGAATTCAAACGGTCTTCACCGTCAGTTGGCATGATTCGGGGTGATCTTTCACCCGCCGATGTTGCTGGTTGTTACGAGCGCGGCGGCGCTTGCGCGATTTCCGTCCTGACCGATGAAGAATATTTCAGTGGTTCGATCGACGACCTCAGCGCGATCCGCTCCAGCACGCACCTGCCGGTTTTGCGCAAAGATTTTATTGTCGATCCAATCCAAATCTACGAAGCGGCCATCGCAGGCGCGGACGCAATACTGCTCATTGTGGCGGCGCTGGACGACAACTCGTTAGGCGAACTGCGCAAAGTGGCTGAAGACGAGCTCGGGCTCGATGCGCTCATTGAAGTGCATACGTCGGACGAATTGCGTCGCGCGCTGAAAGTGGGCGCGAGAATCGTTGGTGTAAACAATCGCGATCTTCAGACGTTTGAAGTTTCACTGAGCACGAGCGAACGCCTGATCGCCGAAGCCCCGCGCGACAGATTGATCCTGAGCGAGAGTGGCCTGCGGGATCCCGAACACTTACGTCACCTTCACGCGCTCGGATTTCGTGGTTTTCTAATTGGAGAAGCACTGATGCGCGCGAAAGATCCCGAGACCGCTCTGCGCGATCTGTTAGCTAATGCTGACGATCGGCAAATCGTGGCTCATGAGACGTCGTGAAATGAATCGCGTGCAAATCAAAATTTGCGGTGTCACCAATCTCGCAGATGCGAGAGCTTGCGTCGATCTTGGTGCCGACATGATCGGGCTAAACTTTTATCCTCGAAGTCCTCGCTACATCGAACCGGACCGAGTAAGAGAGATTGTCGAAGCAATACCGCGCAGTGTTCGCGCGGTCGGCGTGTTCGTTGACACGACGGCCCACGAAGTTCGCACCCTGGCAAAGACAGCTGGTATCGAATGTGTGCAACTGCACGGAGACGTGTCGTCTGAAACGTGTCGTGACTTGGCGCGTGAATTTCGCGTCATTCGCGCTTTTTGCACCGGCGCCAAATTTCACCCCGAAGATATCGGGGCATTTTCCGACTGTGATGCGCTTCTTGATGCGCCTCATGGGGAATTGCGCGGTGGGACAGGATTGACCTGCGATTGGTCGGCGGCACGAGCGACGTTACCGTTCGCACGCTTCCTTATTCTCTCTGGCGGCTTAAACGCGCAAAACGTTGGCGACGCCATCGCAGCCGTAACGCCACACGCGGTGGATGTTTGCAGCGGCGTGGAGAGCACACCGGGCGTGAAGGATCATCGCGCAATTGAAAAGTTTATCGCGGACGCGCGAACGGCCGAACGCTTACGGGTTGATCCCGCGGCATAACAATCGATACATGCAGAGATCGACAATCACCGCGAGCGAGCCGGACGAGGATGGTCACTGGGGCCAGTTCGGCGGCCGTTACGTTCCCGAAACTTTGGTCGCGCCGCTGGACGAGCTAACGAAAGAGTTCACGCGCGCGAGACATGATGCGGATTTCTGGTGCGAACTTGACCAGCGACTTCGCGATTACTGCGGCCGGCCAACGCCGCTGTTTCACGCGCAACGGCTGACTGCGCACGCGGGCGGAGCACAAATCTACCTGAAGCGTGAAGATCTTTCCCACACTGGTTCGCACAAGATCAACAATGCGATGGGCCAGGCCTTGCTTGCGCGGCGAATGGGCAAGCGCCGCATCATTGCCGAGACTGGCGCAGGTCAGCACGGAGTCGCCACGGCGACGGTTTGCGCGATGTTTGGATTGCAATGCATCATCTACATGGGCGCAGAAGATATGCGACGGCAGGCGCTCAATGTTTTCCGAATGCGGTTGCTTGGCGCCGAAGTCGTTGCCGTGAATGCCGGGGCGCGCACGTTGAAGGATGCAATCAATGAGGCGCTGCGCGATTGGGTAACGAATGTGCACGACACCTACTATTTGCTGGGCAGCGCACTCGGTCCGCATCCCTACCCGCTGATGGTGCGCGAATTTCAGCGCGTAATTGGCCGCGAAGCGCGCGAACAAATTTTGTCGGCCACGGGACATTTGCCGCGTGCGCTGATTGCCTGCGTGGGCGGCGGCTCGAATTCCATTGGATTGTTTCATCCTTTCATTGGCGACCAATCTGTTCGACTCATCGGCGTGGAAGCCGGTGGACGCGCGGATTCGTTAGGCGAACACGCGGCGAGATTTCACACCAGCGTCGCGAGTGGCGGAGGACGCATCGGAGTTTTGCAGGGCACCATGTCGTACGTTCTTCAGAACGACACTGGACAAATCGCAACCACCCATTCGATTTCTGCCGGCCTCGATTACGCAGCAATCGGCCCGGAACATGCATTTCTTCATGACAGCGGACGGGCCGAATACATCTGCGCCAGCGACGCCGAAGCGCTCGAGGGATTCACACTTTGCGCTGAACTGGAGGGTATCATCCCCGCGCTCGAATCATCGCACGCGATTATACCCGCCGTTCGTATCGCGTGTGAACTGCCACAAAGCGACGCGATCATCGTGAATCTGTCTGGCCGTGGCGACAAAGACGTCCAGCTCGTTGCCGAATTATACGTGACGTGAGCCGAATCCGCGACACGTTCGCCGAGCTGAAGCGCTCCGGACGCGGCGGTTTCATCCCATTCATCACGGCCGGCGATCCCGATCTTGCGACCAGTGAACTCTTGCTCATCGAACTCGCGGCCGCGGGAGCAGACATCATCGAACTCGGCGTTCCTTTCAGCGATCCGGTCGCCGATGGCGAGGTGATTCAACGCGCATCTGAACGCGCGCTCCGAAACGGCGTGACGCTCCAGGACGCGCTTACATGCGTTGCGCGCGCGAAACAGCAAATCGATGTGCCCGTTGTCCTCTTCAGCTATTTTAATCCACTGTTGCAATTCGGCCGGGAGCGGCTAGCGAACGAGGCTAAACAAGCCGGAGTGGACGCAGTGCTGGTCACCGATTTGATTCCTGAGGAAGCTCAGGCTTGGACTGAAACGCTGCAACAGCACGAACTGGATCCAATTTTTCTTGTCGCACCCACAACGTCCGGCGAACGGCTCGTGCGGATCGCGCAGCAAGCGCGCGGGTTCATCTACGCTGTTTCACGCGCGGGCGTGACCGGCGCGCGAGATGAAATGACACACGACGCCGAGACACTTGTTCGTCGCGTCCGAATGGTCAGCGATTTGCCTGTTGCCGTCGGGTTCGGCGTCTCGACCGCAGAACACTTGCGCGAAGTTTGGCGCTTTGCCGACGCCGCCGTGGTCGGCAGTGCAATCGTGCGCGAAATCGAAAGATTGAAAACGGCGCCGGACTTGGTGCAGCGTGTTGGCAAATTCGCCAAGTCGTTACTCGCGACCACTTAGCAGAACGTTCGCAATCCCGCAACGCTCCACTTGCCCTAAACAACTTCAACGCGCTAAGTTCCTCACATGCGCAGAGTGGTGAAGTCGGATCAGCGACCTTTGGAAATCAAGCCTCAAGAAGAGTCGGTCTGGATTTGCATGTGCGGCCTTTCCAAAAACCAACCGTTCTGCGATGGATCGCACAAAACCACCCGAGACGAGGAAGAAGGCAAGACTTACGAGTACGATGCTGAAGGGCACCGTCACGAAATCTAGGATCGACAATTACAAGATCGACAATCATGAGCGCTGACACTCTCTGCTGGAGGATATCCCGGTGACCAATCTCGATCGCGCGATTAAATTTTATTCAGCGGTTCGAGGCAACGAAGTCAGGAGAATGTTGGAGGCCCGCACGGTTTTCGCGCCATCATCGTCGACTCGCAAGGCAATCGGGTCGCGCTCCATTCGTCCGCAGTTTAATGTTTGACCTATGGGAGACCCACGAAACGTCGCGCACGATAAGAAAGTCATCCAAGAGAAGCATCACAAGGGCGAAGATGTGGCAAAAGGCGCCGTTCATGCGCCGCAACCCGGTAAGAAGACGCACCTGGCCAAGAAAAAACAAGCAGCTGTCGCGCAGGTGAGTTCCGCTGTTAAGAGTGCTGAACCTGCAAAACCGGAGCCGAAACCAGATCCGACACAGTTGGAAAAGTCGCTGGCTGTTCTCGCCAAGCTCCGGGAATTGGAGTTTCACTCGCGCGGCAATATCGAGAAGCTGGCTGAACTTAGCTTGACGATCGAAGACGAGCTCAAGCAGAAGGCTTTCGTTGAACCGATCGGGGCTCTCTACTCTGCACAGGACGCCTTCCACTCCAAGATCGTAGCGCTGATCGCAGGCTACGAAGCGGAGTGCGAACGTTTGAAGCCGACGGGATAAATTTCGGCGTCAATCGCAATGCCGTTTTGCGCTAAGCGCAACTCTCTAAGAGGAACGTTTGTAGCCACGCGCTTGTGCGCGTTGTGAACAACCAGCCACGCGCCGATCCGAAAAGTCAAAAATCAACGGCTCGTAGAGCCGTGGCTACAACCAGAATTTGTAGATCAGTCCGAGCGCTCCGCCACCGAGCACCACAGGAATAATATCCCACTTCCAGCGCAGCATTCCGACAAACGCCACCAGGCTAACGACAACCGCGAACCAGTCGATGGCGCCGTGGTTTGGGAAGAGCGCGTTGATCGCGAACCATACCGCTAGATTCATCACGACACCAACAACCGCCGCAGTGATCGCGGAAAGCGCGGCCGTAAGTTTTATGTTGCCACGCAATTGCTCGATGTGCGGTCCGCCAAGAAAAATCCAGAGGAAACAAGGCGTAAAAGTGGCCCACGTGGTGATGAGAGCGCCTAAAGTGCCAGCAAGAAGCGGAGATAAGCCTTCCGGGTGTTGCCATGCGCCGATGAACCCAACGAATTGCAAAACCATGATGAGCGGTCCGGGCGTTGTTTCGGCGAGGCCCAGGCCGTCCATCATCTGGCCGGGTCTCAGCCAGCCGAAATGAAAAAGCGCCTGTTGCGCCACATAAGGCAACACGGCATACGCACCGCCAAAAGTCACCACCGCTGCCTTGCTGAAGAACAATCCCTCCTGAAAGAGCGTGCTTTGCCAGCCCCTCCACAAACCGACCACCACCGTCGGCGCAGCCCACAAAGTTAGCCAAATTAAAACAAGTTTGATCGCTCGCGCCCACGACGGCCGTGTGTGTTCGGGCGATTCAGCCGCATCGCTCAGCACGGATTCGTCAACGACGCCGTTGTGACCGCCCACAACATCAAACTTCTTTTTCCAAAATCCGCCACCGATCAATCCAATTACACCGGCGCTCAAGATGATGACCGGAAAAGGGACATGAAAAAAGAAAATCGCGACGAACGCGAGAACGGCGAGTGTCCACATGATTTCGTTTCGGAGCGCTTTGCGTCCGATGCGGATGACGGCGACGGCGACAATCGCCATGACGGCCGGTTTTAATCCGTAAAAGATCGCCGCGATCCACGGGATGTTGCCGAAGGCGGCGTAAACGTAACTGAGCGCCCAAAGGACAAAGATCGATGGAATGACAAAAAATGATCCGGCAACGATGCCGCCCCAGGTTCTGTGCAGGAGCCAGCCGATATAGATCGCGAGCTGGATCGCTTCGGGACCAGGCAGGAGCATACAGTAGTTGAGCGCATGAAGAAAACGCGATTGGCTAATCCATTTCTTTTTCTCGACCAGCTCAGTTTGCATGATGGCGATCTGGCCGGTCGGTCCACCGAATGAGATGAACCCCAGCTTCAACCAAAAACGAAGCGCTTCGGCGAACGACGGCGCAACATGTCGATCTTGGTTCGCAACTGTTTGCTCTGCGGAAGTCGCCTTCATCGTCGTTGCAAAAATGCGTAGAGCGCATCGAAGCACTCAAAACCGCGACGCAGAATTTCCTCATCGGGCAGTCCCTCTTTTGCCCAACCTTTGAGCACGCGATCGATTCCCACACATTCGACCCGCTGAAATCTCGCGTCGTCCAAATCGGCATCATGAATCATTTCACCGATCTTCACGACGGCCTTGTCTGAGACGGCAAAACGCTTGGTCAGCGTCTCAAACGTGCAGTTGTTGCCATGGTGCGAGAATTCCGCGTCCAACATGTCGAATGGAATCGCCTCCGGGACGGCCTGGGCGGTTGGTGCGAATACAAATTTTGCTTTGGGATCGATGAACTTGGAAATTAACCACGCTGATCCCACGCGATCGATCTCCGGCCGAGGACGGGTCAGCCAGGTTTTCTCGTGATATTGCTTCGCGTCGAGGGTTCGGAGCTTCAGTGAGCGCCTCGGTCCCTCGGCACGACGGAGCAACATAGCTACGTCATGTCCACGGGGACTGTCGAAGAAATCGATCTGCCGAAGTTCGCGGAACTGTTTCGTTAATCGCTCGAGTTCAGCAACTGCGAAGTCCGCATCCGATTTCCCCCGGCGCCGCGAAATGAAATTTTGGAGCGCTTTTTTTAGATCAACATATTCTTTGTCGCGTGCCGCGTTGAAAAGAGAGACAACTTTTTCTCTCGTCAGGCCTTCGATCTCTTGCGCCCGAACCAAAGTCGAATCGCCGCCGTAATCGCGAATCTGCTGCGCCAGCCATTGGAATTGCTCATATTGGGCCGGTTCATCTGGCAGTAAATACGTGGAAGTCTTAATCTGGACCGCGCCCATCTTCCTCAATCGACGCCAGACCGCGACGCGCTCGGTGTTGCGATTGGTCGGCAGACTAAACAGAAGCAGCAGCCACGAGGTCGCCTTCATCAGATCTCACGCTGTGTAATGAAATACGTATTGCAAATAGTATTTGCGCTTACATCCAACCCACGTTTCGTATGCGAAAGAACTAAACGCAACAATCAACCCCGGGAGGTTTAGAAAGGAACACCAATTAAAAAAATCGCAGCCATATCAATCGCCGTAATCGGCAGTTTGGCCTGTCCGGTTTTTCTGACGGCCGCAGAAGAGAAAGAGGAAACCGTCAAGATGTTCGATCTGCCGACCGCGGTGCAGACGACGATCAAAGATAAAGCTGGCAAAAAGGAGATCGTGAAGATCGAGAAGAAGACGGAAGAGGGCAAAACCGTTTACGAAGCCGTGGTAAACAAAAAGGGCAAGCAGTGGGCCATCGAAGTTGATGCGAGCGGCAAGTTCCTGAAGAAGTACGAGGAGAGCAAGGAGAAGGAAAAGGGCGAGAAGTATTAATCGAACGCAATGGTTCTGGAGCGTTCAATCGCTCCAGAACTAACGGCTTCACCAATGAAAAAGCTTTTTATCTTGGCGGCGATTTTTGCCGCGGCGGGCACCAGTGCGCTGGCGGCGCTCGATACGGCGAAGATCGACAATCTCACCGGCCTCAAAGGCAAGCTGAACGAGAAGGAAGGCGTTTACAAAGTCACTTTCCCGCGCGACGACGTGAAGGTCGTTGTCGATGGATGGACGATGCCGCCATTCATGGGCCTCGGAACCTGGGCGGCGTTCACTGAAACAAAAAGTGGCGCGATGGTGATGGGCGACACCGTTCTTTTCGAAGACGAGGTTAACCCCTTAATGTCGGTCGCACTCGACAATGGCCTCAGCGTGACCGCACTGCATAACCATTTCTTCTTTGATCAGCCGAAAGTTTTTTTCATGCACATCGAAGGCGAGGGCAGTGTTGATAAGCTGGCCGGAGCAGTCAGGAAAATGTACGACACAATCAAATCCATTCGCGGTCCGAACGCGAAACCAGCAGAGTCATTCACGGAAGTTGGACAGATCCCGCTACCCGAAAAGAATTCAATCACAGCTGGGCCTCTCAACGAAATCTTCGGTATGCAAGGCGAAGCGAAGGACGGAATGCTGAAGTTCACAATCGGGAAAAAATCCAAAATGCACAGCGTCGAGATTGGTAAGGAAATGGGCGTGAACACGTGGGCCGCTTTCGCCGGCAGTGATGACAACGCCGTTGTCGATGGAGACTTTGCGGTAACGGAAGATGAACTGCAACCCGCGCTAAAGGCTCTTGGCGTCGGCAAGATCGACATTGTCGCGATTCACTCTCACATGACGCACGAAAATCCACGTATCCTGTTTCTGCATTACTGGGGAAGAGGTTCGGCCAAGAAATTGGCCGAAGCCGTCAAGGGTGCCCTCCTCGTGACTGGATTGTCGGGCGTTACCACGCCGGCGGTGCATTGAAAGTCGCCGGACAAACTGAAAGCATCAAATGAAAACTCTACTCTTTGCATCGCTGGCCGTCACCGCGGTTACAGTATTGTCATCGGCCGACACGGTGACCTTTGATAATTTCAAAACCGGAGCAGCGCCTCCCGGATGGATGGCGACGCAAACCGGCAGCGGCTCAGCGAAATGGTCCATCGAGAAAGACGACTCCGCGCCAAGCAAACCGAACGTGTTAAAACAATCAGGGGAGGCGACATTTCCCGTCTGCATCAAGAATGACACCAACCTCAAAGACGGCTTCGTTGAAGTGAAATTCAAGCCGGTTGCGGGAAAGGAAGATCAGGCCGGCGGCGTCATCTGGCGCGTGCAGGATGCGAACAACTACTACATCGCACGCGCCAACGCGCTCGAAGACAACGTCACTATCTATCATACGATCAACGGCAAGCGCGTAGCGTTCAAAAGCATCGACATCAAAGTGACTTCCGGCGTCTGGCACGCGTTGCGCGTGGGATTCCACGGCAATCAATTCGCCGTCATCTTCGACGGCAATAAAGTGATCGATGCAACTGATGAAAGCTTTGCCAACGCTGGAAAAGTAGGCGTGTGGACGAAAGCCGACAGCGTGACGGAGTTCGACAATTTTACTTACGGAGCCAAGTGAAACATTTAGCTCTCGCCATCGTCCTCGCAGTAGTCAGCAACTATCTCGCCGCCGCTGAATCTGCTGACACGGGGCTTCAACTGACGCAGAAAATTCCGCTGCCTGGAGTAGAAGGACGGATAGATCATCTCGATCTCGACTCGGCAGGCGAAAGATTGTTCGTCTGCGCGCTTGGCAATAATACGGCAGAAGTGCTCGACTTGCGCAAAGGCGGGCGCGTCCACTCGATCAGCGGCCTCGGAGCGCCACAGGGTGTCGTGTATGTTCCCGAACTGAATCGGCTATTCATAGCGAACGATAAAGCCGGGCTATGCAACATCTATGATGCCAAATCCTTGCAGCAAATCGGCAAAGTGGACTTCCAGGATGACGCGGACAATGTGCGTTACGACAGCGCCACGAAACAAATCTACGTCGGCTTTGGTAGCGGCGGAATCGGGATAATCAACGCGGCCGACGGCAAGCGCGTCGGCTCGATCAAACTCGCAGCGCATCCAGAATCTTTCGAATTGGAGAAACACGGCCGGCGAATTTTTGTAAATGTCCCGAACGCTGGCCATGTAGCCGTGATTGACCGCGACAAAGGCGAAGTCACTGCGACGTGGAAGACTGACGCCGAATCTGCAAACTTTCCGATGGCGTTTGATGAAGCTAACCACCGATTATTTATCGGATGCCGCATGCCATCGAAGCTCGTGGTCCTTAACACGGAATCAGGCGACGTCGTTGCGAGCGTCGACATCTCCGGTGACCCCGATGACGTTTTCTACGACAGCAGGCGCCATCGAATCTACGCGATATGTGGCGCCGGCAAGATCGACATCATCGAGCAAACTGACGCAAACATCTATAAAGCCTTGACTAAGGTTGACACGGCGAATGGCGCTCGCACCGGGCTTTTCGTGCCGGAACGAGACGCCTTATTCATCGCGGTGCCGCACCGCGGCGCGCAGGCAGCGGAGATTCGCCGCTATCAGGTCCGGTGAGTGGAAAAGCGGCTAGCTCTTCGTCACGTTGGCTTTGCTTCAGCAGTTCAGCTTCACTCGGTTCTGCTCGCACCAAGCCCATTGTGCAAATGGTTCGACCATGTCGCTCTTGAACCCTTCAGATTTTTCCGCTCACTCCTCCGTGTTTGCGGCGAGCGATGGAGGGAATGGCATTTACCTGGAACATCGCGAGTAATGCCGGCAACACGATGAGCACAAGCGGCAGCGAAAAAATCAGTCCCGCAATAATCGCAATCGCCAGCGGTTGCTGCATGGCCGAACCGTGACCGATCCCGAGTGCCAGAGGCGATAGCGCCAGGATCGCCGCGAAGGCGGTCATCGAAATTGCGCGCATGCGATTGATCCCGGCGAGAACAAAGCGGTCGTCGCTGGCTGGTAGCGCGCGAAATTCGGAGTAATAGAAAATCGCGATCTCGGTGACAATGCCGACGATCATGGTCATGCCCATGCGCGAGGTGATGTTGAACTCGGTGCCGGTGACCCATAAGCCGATGAAAACGCCGGCTACGGCAAACAGCGGGACCAGCAACATCGCGATGGCGACCCGGAAACTTTCGTAGAGAAAGAGCAGGAGCAGAAACACGAGGAGGATAGCGGCCAGTAAAATGATCGTTAGGCCGCGGAAGGCGATTTGTTGTTGTTCGTAAAGCCCGCCAAAAGTGTAAAGAACGTTGTTTGGAATGACGCCGGATTTGGCGAGCGCCCGTTTCACATCGCTCACTGTCGAGCCGAGATCGCGGCCGCTGATGCGCGCGGTCACCGCGACCATGCGCTTCAGATCTTCCCGCGTGATTTCGGGCTGGCCGCTAAGCGGCACGAGGGTGGCGACGCGTTTGAGTGGAAACAAATGGCCGTCCGGCGCGCGCAATAGGAGATTGTCAATGTTGCGCATGGTTTCGCGCACGTCGCGCGGGATCCAAACGCGCACCCCGATCAGTTTTGGTCCCTCTTGAATGCGGGTGGTAACGTTGCCGGCGAGGAAATCATTGAGCGCTTTGGTGACCACCTCCGGGTCCATGCCTTCGAGGGCTACCTTGACTCGGTCCACCTCAACGTTGAGAGCATCGCCTGCCGGGACGATGCCGTTTTTCACTTCGACCACACCGCGAACTTTGGAAATCGTGTCGGCTACTCGCGGCGCCAGCGCGCGCAAAACCGCTTCGTCATCGGAAAAAAGCTTGATCTCGATCGGTTGCGGCACGCTCGTGAGATCGCCGATCAAATCTTCCATCAGCTGTAAAAGTTCGATTTGAAGACCCGGCACGTGTTTCTCGACTTCCATGCGCACGTCGTCCATCACCTCTTCAATCCCCCGCCGCGGAAACGGCTTCAGACGAATGAAAAAGTCGCCGAAGTTTGCCTCGGTGATCCCGCCACCGAGTTGCAATCCAGTCCGGCGCGAATAGGTTTGGACTTCAGGCACCTTCTGCAGAATTGACTCCGCCTGTCGCAGCAGACGATCGGTTTCGGCCAGCGAAGTTCCCGGTGGGGCAATGTAATCGAAAGTGAAGCCGCCCTCATCGATCGTCGGCATAAATCCCGAGCCGATGCTCTTAAATGCAACGAAACCGAGCAGCAACAGTGGAACTAAAAACACAATTATGAAACGCGGCTGACGAAGAAGCCGCTGCATCTTCTGCCGATAAACTTCGTGCACGCGACGCGTGAAAGCACCGCCCTCTTCCAGGTCAGCGTCTTTTCTTTTCAACGAGGTCGCGCACAGGATTGGCACGGCCAGCCACGCCACGATGAAGGAGATGATGAGACTCGCCGCCATTGTCAGGGAAAGAGATTTGAAAAATGCGCCGGTGACACCGGTTAGGAATGCGAGCGGCGTGAAAATAATGATCGTCGCCGCAGAAGAACCAACCAGCGGGTTAGTGAATTCTCGGGCGGCGCTCAGCACGCGCGAATGCGGATCGCCTTCGCGCCCGCCACGGACTCGCCGGACGATATGTTCCACCATCACAATCGCGTCATCAATAATCAGGCCCACGGCCGCGGCCATGCCGCCGAGCGTCATGATGTTGAAACTCATTTTCAGGACATAGAGCAGCAGGATCGTAGCGGCGAGCACGGCCGGCACCGTCAAGATCGCGATCAATGTGACTTTCCAGTCGCGGAGAAAAATGAGCAGAACGAATGCGGCCAGAACCATGCCGATCAGGATTGCGTCGCGCGTGCTATGTTCCGACGCGATGATGAGATCGCTTTGGTCATACCAGTCGGCGAGCTTCACTCCGTCGGGAATCTGTTTTTTTATCTCGCGCAATTTCGCCTTGATGCCGTGGGCGATTTCCACTGTATTTCCAGACGGCTGCTGGTAAACTTGAAAAAGGACCGCGTCGTGGCCGTCGGCCGTAACACGAATCCATTGTGGCTCGGATGAATGCTCCACCGTGGCCACATCATCCAGCAAAACCACGCCATCGGGTGTCGAGCGCAGGACCGTGTGCTCGATTTGCTCGAACTTTTTGAAACGTGTGTCCGAAACAACGAGGTAAAGTTTGTCGTACTGTTCAAGCCGCCCGACTGCGACCAGAACGTTCGAGGCTGAAAGCGCGCTGGCCACTTCGGCTAGCGTCATCTTGAACGATTGCAATTTGTCTGGATCGACGGTGACCCGGTACTCTTCGACGCGCCCGCCTTGAACGCCGACGCGCGCGACTCCGGAAACCGTGGAAAGCGCCGGACGCAGAGTGTAGAGGGCGAGATCACGCAGCTCGACGAGCGAATGCGAATCGGAGGTGAGGCTGTAGGCGATCACCGGAAAGACCGTGGGATCCATGCGCTCGACTTCGAACGAAGTGCCGGACGGCAGGCTCGGCAGAATCTTGTTCACCTGCGATTGGCATTGGAGCATGTCCGACACCATGTCTTCGCCCCAGGTGAAGTTGATGGAAATTTCCGCCGTCCCGCGACTAGTTGTCGATCTTACGTTTCGCACACCCGGAATGGCACGCACCGCTTCCTCCACCGGCGTGGTGACTTCGACTGCCATTTGCTCGGCTGGACGATCACCAGCATCGAGAGTGACGCGGACGCGCGGGAAACTTACCTGCGGGAAAAGTGCGACCGGTAATGAAAAACTGGCGACCGCCCCGGCCAGAGCGAGCGCGCCGAGCAGAAACAAAATGGAACGCGCATGGCTGTGCGCCCACCCGGTGAAGCTCATTTTTTTATTGTTACCGCCATGCCCTCCTCCAGCTCGTAATTGCCTATGGTCACGACCGGATCACCTTCGTGCAGATCTTCCGCGATCAGCTGCACTTCTCTTGGATTTTCCGCGCCGATTTTAACGGTGTGCCTGATCGCGCGATTATTTGCCACCGTGAACACTTCGTATTCGCGGGACTCGTTAGGCAAAATGGCCGAGCGTGGCACAACCAGCGCGTCTTTTTCGGTACGCTGGATCTCGCCGCGCACATAGCCATCCAGTAACAGCTTCGTTCCTTCCGGCAGCGCTACGTAAACATCGACAAGTCGCGTGGCCGGATCGACGCGCTGCGTCACCAGGCGGATGGAGCCTTCGACTTTGGCAGCGGTTGGATCATTCACCGGGAAGATCGTAATGGCCGCTCCATTCTGCGCGGCCGAAAGATCTTCCGGTTCCATGCCGAGTTTTACTTCAATTTCATTTTCGGCGACAATTTCAACAAGCGGACTTCCGGCAACAACGATCTGCCCGTCTTGCACATTCACTTTGGCAACCACGCCCGCCATGTCGGATCGAATGCGGTTATCACCTCCGGCGCCGGCGCGTTGCAAAGTGGTGAGCTGCGCTTCCGCGTCGCGCGCCGTTTTTTCCGCCGCGCTCAAGTCCTGATTTGTGGCGAGCTTCAAATTGAAACGCTCTTGCGTTTGTTTGAGTTCTTTCCGGGCGGCTTCCTCGGCGTTCTTCGCCTGTTGAAATTGAAGTTGCGCCGCCGGGCTCAGCTCGATTTCGGTTAAAGGATCGTTCTCTTGCACGAACTGACCAGGCGCGACGAGAATGTGTTGCACACGCGTTTCGAAGGCCACTGAGATGGAATGTGTCTTACCAGGCTGCGCGATCACGCTCCCGTAAACAATCACTTTTTCGCTGATCGTTTTCCGTTCCACTTTCGCCACCTGCACTTGCGCAACCGGTCCGCTCGTTTTCTCCTCGCCGCCGGTGCGGAATCGTTGCACGAGATAAGCAAGCCCGGCGACGATGAGGATGACGATCGCAGTGATGAAGATTCGCTTTTTCATCGCAAGTTCATCGCGGCATTGGACGGCAAGAAACGGCCGGAAGCAATCTCAAGCGCGGTGTGCGCTTCGAGCAATTGTTCCTGGAGTTTGATCAACTGGATTCTTTTCTGGAGCAAACTATTTCGCGCAATGTAATAACTGAGCACGTCGGCATTGCCTTGCTCGCGCGCCTTCTGCGCGGAATCGACGAGTCGCTCGAGAACGGGCAGCGCTTCCTGTGCGGCTGCTACTTGTCGATCTAACGAGCGAATGTCGGCGATGGCCATCGCAATGTCGGCACGCGCTTCAAACACGCGCTGGTTGTATTCGTCGAGCAAACGCTGCCGGGTTGCGCGCTCGGTCGCAATCGCGCCTTGGTTGCGATCGAAAATTGGGACGTCAATGGCGACACTGAATCCGCTACTCTGCACGTTGGTATTGTCTTTCGCCCGCACAAAGCCGGCCGACATTCTCGGAAACTGCGCGAGAATGGCGGCGCGCACGGTTGCATCCTGGCTTTCATAACCTTTGCGCAGTCCAAGCAGATCGACCCGCCGCGATTCGATATTGGAAAGCAAATCGCGTTCGTCGGGAAGATCGAGATGCATCGGCAACGTGAGACCATCGCGCAGGCGCACGTTTGTTCGCGGTTCGATTCGAATCCTGACTGGAAGCTTCCACTGCCGCTAAGTCGAGCACGGTTTTCTCATGCGCCTCCACCGCTTTCCGCATCGCATCCGCACTTTCCTGCAAACCCCGATTGGCCTCGCGCGCCTGGCCGCTTTGCGCATCCAATGCGACGACGCGATAAACTGCTACGCGCGCGTTCTCGGCGATCTGCCATTCCTGCCAGGCGATGTCAAGATCGACCGCGGCGAGATTTTTCCGCGCCGCAGTTTGTTTGGGCAAGAACGGAATAAGCGCGCTGAACTCCCAGCCGGCAGTGAAAGTATTGGCTGTAGTTGTCCCGGCGGTGTTGCCGCCGGTGACGTAATCGCGCGAGTAGGACACGGCAACGTTCGGAAGAATCCCGGCTTGAACCACCTGCGCGATGGCGAGGCCACGGCGATCGCGAATGGCGCGCAATGCCGGATTTGAATAAAGCGCAATCATCGCCGCTTCATCCGGGCCGATTCCAATGCGCGGATCCAACGACAGTGTGCCGAGCGGCAGATGTTCAAAGCGCGTTGCCGGGATCCTCACTGGCGCGTCGAGGCCGGCACCCAGTCGCGTTTCCGACTGACCCAGCACCGTGATCGCCAGTGCCAAATTTAGCGAGCAACCTAAAAAGGTATGGAATCTAATCGGAAGGAATCGCATCGCCGATGACGAGTATGCGTTGAAAAAACCTTACACGCGACCTCGCGTTAGTTAATTCTGTCCCTCATTGAACTACGGTAACGTCGGTTTTTGGTGGCAAACCGGTGCCGAAACGCGCGATTACGTTTATGCTGGCGCGGTTCTCGAGCGGGAAACGAACGAGGGCTGACGCTGGGTGTGGAGTTGTTCGGCAATTCACCGAAAGAACGCGGTAGCGGTTCCGACGTGGCGTTCAGCCTCGGCGGCGCATGGAAATTGAGCAAGCACGTTAACTTGCTCTTCGCAGGTGGACGCGACATCGTCGGCGATACAAGCGCGATCCCCTACATCGGATTGCAACTTCTGACAAGGTGAACACGAAACAGCACGCCGATTTCCGCCTCCCGGAAAATCGCGGAGCTAAAACTTACCGTCGATCACGAATCGCGCAAAGTTTTCGCGTTTGCGATGGACTCGGGCACTAAATAGACACCTAGGATCTCCTACTCGGTGCCAGCGCACGCTGCCACCGCCGCAGTGTCTCGACGGCAGAGAGCGAAAGTGCCAGCCAAGCCAGCCCGGCCGCCATCCCCGCGAGAACATCGCTCAAATAATGGACGCCCAAATAAATTCGGCTGAAACCGACGAGCAAAAGAATCAGCACCAGCCCGATGACGGCCAGCGCGCGCCAACGCCATGGCCATAAGCCGCGCACAGCAAGCACGACCAGCGCTCCGCAGCAAAGCGTGATCGCAACAGTGTGACCGCTTGGAAAACTGTAGCCGTGAGCGGCTGCGAGTGCATTCATTAAACTGGGTCTCTGTCGATGAAAGATAGCTTTTAACAAATAGTTAAATAAAGCGCCGCACGGTACCGCAAGCAGCAGCGCCAGCAGCCGATACCAATACTTACGCCACAGCAGCCATAGCGCTGCCATCGTCACAACCGCGCTCAAAAAAGGGGGCGAACCAAGCTTGCTGATAAGGCTCATAGTGGCGGTTAGCCCAGGGGTGCTGTGTTCGTGGAGCCAAGCGGTCAACTGAAAGTCGATACGGACGAGCGGATCACCGGTGAGAATGTCTTCGACAATTCCGCCAAACCACCAGGCCGCCCCGATGAACACGAGAGATCCGATTGTAAGATGCAGTCCAAGATAGCCCGTTGGCGAAAAACGCTCCTGCAAGAAGCGAATCTGCGGAGCAAAGCGACGACGCAATGCAACGACGCGCGGGCCTTCCATAAAATTGCGCCAGCGATTTTTGATATCCGCTTCGTGACAAACAAGCCAACGCCAAAGCCACGCCGCTGCCAACAAAAGTAATAGTACGCCGCCGATGATGGCGCTCGCGCGGCCAATCCATTTTTCGACCACATGCCAGCTCGCGCCGAAAAAGTAGCCAAGCAGCACAAACGTCGCCGCCCAGAGTATGCAGCCAAGTGCATTGAAAAAGAAAAAGCGCAGATAGGGCATGCGCGATGAACCGGCCATGAACGGCATAAGCGCTCGACCTAAGTGTATGAAGTGGCTTACGAAAACACTCTTCCGGCCGTGGCGTGCAAAGAAGGTGTCGATGCGATCAAGACGCTCACGTCGGATGCCGAATCGTGAACCATATCGCTCTAGCCAACCTGTGCCTAGCTGCCTGCCTAATTCATAGCCGATGCTGTCTCCCACAATCGCCGCGGCCGCGATGATGAAAATGAGATCATCGAGATCGAACAATCCCTGCGCCGCGAGGAACCCACTCACCAGCACCACGCCTTCAGCAGGCATGAACAGGCCGAAGAGCGCGAAACCTTCGAGCATCACAATCAGAAAAATGACGAGGTATCCCCAATGACCGAGCCGCTCTACAAAATGAATGAGATGATGGAGCACGGCCGGTTTATGCTTTTTCTGCGGAACCAAAACCGCGGGAGCGCACAAGAATGAACAAGAACAAAAACGCGAGCGTGCCGCAGGTTACAAAGGCAAGCGTACTCCGAAGAATTGAGTCAGCAAACCCACGAGCAGCGGGCCAACCATATCGCCGAATTCTTTAAATGACTGCGCCGCGCCGATGCTCGCGCCCAGCTGGTTTTTCCTCGCGAGCGCGCTCACGAGTGCATCGCTATTTGTCCAGACTGTGCCGATGCCGATTCCCGCGGCGATGGCAATCGCGATGAGGGTCGCGCCGGAGGTAAAGGTGATCGCGATGATGGCCAGCGCGGCGAGCAGCAGGCCGATGACAACGGTCGTCTGCATGTCAATCTTGTCGCCAAGATGTCCGGCGAACGGTTGAATGAATAGGTAACTGAAAGTCGCCATGCTAATCACTGAGCCGGATTCGAACGGCGTGTATCCGACGCCGTGCAAATAGACCGGCAGAAAGCCAAACAAAATTCCGACCAGAAACATGTTAATGACAGTGATCGCGTAGACCGGCAAGAGGCGCGACTCTTTGAAGATGAGGAAAAACTGCCGCAGGCTAATCTCGTTATCGTCATCGTCCAGCGGCCCGCTCTTATTTCGATCGGCCGGCAACAAGAGGCTTAGCAGCAAAGCGACGGCCCCGATGCCTGCGGAAACAATGAAGATCAGCGCGAAGCCGTAGCCGCGAATGAGGAGCCCGCCGAGCGCAGGCGCGATCACGTAACCCGCGCCTTTGATCGCGTTGTAAATGCCGAACGCTCTGCCGCGGGCTTGCGCAAAATATCTTGCGACGAGTGTAATCGAAACAGTCGAAAGCGCGGCCGCCCCGAGACCTTGCGCAAAGCGTATGAGCAACAAAAGCTTGGCTGGGATCACGAGAAACAGCAGCGAACCAAAAATGAAAATCACGAGACCAACTAGCAACGTGAGCTTCATCCCGCGGCGATCGGCAATGAAGCCAGCCAGCGGTTTGGCAAAAAGTTCCGCAAAATCATAGACAGCGATCAGCAGTCCGATGATGAACGTGCCCGCGCCGACCGATTCGGCATACCACAGCAGATTCGTCGCGACGATGTGCGCGCCAAACGAGGTAACAAAACCGCAGAGCGCAAGAATCAACAGGTTCCGCCAGCGCATCAAATGACAGCTCTTAACGGTTGCGCGTCGATGCCGGTGTTTCGGTTTCGCCCGTCTCCGATTTCCCGAATGACCACGAGAATACGACGAACATTTGAATCCGTAGCGATTCACCGGTGCATCCAAGAAGCGGTGATGGGCAACCCATCCATGCCGGCGCCGACGAGTTTCTTTTTTCCTCCCGCGCGTCGCGGCATGAGACGTATGGCGGGTATCGTGTAGCGTAAGTGCTCACGGACACCGGTGATGAGAACATTCTGCACCTTTCCACACACTGCACTTGCAATTCTGCTGCTTGCCGGCACCACCGTGACCAATGCGCAGGAGATCGAGAATCGGCAGGTTGTCGTGCAGGCTGAAGCCGAAGAGCTGCCCACGGCCTACGGTGCTCCGCCTGACATGTCGCACGGTCGCATCTCTACGCTGACAAAGTCGTATGTGCTTTCGCCTTTCAGTTTCGAACTCGAAGCCGGATATGGGGGTGCCGTGTTTCGTCACGGACTGCCGAGTCAGCTTTTCCGGCAGGAGGTCGAAATGGGGCTGCCTGCGCGCTTCACTGTTGGCGTGGAAAACCAGGTTGAGCACTTCGCTGGAGAGACTCGCGACCGCAGTTTCACTCTCGAAGCGCGTTACGCGCTTGCTGATTGGAACAAGCTTCCGCTCAATCCCGCTATCTCCGCCGAATATCGATTTGGCCTCAGCAACGCATTGCCCGATTCGGGAGAGCTTGCGCTCCTGATCTCGCACGACTTTCCGCATCTGATCGAATGGGCGATGAACATTTTTGTCGATCAGGACTTTGGCGGCCGACAATCAACCAGCGCGGGTTTCGCGCAGAGTGTCGAAGTCCCCGTCCTTCTACCGGAAGAAAAACTCGAGGTCGGACTTGAAATGCAATACCGCAGCGGCGGCGAGACAGCAGGCCCTGAGGGCACAACCAAAGGTTTGGCGATCGGTCCCACATTAGCATGGCGCCCGACGAAGAAGGCGCGTTTTGATCTCTCGCCGCTTATCGGATGTAGTGATCACACGCCCGCGGTGCAAGTGTTCGCGGTCTTTTCGCTTTCTTTTGGCGGGCCTGCCGCAGGGGACGCAGAAACCCCCGCGTCCGCACGAGGCCACTGACCCATGCCTTCCAGCGCGTGACTCGGTGTTGAACGGAAAACTCGTGTCGCGTTTTGACTTCATTTGTCTCAGTGACTGATTGCCTTGTAGATCAAACCGAGAATTCTACCGGCTATCACTACGGGAATGATGGCCACGTAACTCATGACCAAAACCGAAACAGACTTGCTCGCGTCATGAGTCTGCCGGATTCGCGACGTGCATCGGTCCCGTTCAATCAACGGCGCAACAAGAAGAGTCCGACGATTGCCAGGGTTACGCCGAGCAGGCGTTGCCATGAAGCCGGTTCGCGGAAAAACAAAATCCCGGCGATCGCCATGATGGCGGCGCCGCCCGCGAGAATCGCGGGAACGGAAGAGAGTGGTCCGCCTTTTTGAAAGAGGAGGAAAAACGCGATCGTGCCCGCGCCGACGCAAATTCCGGTGACCACCGAGTAATTGAAACCAGGCATGCTGAATTTTTGGTTCCAGCGCCCGCTTAGCCAGAGAAACGCGAGATAAAGCAAGATCGACAATGCCGCGCTGGCTTCGACGACGAAGCCGCCGAGTCCGTCGCTTATTCGTTCTGCGGCGAGGCGGGTAAAAATTTGGTGCGCTCCATAGAGGACTGCTGCTACAACTGCATACCAAAACCACGGAGCCACGGAGGAAACTTAATTCATGAAATGGATCACTCGCGAGAAAATTAAGGTCGACCGCGTGGCCTGCCCGTGGTTGATCAAAAATTTTATCGATCCGGAGGCGGAGTTTATGTTTCTGCCCCGCGACACCGGCTGGGCGAAGATCGATAATGGAACTGTGTTCGACGTGCCGAATTGCGAGCTCGGCCATCACGGCGAAGATGTTTCGTTCAATTCGATCTTAAAGAAATACAAGCTCACCGATCCCGCGCTCATTCTACTGGGCGAAATTGTGCGCGCGGCCGATTCGCATCCGGGCAATCCGCACGCAGCCGGTGAAGGGCTGCGTTGGATTGCCGGCGGCTTCGGAGAGCTCGGACTGAGCGACCACGAAATTCTCGAGCGCGAATTCGTCGTTTACGACGCGCTTTACGCCGAATGCAAACGCCAGGCCGGCCAATCCTAAGCTCCGCGCGCAAGCTCGCGGAGTTCTTCGGGCTCAAACGCAATCTCGTCGTCCTGCTCGTCGCCATTTTCGTGATTGGCGCTGGCGAGGAACTCTGGATGCGGTTCGTGCCGAAGTATCTGCAAGCGCTTGGCGCGAGCGTTTTCCTCATCGGTCTTTACGACGCGCTGCGCACGCTGCTCGGCGCAGTTTACGCTTATCCGGGCGGCGTACTTGTCGATCTTTGGGGACATCGGCGCGCGTTTCTCGTTTTCAACCTGGTTTCAATTCTCGGATACACGCTCGTGCTGCTCATCCCGCATTGGGGCGCGGTGATCGCGGGAATGTTTCTCTTTCTTTCCTGGACCTGCTTTTCCCTGCCCGCGACATTTTCACTGGTCGGCGCAACCCTGGCCGCGAATCGCTACTCGATGGGCGTGGGCATCCAATCGGTGATCAAACGGCTGCCGATTATGATCGCGCCAATTTTCGGCGGAATCTTGATCGATCGCTTCGGGATCATCCCCGGAGTGCGCCTCGCGCTCATCATGTCAATCCTTCTTTCAGGCGCGACGATTTTTGTGCAGCGACAGTTGCGCGAAGAGCCAAAGGAAAAAGTTGAGAAAAATGAGCGCTGGAGCTTTTGGCGGAGCTTACTCGAATTCAACGCGCCGATGCGCCGGTTGCTGTTGAGCGACATCCTGATTCGCTTCTGCGAACGGATTCCCTTTGCCTGGGTCGTGATCTTCGCGATGGATTACATCGGGGCGAGCGGAAAGCAGGTCGGCATACTCACGACGGTGGAGATGGTCGCCGCAACCTTGTGCATCATTCCGGCGTCGCATTTCGCCGATAAATATAGCCGTGAACCTTTTGTGATCGTGACCTTCATCATGTTCACGCTTTTCCCGATCAGTTTGCTCATGTCGCGAAGTTTTTCCGCGCTCGTCATAGCGTTCGCGATTCGCGGTTTCAAAGAATTTGGCGACACTTCGCGCAAGGCGCTCATCATCGGATACAGCGAATCGGAGCGGCGCGGACAAATGGTCGGGACGTATTATCTGGTGCGCGATTTGATCGTTAGCCCCGGCGCGCTCGTTGGTGCATATCTTTGGAAACTGGGAGCGGCGCTGAATTTTCTCGGCGCGGCCGCGTTTGGAGTGATTGGAACGATTTTTTATATAAGGACAATTCGTCAGGAGCGACGAATAGCATTAGACAACTTAAAAGAAGAGATTTCTCGACTGCGCTCGACATGACAATGACTCGCATCGCAGCTGCCCTTTGCTTTCTCGCGGTTGCGCTTGGAGCATTTGGCGCGCACGCGCTAAGATCGACAATCGAAAGTCACGGCATGGCCGATGCCTGGGACAAGGCAGTGCTCTATCATTTCGTTCACGCCATCGCACTCTTGGTGCTGGCGTTGTACGCCGGCGCAAATCGCGGCGCGTGGTGGTTGCTTTTCGCCGGCATTTTTCTTTTCAGCGGAAGTTTGTACACGATGGCGCTGACAAATTTGCGCTGGCTCGGCGCAATCACACCGCTCGGCGGTCTTTGTTTCCTTGCCGGCTGGGCGTGGCTGATGATCGCGCACGCAAAGTAAAATTAACTGTAGAGGCAGCCGTGCCGGCTGCGTTCTTTCTAATTTTGCAGGCGACACGCCTGCCACTACAGCCGCTACTAACACTGGCCTCCACAACCGCGTGCTTGCCGTGTATAATCGGCCATCTCTCGATGATTCGATGATTGCAGATTAACTTGCTATGGACGTTGAAGAATTACGCTCGGTTCCACTATTCGCGTCACTCGATCACGACGCCGCGATGAAGTTGTGCAAGTTCTTGTCGATCCACGATTGCCAGCACTCCGCCGTCGTTTTTCGGGCCAATGATCCGGGCGACGCCATGTATTGGATCGAGTTGGGAAAGGTGCGCATCAGCATCACCGATGCCGATGGTCACACCGTCACGCTCGCTGAGCTCGGCGCCGGGGATTTTTTCGGGGAGATGGCGATGCTCGATGGCCACGGGCGCTCGGCCGACGCGACGGTGATTGGGGATGCGCGGCTGGCTAAGCTGACGCGCGAGGATTTTCTCTCCTTCATCAACAGCGACCCGCGCATCACGCTCGAAATGCTGACGGCGTTGACGCGCCGATTGCGACGCACGGACGATCTTTTGCGCCACCGCGTTTCGCGGAACGTGAATGAAGAGGAAGCCGCGCGACTTACGCTCGCGGATCGCGCGGCCGACAAAATCGCTGAGTTCGGCGGAAGTTGGAAGTTCATCGCATTCTCGGTTGGATTTTTCCTATCCTGGATGGCGTTGAACACTTGGCTGCTCTTCGACAAGGGATTCGATCCTTACCCTTACGTGTTCTTGAACCTTGTCCTGGGAATAATCGTCAGCCTCCAGGCGCCAATCATCATCATGTCGCAGAACCGGCAGGCGGAGAAGGACCGCCTGCGCTCGAACCTCGATTATCAGCTCAACCTCAAGAATGAGCTTTTGCTCAGCGACATCATTCATCGGCTGGACGAGCTTGCGAAGAAGATGCGCGAATAGCGGTGACTGCGGCCGGTAAGATCGACATGTTGTAGCTGCCCCGTCCCGGGCGGCAGAAATGTCTTGGAAGGTCTGAGAAAATCTGCCGCCGAGGACAGCGGCAGCTACAACGCTTGTCGCTACGCCGCCCTCTTGGTAAACTCATCGCGTCACGCCGATGTTCACTACTTTGTTGGAGACACAAAAAGCGGCCCTCACGGTGGTCGCGTTCATCGCGACATTTTTTGTATCGATGCGGCCATCGCGGCCTACGGACTCCACACAGACTGGCGGAATCACATCGGCGCGGCCGTCGTGCTTCTCAGCACCGCGTTCGTCGTCGCATTGGTCAATCGCTACGTTTGGGACTTTTACTTCGAGCAGCGAAAGCAGACGCCGATTCCTCATTTTCTGCGTGAAGTGGTGGGTGGCATCATTTTCTTGATCGCGCTTCTTTTTGTCCTGAGTGCCGGATATCACGCCGAAGCGCAATTGAAAGGACTGCTCGTGGGCTCCGGGGCCATCGCGCTCATTCTCGGATTCGCCGGGCAAAATCTCTTCGGCGGAATCATTGCCGGGATATCGATCCAGATTAACCGGCCTTATAAGGTCGGCGATTGGTTACAGGTCGGCGACCGCTTCGCCGAAGTGATGGAGATCAACTGGCGTTCCACCCGGCTCTGCACCAACGACAACATCTATCTCGACATCCCGAACAACGAGATCGTTCGCACCACCATCGTCAATCTCCATTACCCGAGCGAAGTGCATGCGATGCGCATCCGCGTGGGTGTGGATTACAACGTCCCGCCCAACCGCGTGAAGGATGCTCTCGCGCGGGCCGCCTCCAGCGCCAATGGCGTTCTGGCCAACCCGTCGGTCAAAGTTTTCCTGGTCGATTTCGCCGATCACGCCGTGACCTATGAGATCAAATTCTACATGGGCAATCACGCCCGGATCAACGAGATCAACGACGCCGTGCGCACGAATGTTTGGTACGAACTCAAACGCCAGCGCATCACCATCCCCTTTCCCATTCGCACCCTCCAACTGGAGCGCCGCAAGCTGCCGGCCGGCGAAGAAGATCATCAGGAAGCGCGCGCGATTTTGCGTGGCGAACCGCTCTTCCAATGTCTTTCCGCTGCGCAGATTAACAATCTCGTCGAACAATCCGACCTCAATCATTTCGGCCGCGGCGAGCGCGTGATCGAAGAAGGCGCCGAAGGCGATTCCATGTTTGTTCTCATGCGCGGCGCGGCGCAAGTTTCGGTCTCGAAAAATGGCAAGGTCATTCCGGTGGCCACTCTGAGCTCGGGCGATTGTTTCGGTGAGATGTCGTTGCTGACCGGCGAGAAACGCACCGCAACCGTACGCGCCGAGGGCGATTGCTACGTCATGGAGATCAGCAAAGACGTAATGGCGCAAATCGTCCGCGAATCACCCGATTGCCTGCGGCAACTGAGCGAGATTCTCGCCCGGCGAAAAATGGAAACCGAAGGAATCGTCAAAGACGTGGCACTGCCCGCCGATCAAGCGGCCAAGGAAAACGAATATCGCGCCACCTTTTTGCGGCGGCTGAAAACATTTTTCGAATTATGACTTATTGCCCGTCTCGTTCGCGGAATAATCGGCAGCTTAGGAGCGCTTTTTGCGAGGCGAGTTTCGGATGGCCGGCGAGCGCTAAAAGAATCGCCAGCTTCGACGACAAGATCGACAATCGCGCTTTGGCCGCGTTGCGAAGTTAGCCTTTGCCAGCGGGCCAATTCTTCATAAAGTCGTGCGCTTTATTGCGCAATGATCACGATAGTTCTTGCCTTCTCTCTTCTCGATTCCGGCGTGCACTTGTCGATGTTGTGCGCGGCCATCGGACTGGCCTTCGCATTTTTCCTAATCACGGCAGTCATTCGAAAGTCGGCCGGCAATGAGCGCATGCAGCAAATTTCGGCGGCGGTGCAGGAAGGCGCGAAAGCATACCTGAACCGGCAGGTCGTCACGATCAGCGCAATCGCGGTTGTCATTTTCATTCTCCTCTTCATTTTCAAAGATCATCCGACGGCGATTGGGTTTGTAATCGGCGCGTTCTGCTCCCTTTCGGCCGGTTTCATTGGCATGCGTATCGCCGTGATCGCAAATGTGCGCACGACGCAGGCCGCCAGTCAGTCCCGCACGGCGGCGTTGCGCATCGCGTTCAACGGCGGGGCGGTGACCGGCTTGCTGGTGGTTGGTCTTGCGCTGCTCGCGGTCTCGATCTTTTACACAATCGCGGGAAAGCTGGTCGGGCATGACATGGCGGTACGAAGCCTGGTTGGATTGGCGTTGGGCGCAAGTTTGATCAGCGTGTTCGCGCGACTCGGCGGCGGCATTTATACGAAGGCGGCGGATGTCGGCGCCGATCTGGTGGGAAAGATCGAGAAGGGCCTGGAGGAAGACGATCCGCGCAATCCGGCAACGATCGCGGACAACGTGGGCGATAACGTGGGCGATTGCGCGGGCATGGCGGCGGATGTTTTTGAAACGTACGCAGTCAGCCTGATTGGCGCGATCCTGGTGGGCGCGCTCACGCTCGCGGCGGAGCCCGCCGCGATCATTTATCCATTTGTCCTCGGCGGCATTTCCGTGCTGGGCGCGATCTTGGGAGTTCTGTTTGTCAACGTCGCCAACGGCAAACCGGCCAGCATGCTGATGGGTGCGGTGGGAGCAAGCGCACTGGTGTCCGCCATTTTGTTTTGGCCGGCGACGCACCGTCTTTTTCCAAACGGAATCACAGTCGGTGGACTGTTGCGAACACCCACTCAACTTTACTTCGCTTCGGTGATTGGTCTGGTCATGACCGCGGTCGTGGTGGTGATCACAAACTACTACACCTCGATGCGCTATCGGCCGGTGCAGAAAATTGCGCGCGCATCCGAAACCGGCCACGCCACAAACATCATCGCTGGGCTCGCGGTCGGACAACATGCGACGGCGTTGCCAGTCGGATTCATCGGAATCGCCATTCTACTCAGCTTTCATTTCGCCGGGCTCTATGGAATCGCCATCGCAGTGATGTCGATGTTATCCATGGCCGGAATCATCATCTCGCTCGATTCATTCGGTCCGATCACGGACAACGCGGGCGGCATCGCGGTGATGAGCAACCTGCCGAAAGAAATTCGCGCGGTCACCGACGAGCTGGACGCGGTCGGCAACACGATGAAAGCGGTGACGAAAGGCTACGCGATCGCTTCGGCCGGGTTGGCGGCGCTCGTTTTGTTTGGATCGTATGTCGAAGAACTGCGCGATCACGTGACCGCGCGGGGCGACGTGTTTACGTTTCAATTCTCGCTCACGGAACCGAAGGTGATCATCGGACTTTTTATCGGCGGACTGCTGCCGTTTATCTTCACAGCGTTTAGCATGGATGCGGTGGGAAAAGCGGCCGGCGCGGTCGTGCTTGAGGTGCGCCGCCAATTGCAGGCCAAGCCGGGAATTTTGACCGGGCAAGACACACCCGAGTACGGCACTTGCGTTGATATCGTGACGAAAGCGGCGCTGCGCGAGATGATCATTCCGGCGCTGTTGCCGTTGGTCTTTGTCGTCGCGGTTGCGATCATCCCACAGCTCGGCCCGGTCGTGCTCGGCGGCTTGCTCGTCGGCACGATCGTGACCGGATTATTTGTCGCGATCGCCATGACGTCCGGAGGCGGCGCCTGGGACAACGCGAAAAAATTTATCGAGGAAGGAAATCTTGGCGGTAAAGGTTCCTTCGCGCACGCTGCCGCAGTGACCGGCGATACGGTGGGCGACCCTTACAAGGACACCGCCGGTCCCGCGATCAATCCGATGATCAAGGTGGCAAATATCGTCGCGATCCTGATCATTCCGATTTTCTTTTAACAAAGATCGATATCTGTTAAGATCGACAATCGGCAAGATCGACATGGCGGAGAATCGTGATTTCCAGATCGTCGCAACCGAGCAAACCGGCGCGAGAAAGCAAAGTCTCGCCAAGGCCGACCCGGCCGCGACGCCATTTAAAGTCGTGATCGATCCGAAATTGCGGCTCGATTTGCGGCGTGCGCTGATCGATCTGATCGATTATCACGACGACGCGCTGGCGGAACATTTCGCCGAAGGCAAGCTCGCACTGGAATCTTACAAGGAATATATCGAGCTGTTTGCACGCAGCCTGAAGGAAACGATGGAAAGCCGCGAAGGCGTTTCTTATTTACTGCGTTCGGTTGGCTTCGACGTCTCTCCGGCGGAAATCAATTTGCAACCGGAACTGCGCTGGAGAAAAGGCCCTGGTGCCTTTGGTTCGAGCTTGCTTTAAATAAAGGCGCCAATCAGCCTGCACGCATGCCTCGCGTCTTAATCATCGAAGACGATGCCGAAAGCCGGCGCGCGATCGCCGGTCTTTTCGTACGCGAAGATTGGAAGGTCCTGGAAGCGAATGACGGCGACGCCGGACTCGAGCTGGCGTTGCGCAATCGGCCGGAGCTTATCCTGTGTGATTTGTTGATGCCAAAATCGAATGGTTTTCAGGTTTGCCGCACTATCCGGGAGCAGCTTCAACCAACGAAGATCATCGTCGTGTCGGGCCGCGATTATGGAGTCGATCGAACCAGTGCGCTCCAAGCCGGCGCCGACGAATATTTGCTTAAGCCGATAACGTGGGAACTGCTCTCCAGCACGATCGACCGACTTCTGCCCGAGATGCCGCGCCGTCCCAAACCAAAATCTGCGGCCGAAGGTGAGTCGATGCCTGCGCGAATAAGACTGTGGGGCGTTCGCGGTTCAATTCCGGTTCCCGGAAAGAACACAGTCCGTTATGGCGGAAACACTAGCTGCGTGGAGGTGCGCGCCGATGGCGAGATCATTATTCTCGATGCCGGCAGCGGCATTCGCCTGCTCGGTCTCGCTTTGGACAAAGAATTTGGACCTCGCTCGATGAAGTTGACTCTTTTGATTACACACACTCACTGGGACCATATCCAGGGCCTGCCTTTTTTTTCTCCCGCTTACAATCAGAAAAACCTCATCCGCGTTTTGGGTTATGAAGGAGCTCGCGCTGGTTTGGCAAAGATCCTGGCCAGCCAAATGGAGACCCCGTTTTTCCCGGTGAGCTTACGCGAACTCCCGAGCCACCTGGCAATTGAGGAACTGAAGGAGATGGAGTTTCAAATCGGAAACGTCGAGGTGCGCTCCAAGTTCGCTAATCATCCGGGCATTTGCGCGGGTTACCGTCTTTTCACAAGCTCGGGGTCAATCGCCTACTTTCCCGACAATGAACCTTATGAGCAGCTCAAGCTGCAATTGGCCTCGCGCGATGGAATCGGCGAGGACGAAGCGCGCGATTTCGCTACTGCCGAGCGCACAAAGATGGTCGAGTTTATTCAAGGCAGCGACCTGGCGATCCTGGATACACAATATACGGACGAGGAGTACACGCAGCATATCGGTTGGGGCCATAGCTCACTCAGCAGCGTTGTTTCGTTGGCGCTTGATGCAGATGTTCGCAAGCTCCTGCTTTTCCATCACGATCCGAATCATGACGACCAGATGATCGATAAAATGGTGGAACACGCGCGCGCGCTGGTGGCGAAGAGCGGGAAGCCATTGGAAGTCGAAGGCGCTCGCGAAGGCGCTGAGATCTTGCTCGGCGCGAAAACTCCAGCCGCGTAAATCGCGCCGCGAACGGAATTAGGCTAACTTGTCGGCAGCGCAAATCGGTCTTAATTTTTTCGCTCATTGCCTCGTGGTGTAATGGTAGCACCAGAGATTCTGGATCTCTTTGTCTAGGTTCGAGTCCTAGCGAGGCAGCCATACGTCGCGGATGAGCAGAAGTCCACTGCGTTCTCCAAGGATCTCCCGCGCCAGCGCGCTGTAGCCGACCATGCCGGTGAACATGATCGCAGCGAGCTTGCGATGTTCGGTGTTGGCGCTCATGGTTCGATCCCGATTTTTTTAAGCAACGCCGGGAATCGTGGGTCGGCACGCAAGCGGTCCAAACCGGCAAAGATGCAGTATTCCCGGATCCACGCTACGCTAGCGTTTTCGTGTTCCAAGCCTTGCTCAAAACAAGCAAAGGCTTCATCGTGATTGCCTAAACTTGCATGAACGAAGCCCAGATAAGCGGGCTGGACATACGTCCGCTTTCCGAGTTCGGCCAAATCTTCGAGAGCCCGTTGAGCTTCGGCCTTCCGATCCAACCGACCCAGCAGGCATCCAAGATCGGCTAACTGAACAGGACCTCCTCCCAGCATGACTGCTTTGCGCAAGTCTGCGATGGCAGCTTCGCGCATTTCCTGACCCCAATGAGCCAATCCCGAGATCCAATAGGTCCCAAAGAAGTTTGAGTCCAGATCAAATAATGTTTGGGCCTGTGCGAGCATCAGATCATAGCGGTGAATGAACAAATAGGCCAATCCTGTGTGCATAACAATCATGGGGGATAAGGGATCGAGCTGTTGCGCCAAGCGCGCATGGGTTATGGCTTCGTCGGTCCGCCTCATGCATGCTAAGAAACCAGCGTAATGCTCGTGAGCGGTGACGTAGTTCGGGTTAAGCTTGATGGCTTGTTTGAAGCAGTCTTCAGCCCTTGACCAGTCCCTCACGTTCCAACATGTTACAATAGCTAAAGCAGTCTGAGTTTCAGCCAGGTTCGGATTGAGTTCTACCGCCTTTTCTGCGGCCTGATCGTGAGGACCGATGGCAGCGAGCTTTTCTTCAAACGAGAGATAGCCATAGAACCAGGCGGTTTGATAACAGAGTGATAAAGCAGCATAAGCCAGCGCATAGCTGGGTTCGATTTGGAGAGCTTTTTTGCAACATTCGATGCAGCGCTTGAAGCCCTCCCCGGTAAACTTATAAAAGTGATACTTGCCCTGGAGGTAAAGCTGGTAGGCGTCAGTGTTGTAAGTGCCGTGTTTCGGCAACGGTTGATCGCCTGCGCCAATCAGTTGCATCTCAAGGGCCTGCACAATTGCGCGCGTAATCTCATCCTGAATGGCAAAGACCTCCTGCATTTCGCGATCGAACGTTTGGGACCACAGATGATCGCCTTCAGCCACATTAATCAGTTGGGCCGTTATGCGCAGCCGGCTGCCAACTTTGCGCACACTGCCCTCCAAAATCGTGTTCACATTCAGTTGCTGGCCGATCCGGCGGATATCCTCATTCCTCCCCTTGAACGCAAAGCTTGAAGTCCGGGCAGGCACGCGTAACCCCTTCAATCGTGAAAACGCCATTATCAGGTCTTCTGTCAGACCGTCGCTCAGATACTCGTTCTCCGGGTCTGAGCTCATACTTAGGAAAGGCAAGACGGCAATCGATTTCTGAGTCTCAGAAGATTTGTTGGCTCGCACGAGATCCGGTGGACCGGACGCTGCGCCCTCGTATCCAACCCAATAAACCTCCAGAGGCCGCATCATATTCTTGAGTTTCACCTGCCCCATCCTTTTCGGCGAGTTGGCAAGGCGATTCTCCACCTGGTCGAAGACCTGCTGGGAAATACAAATGCCGCCCGCTCCGGCCAATGGTTCGATGCGAGCAGCAATGTTGACGCCATCGCCAATCACGTCGTCATCACGACGGACAACATCGCCCGCATGAATTCCGATACGAACCTCGAATATCCCTTGCGGTGGATTGGCGGAATTTCTCTTTGCAATCATCTCTTGAATCTCAATCCCGCATTGCACTGCCGCCAAGGCGCTGGAAAATTCGACCAAGAAACCATCTCCAATTGTCTTGATTTCAGAGCCGTGATGTTTTGGAAAAACTGAGCGCAGGAGTCGGCGGTGTTCCTCGAGCAACTCAAGTGCGAACGCCTCGTTCCGTTGCGCGAGAGCGCTGTAGCCGACCATGTCCGTGAACATGATCGCGGCGAGCTTGCGATGTTCGGTGCCGTCTTGAGGCATATTGCAGAATGAACAGCCCAGGGGAATTCAGGGGCGACCTTGTCTACGAGCCTACCAGAAGGGAGTTTGCAAGGCAAAAGATTCTGAGGCAACGGGTTCGTTCTCGCTTGCTAACCGCGAGCCAAGATCCTAGCACCTTCATCTCATCTCGGCAGCCTATTAGAATGAGAGGCAAAACCCGGGCGACGGTTTAGTCGAGACAATTCACTCGAATCAATTCCGCGCTCTCTCGATGCTAATTGAAGCGCGTACTGCGGGCCGCAGAAGGTGAGCGCGCAGGACAAGGTGAGCAAACTTGCTCCGCGAATAGTCTTTAGCAATCAGTAAAGTTGCCGAACCCAACAAGCAGCCAGCTGTATTCGAGTCCTAGCGAGGCAGCCACTCAATCAGAGATCAAAAGTCAGATTTCAGATTTCGCTTTTTTTGAAAAAAACTCTGCAGGATGGCCGCGCATTCATTTTGCAGAACACCCGGAGTGATCTCGCAGCGGTGGTTAAGCACTTGCGTTTGCAATAAATTCATCGTGCTGCCGGCTGCGCCGGCCTTGGGATCGGGACAGCCGAAGATGACACGCCGTATTCGCACGTGCACAAGTGCTCCGGCGCACATGACGCACGGCTCCTTCGTAACGTAGAGATCACAGTCCACGAGCCGCCAGTCTCCGACGGCGGCTTCGGCTTGCGTTAACGCCAGCATCTCCGCGTGGGCCGTCGCGTCCTTTAACAGCTCAACCTGGTTGTAAGCGCGGGCGATTATTTTCCCCGCGCGCACAACTACAGCGCCAACCGGTACCTCATCGGCGCCGTATGCTTTCCAGGCCAGTCGCAAGGCTTCGCGCATGAAAGCCACGTCATCCTCGTTGTCGATGAAAGAATGCATTTTGATAATCGCAGCCGGCCGCCTTTTTTCTGCGTGATCGCCCAAGTTTTACGCAAATCTTAGTGAATGAGAAGTCTAGCAAACTCTTTCGCCCACACGTCCGTTCAGCGCAGGAAGAGCGAACGTAGTTGTACTATGATGAAAAAATTATTTGCAATTCTCGCCATCGTTCCCCTTGCGCTCGCATCAGTTCGTGCCGCGACGGAACAGGAAATTGTCGATCATTCCGCCTCAATCATCCGTGAATTCAGAGCGCTGCCGGAGCATCAGATTCCGCGGAGCGTTCTACGTCACGCGCGCGGCCTTGCGGTGATGTCGGTCGTGAAAGCAGGCTTCATTTTTAGCGCCAAAGGTGGACACGGCGTGGTCGTGGCAAGAACAGGTCACGGCTGGTCTGGCCCGTCATTCGTCGGCACGGGCGGCGCTGGCTGGGGCTTGCAGATCGGCGCTGAGATGACCGATTTTGTCATCGTCCTCAATAACTGGGATGCGGTGCGTGCGTTCTCGCGCGGAGGGAATGTCACCATCGGCGCCGATGTAAGCGCAGCGGCTGGCCCGGTGGGTCGCGCCGCGGAGGCAGACGTCACTCCAACCGCGGCTATTTACACATACAGCCGGAGCAAAGGTCTGTTCGCCGGCATATCGCTGGAAGGCGCAGTCATTGGAACGCGAAAAGAGGCCAACGCGCGCTACTACGGCCGAGTTGTCAGTGCGAGCGATATTCTCCATGGTCGCGCCGCGCCGCCGGCAGGTGCAGGGCGATTGCGTTCCGCGCTCTGAGAGAGACAACTGAATCAAAGGCGCGCGTGGTGCGCCTTGCTCTCGTCAGTATTTGTCACATCGACAATTTCCTTTACAAGCACACCATCGCTTCGGCAGCTTATTAGCGTGCGAAGCCTTGCGTTACTTTTGGGTTTAGTGCTTTGGCTACCTGCCGCCCGTGCGCAAGATCAGGAAAGCAAGCTGGTCGACCGGCTCCTCAAGCCCGATATGACTTTGCAGAACACAGCTCAAAAGAAAAAATTCGCTGCCGACGGCGTATCGGTTGATAAACGAGCGACCGTTGGCGCATTTTACGTTCAGAGAAAATCGAACGCGAAGGATTTTGCCGGGACACGGGATTTTTCAGCCTGGCAATTCAATTCCCAATCTTTCCGCGGGGCGAATGCGGCGAACATTTCTTCGCAACGACAGATTACGAATTCAAACCGCAGGGTTCCGGCTCCCACCTCGCGCGGGGTTCGCGATGCCTACGAAGAAGGCAGAAAGGCCAACGGTCGCCGCACTTTTGCCGGGGAACGCCCGTTCCTTGATCGAGGCAAAAGTCAAAAGTCGCTCGACCGGCAGAACCCGCCCATGACCATCGAGCAGGTGCGCGAGCTGCTGAATAAAAATAAATAGCGCGCCGGGCCGGTGCGCTATTCCGTAATGGATATGCAACCGGATGAAGCGCTCGCACTGTTAAAATCGGGCGCTGCGCAAATCATCAGCGAGGTCGAGTTGCGCGAAAAACTGGCGCTCGGCCGACCTCTGCGCGTGAAACTCGGTGTCGATCCAACGAGTCCGGATATTCATCTCGGCCACTCGATCGTTTTGCGAAAGCTGCGCCAATTCCAAGATCTCGGCCACCAGGCGGTACTTATTATCGGCGATTTTACCGGAATGATCGGCGATCCGAGCGGCCGATCGACAACGCGGCCGCACTTGACGCACAAGGAAGTGCTGACCAATGCGGAAAGTTACCGCGAGCAAGCCTTCAAGATTCTCGATCCTGTCCGCACCGAAACGGTTTGCAATGGCGATTGGTTTCGAACGATGTCGTTTGAAGAGGTCATCCGGTTGAACAGCCGCGTCACCCTGCAACAAATTCTCCAGCGCGAGGATTTCCGCGAAAGGATCGACAATCGGCAAGCGGTCCGCGCCCACGAGATTCAATATCCGATTATGCAAGGCTGGGACTCAGTCATGGTAAAAGCCGATGTCGAACTGGGTGGGACCGATCAACTCTTCAATATTTTGGTCGGCCGCGATTTTCAAAAGGAAGAAGGGCAGGCGCAGCAGGTCGTATTTCTTCTTCCCCTTCTCGAGGGTTTGGACGGCTCTAGGAAAATGAGCAAAAGCTTCGGCAACTTCGTCGGCGTGAACGAGCCGGCCGCGGAGATCTTTGGAAAGTTAATGAGCATCTCCGATGAGTTGATGGAGCGCTATTACCCGCTGCTCCTAGGCCGTCCCGTTGTAGCCGGCGCAAATCCGCTCGAAGCGAAGAAGCAGCTTGCCTTTGAAATTGTAGAAACTTATCACTCCGCCGCGATTGCGGAGAAAACATTGGGTGAATGGAACGCGCGTTTCAGCAAAAGGCGGCTGGCCGACGCCGAACTTCCGGAATTTGCGGCGCGCGATGAAAACGTTGTAACAATCGTGATCGCTGCCTATGGGCACGCCTTCGCCACCGCAAAATCACGCACAGAAGCGAGCCGTTTAATTAAGCAAGGCAGCGTCCAGCTCGACGGAAAAAAAATCGTCGATCCCAAAACCGTGCTCTCACTGCGCGCCGGCCAGATCTTGCGACTCGACAAGACACGCGCGGTGCAAATCAAATAAAGCTCGATCCAGATAAAACAAAAGAGCACGAAGCTGGGAGCTTCGTGCTCTTCGCGCAATAGACCGTTAAACTTAGGCGGCCGCCGGTTCGAACATTGGCGTCATTGACGCAGGCTCGAGATACGGCGCCGCAATACCTTCGAAGTGTGCACGAATGCTGCGCAGCTCCGAAGTCATGAACGCGTCTATAAAATGGAAACGCCGGTCGAGCCATGCGAAAAGCTTGCTCTTGATCTCGTAATGCATAGCCAACGTTATCTCGGTGCAGCTTGGTCGAATCTCCGTAAAATCGACCAATCCCATCAGATCAATGTTGCCGCCCACCGATTCAAATGCGTATTGATCGGGCGACTCGCTGTCGACTGCCAGGAGCACCGTATGCGCCTCGAAACCAATGGGACCGCGAAAGCTAAAATCCACCGTCTTCGATGAGGTTACGGTGGCCTTCGTCACCATGACAAACTGCCGCTTATAGGATTGGATGCTGGCCAAACGCGCTTTGCATTCCGCCAGCGACTGACTCATATGCAGGGTTTTTTGTATGAGCATAATAATAAGGGTTTATCGTCAGCAGACTTAAGCAACGGCGATGCCACGGGCATTTCCGAGGGAGGGGCGGAAACTAGTCCACTTTTATGTCAATTTTATTTACACTTGTGTCTGTGTCGAAGACATGCGGGGTGTCCCGCTAAGACCCATTGTTTCCCACCAGCCGAGCGGCAGTTGATCCATATTTTCCGTTAATCGAGAGAGAAGAGGCACGTCAATAATCTCGCGCAAAATGTCAGCGTTGGTTGCGCTCGCGACGCTGGTCGCGCCCGGCAGCTCATTCAAAACGACTCCGGCACAGAAAAGACCGTGGTCGGCGATGCTGCGTATGGTTAGCGCCGTGTGATTTAGACAACCGAGCCGGTTCTGCGCGACCACCAGCACTGGCAATTTCATCTCCACTGCCAGATCACTCACAAAGTAATCGGCACCGATTGGCACGAGCCAGCCGCCAACTCCTTCCACGACGACATGCTCCACCCGATCCTGAAGAGTGCGAAGAGCGGCCATGATATGTTCGATGTCGATCTTGACGTGTTCGATATGCGCCGCGGCAAGTGGCGCGACCGGAGTTTTTAGCCAGACGGGATTAATCTCGTCGATTGTTAGTCCCCCGCTGCCGGCCGCCAATAAAAGCTCAGCGTCGCGACGGTCTCCGCAGCAAATTGGTTTCATACCGACGCAGCGCGCTCCCGAGGCGCGCAGCAAACGCAAAAGCTGGATGACCGTGTGAGTCTTGCCCACTCCGGTATCGGTTCCAGTAACGAAAAGGCTCAAGCGACTTGTTTCGCCGGGCCAGAGCCAGCCTCTGCGCGATTCGCGTTTATCGTCTCCATCATCGAGCGGAAGATTTTCGCGCCGTCCGCGCTGCCCAGGCGGGCATCGCTTGCGCGATCCGGGTGCGGCATTAATCCGAAGACGTTCCGCTCGTGATTACAAATCCCGGCGATGTTTTCAATCGAACCATTTGGATTTGCTTCGGGAACGATGCGGCCCTGCCGGTCCGAGTAGCGCAGGATCACTTGTCGATCTCTGTTGAGTTGTCGCAGCGTTTCCGGGTCCGCGAAGAAACAACCTTCGCCGTGCGCGATGGGAAGTCGTAAGAGTGTCCCTTCTGAACAGCCATGCATGAACGGTGAATTAGCGACTTCAACTCGCGTGGTCACCATTTCGCAAACGAACCGCAGTGAGCGGTTGCGCACGAGCGCGCCGGGAAGCAAACCCGCTTCGCACAGGATCTGGAAACCATTGCAGGTGCCAAGCACGAGTTTGCCGGCGCGCGCGTCGCTCACCACTGCCCGCATGATCGGCGAGAAGCGCGCGATGGCGCCGCAGCGCAGATAGTCGCCATAGGCAAATCCGCCCGGCAGTACAATCGCGTCAAAATCGCGCAGCGAGGTTTCCTTGTGCCAAACATATTCGGCATGCAAGCCCGCAATGCCGTTGATGGCAGCGATGCAGTCCTGATCGCAATTCGAACCAGGAAATTGGATGACGGCGAACTTCATGTCGATCTAACGAGCGATGGCGTAGCGGGCGGCGCGCTGCTCCTCATGATAATCGTTCACCACCAGGCAGGCGTGAATAATTCCCGGAATCCACCCGAGCAAGGTTAAGATGATGCTGAGCAGGAAGCTGCCGAGCCGGCCTGTCATCAGCACCGCCACCGGTGGAAGCACGACGCAGAAAAAATATCGCAACGCTTTCATCGAGTTATTTAGCGATTCAACAATTCAACAGTTGATTCATTCACTCGCTCAATCTCTCAATGGAATACTCTTCGATCACCGGATTCGACAGCAGATCGCGGCAGAGATCATCTAAACGCTTTTCAAGATCGACATTTTTTCCATCCAGATCGATCTCGAGATATTTCCCGATCCGCACATTGCGCACCTCCGGCATTCCGAGGTGCCGCATTGCATCCCGCACCGCATTGCCCTGCGGATCGAGCACGGTTTTTTTCGGCGTCACAATCACTTTCGCTTTCATCTGCGACCACGGTAACGCAACTCGCCTTTGGAACAAGACGCAATCAGCAGTGGCGACGTCTCGCGTCTCGCGCTAGTTGTTCTTTCGAAACACTGGGTTGCAATATCGACCCACTGGTGCGCTGGTAAGCGATGCCGGGTCAGCGAAAGCTCGCCATCGTCGCCGCCTACGCCGTCCTGTGCGTCGTCTGGAGTTCCACCTGGCTGGCCATCAAAGTCGGACTACGCGATCTGCCACCGATTTCTTTCGTCGCAATCCGGTTTGTCATCGCCGTCGCGGTGCTCATGGCCGTCTCGATCGGTCGCGTGCGCCTGCTGCCGGCCCGCCGGTCGGACTACTGCCTGCTCGGCTTTACTGGACTGCTTATGTTCGCCTTAAATTATCCCCTGCTCTTTTGGGGCGAAAAGTATGTGTCATCCGGTTTGGCGGCGGTGTTGCAGGCCACCATCCCGATCTTCGGAATGCTCTTCGCCCATCTGCTTCTGCCGGAGGAGCCGATGCGCTGGCAACGCTTGGCTGGCGCATTGCTCGCCCTCGGCGGCGTCGCGCTTATCTGCGGCCGCTTGCTCAACCGCAGCGGCATGCTGGCGTTCTGGGGCGGCCTGGGCATTGTGTTAGGGGCGGCTGGCGCGGCATACTCAAATGTGCTTTTGAAACGGCGCGCCCTCGAGCTTGCCCCGGCCATGATTGCGGCGTGGCAAATGTTCTTCGGCATCATTCCGTTGATCGCGCTCGGGTTCGCCGTCGATGGCAACCCGGTCCGGTTCCACTGGAGCGCAACAGCGTGGTTCTGCCTGCTTTATCTGGCGGTGATCGGATCGGCGCTGACCTTTCTCCTTCTCTACTGGCTCTTGCCGCGCATGACCGTAACAAATCTACAAACCATCTCCCTCATCACGCCGCCCGGCGCGGTCGCCTTTGGATGGTTTCTTGGCGGTGAAACCTTCTCCCTTTGGTCGCTGCTCGGCGCCGGCTTCGTCCTCGCCGGCGTCTGGATCATCTTCAGCAAAATCAAACCGCCGCCGCGGGCTGAAAAGTTACGCGAAGAACCGAGCGCCGCTCTGCCGCGAGCATAGTTTTACTCAAAGCCGGAGGGAGCTGATGCGATTCCAAGGTCACGCTTCCCAAATAACCTCCTTGGGATTTTTGTCTTCCCGCAGTCCGAGAAAAACCGGCTGACGCAGTTTTCCGTCGCGGGTCCACTCGGCGAACTTGATTTGCGCGACGAAGACGGGGTTTATCCAATGCATTTTGCGCATCATCGATGGCGTGATGCCTTGCACCCATTGACCTCCTTCCTTTGACGGCAGATCGGCAAAGGGACAATCGTCACGCGATTGGCTCTGAAATTTTTTATGCAAGATCGACAATGACTTTCCGGTAAATCCTGAGCCGACTTTGCCGGCGAAAAGAAGACGCTGATCTTTGTAATAGCCGACGAGGATCGCGCCGAAATATTTGCGCGAGCCGCCGGGCGGGGTGAATCCGCCGATGACGAATTCCTGTTCGTTCACGCATTTGAGTTTGATCCATGCGCCGCTGCGGCGTCCCGGTTCGTAAAACGAGTCGCGTTGTTTGCCGATCAAACCCTCGAGCCCGCGATGTTTTACTTCGGCCAGCAATGATTTCGCGTCGCTGCCGATCTCGCCGGAAAAGCGGATCGGGTCACCGATGCCTTCGCAAAGTTTTGCGAGCAGTTCCTTGCGCTGCGCGAGCGGCAGTTTGATCAAGCTCTTTCCGTCGAGCTGGAGCAAATCGAAAACGTAAAAACGGACCGGCGCTTTTCTTCCTTCCGGGTCGAGCGCCTGCAAAAGTTGAAACGATGAACGGCCTTTTCCGTCAAGCGCGACAACTTCACCGTCGATCACGCATTCCTGGGTCGACAATTTCTTCACTGCATCGGCGATTTCGGGAAAACGCGTGCGCAGTTCATTCTCGTTTCGCGAAATCAAATTCACTTTGCTGCCGTCTTTCACCGCGATCGCGCGGATGCCGTCGAATTTGAGTTCGTAAATCCAATCTCCGTTAGGAGGCGGTTCTTCCATGCGCCGCGGTTTCATCGGCTCGATGAAGCGCGGCTTCGCGGATGGTAATTCTGGTAGAGACATCGCGCTGCGATGTCCTGGACGCCGTAGCGCGGCGTCCCTACCTTCGCGACGCGTTCGGGTTCGAGCTGGACGGGCGTTATCGCGCCCTACGTTTTCTTTTTTTTTAAGCGTCGCCTTGATGCGTGCTTTCAAAGTCGATCTTGCGCTGGCGTCCTTTTCCTCACGATTCGATTCCCACTCGGCGTCGTGTTCGTCGGCAATCTCTTTCATGGTGCGGCTGGTTTTGACCGATTCATCTTCGCGCTTTTTCGAAAGCGGCTTCGCGCTCGCTCCGGTCTTCAAGATCAACCACTGGTTTTTACCTTCCTCGCTGCGGATGCGGACAAGCGTCCATTCGCCCTTTGCTTTCTCGCCTTCCAGCACGAGATGCAGTTTGCCTTCGCGCAGCGATTTCACCGGCTGCTCGCCGTAGACATAATAGTTGCCGCGGTCCCACACCATTACCGTGCCGCCGCCGTACTCCCCCTCCGGGATAATCCCTTCGAAAGTCGCGTACTCGAGTGGATGATCCTCCACTTCGACGGCGAGATGTTTCTCGCCCTGCGCCCAAGGCAAACCTTTCGGAACGGCCCACGATTTCAGCACGCCGTCCATCTCCAGCCGAAAATCGTAATGCAACCGGCTGGCATCATGTTTCTGAATGACGAATCGCGATGCGCCTTTCACTTTTTTTGGCAACGGCTTGCCGCCTTTTGGCTCAGCTGTTTTCGAAAAATCGCGTTTCGCTATGTAAGTCTTCAGTCCCATCAAATTCTGTAGCGGCGCTCTATGAGTGTCGATTGTCGATCTACCGAGCGACGGTTCCATTCGACCTCGCTCAGGGCAAGCGCCGACTGCTGCTACAGGGCGAACTCTTCTACGCTTCCGCAGGGAGCGGCTCGCCCACGAGATAGCGCGTAAAACGCCGGATCACGATGTTTTCGCCCAACTCGGCGATCTTTGATTTTACCAGGTCGCTGATCGTCTGATCCGGATTTTTGATAAAACCCTGCTCGACCAGGCAAACGGTGCTGTAGAATTTGTCCAGTTTTCCATCGACAATTTTATTCACGACGCTGGCCGGTTTGTCTTTCACCTGCGCCTGGTAAATCATGCGTTCAGTGCCACGAAATCCGTCTCGCAGTTTACTTCGACGAGCACGCCCACTTTCCCTTGTAAATGAATGTAGGACGCGACGATCCCTTCCCTAGTTGCGCGTGATGCTTTCTTGCCCGCGCCCGCAATCCCTTTGGTGCGCAAAATCGTCTCCGCTTTTTCCAAATCGCCGCCCGCTTCGGCCAGCGCGCGCTTGCAATCCATCATGCCCGCGTTAGTTTTTTCGCGCAGTTTTTTTACCAGTTGTGGATCAACATCTACCATTGCTTTCATTGGAACCGAAATTTCAAAAACGAACGAAACGCTAAGATCGAGAATCTTCCCCGCCGATCACGCGGAAACGCCCGCCATCTCGACTCGCTCGCGAATTCGCGCTTCGCCGCTGGCCGAAACAATGGCGTCGACCAGTTTTTGAAGTATCACGCGAATGGCACGGATCGCGTCGTCGTTTCCCGCGATGGGGTAATCGACCATTTCAGGATCCGAATTGGTGTCGACAATGGCAACGACCGGAATCCCGAGGCGGCGCGCTTCATTGACCGCATTTTGTTCGCGAGTCGTGTCGATCACGATCATCGCGTCGGGTAACTGCGACATCTCGAGTATGCCATCGAGATTGCGCCGGAGTTTCGCGGCCTCGCGATTGAGCGCGGCCAGCTCCTGTTTGCCCATCTTTTTGTAATCAGGCGAATGCTCGATCTCCTCGATGAACTTCAATCGTCCAATGCTCTTGCGGATCGTCGACAGGTTGGTCAAAGTGCCGCCGAGCCAGCGTTGGTTCACATAAAATTGTCCGCAAGCCACCGCCGCTTCCTTCACCGCTTCCTGCGCCTGCTTTTTACAACCAACGAACAAAATTTTGCCGCCGCGGCGCGTCACTTCCTGGAGAAACTCTGTCGCGCGATGCAATTGTTGGACGGTCTCATCCAGGTTGATGATGTAGATCTGGTTTCGTTTTTCGAAAATGTAAGGCTTCATCTTCGGGTTCCAGCGCTTCGTCTGGTGACCGAAATGCACGCCCGCCTCGAGAAGCTCAGGTACTAGTTCTGTCGTATTCCCCATAAAAGAAAAACGCGCCGGCGAAGGTGCCGCCGCGGGACAGGAAAGATGCTATACGCCCAGAATAAAGGCAAACAGAATGTTAGGCATTCGGTGTCCCCGATTTACGGTTCCCGGACGATTTCTCGGCATAGCGCGCAAGGATCCAGCAAAGGTCGGAAAGGCGATTGAGATAGCGCAAAATCTCTGGGTTGAAATCTTTTTCATCGACAATCAACATCGCGACACGTCGCTCAGCCCGCCGGCAAGTTGTCCGAGCGAAATCAAGCGCAGCGGAAACGGGGACTGCGCCGGGAATCACCCAGTCTTTCGGATAAAGCGATTTATCTTTTTCAAGATCGACAATTATCGCTGTGACTCGATCAACCATCTCCCCGCTGGTTAGCTGAAATCCTTCTTTGACGTAACGTTGTCGATCTTGCGGTGCAGTGGCGAGTTCACCCATCAGGATGATTAATTCTTTTTGCACAGCGAAAATGCGCTCCGAAACAAATTTTTCACTGCAAATCGACCGCGCGAAACCAAGCGCGGCATTCAGCTCATCGACGCAGCCATAAGCGTCGACGCGCGGATTGGCCTTCGAAAGCCGGCGCCCGTACATAAGCGAGGTTTCGCCTTTGTCGCCGGTTTTCGTCACGATCGACATCAGTCTATCGGTAGGGCGCCGCTTTGCGGAGCCAAAGAATTGTCACAGGTTAAATTTGTCGGCTCGACTCATTCGACTTCACTCAGAGCAGGCTTGTCTCGCCCTACCAAGCAATATTTACCCGATCGCTGGTTGCGGTTCGGCTTCTTCCATGACCGCGGCGCCAATCGGTTCACCCTTCTCGACAAGCTTGATCTCACGGTGCGCGGGGAATCCCGTCCCTGCCGGGATCAAGTGGCCCATGATCACGTTTTCTTTAAATCCGCGGAGACGATCGACTTTGCCAAGCGTGGCCGCTTCGGTGAGCACACGGGTCGTGTCCTGGAAGGACGCGGCCGAGATAAAGCTGTCGGTTTCCAGCGAAGCTTTGGTGATGCCGAGGAGCACCGGCGTGGCTTCGGCCGGTTTGCCGCCTTGCTCAACCACGCGCTGGTTCTCCGCTTCAAAGTCAAGCCGGTCGACTTGATCACCCCAGAGCAATGAAGTGTCACCGGGATCGGTAATCTTCACCTTGCGCAGCATCTGACGCACGATGATCTCGATGTGCTTGTCGTTAATCTCCACGCCTTGCAGCCGATAAACTTCCTGCACTTCGTTGACCAAATGTTCCTGTAAATCCTGCGGCCCGCAGACCTCAAGAATTTCATGCGGAACAACCGGCCCTTCGGTAAGCTGCTGGCCTTTCTTCACAAAATCGCCTTTAAAAACAATGATGTGCTTGGTGAGCGGAATGAGATGTTCTTCCTCGGAACCGATCTCCGGGTCCTTCAAAATAAGACGCCGTTTTCCGCGCACAGTTCCACCCATCTCGACGACGCCATCGATCTTGGCGATCTCGGCGGCGTCTTTCGGTCGCCGCGCCTCGAACAGTTCGGCCACACGCGGCAGACCGCCGGTGATATCTTTCGTTTTCGCCACTTTTCGCGGCGTCTTGGCCAGCAATGCGCCCGCACGAATTTTTTGATTTTCTTCGACGATCACATGCGCACCGGCGGGAATGGAATAGTTCGCCAGCACTTCTTTCTTGTCGCCCACGATGACGATTTGCGGATGCAAATCCTCCTTGTGCTCGATAATCACCGTGCCCATGAGGCCGGTTGCTTCATCGACATCACGCTTGATCGTCACGCCCGCGATCATATCGCGGAATTCAATTTTGCCGCTCTTATCGGTCAGAATCGGCACGTTGTACGGGTCCCATTGCACGAAGGTTTCGCCCTTTTTAACCGGCGACTCGTCCTTCTTCGAAATCACTGAACCGATCACAACATTGTAGCGTTCGAGCTCGCGGCCCTCGGCGTTGTGCACGCTGATTGAGCCGTTTTTGTTCAAGACGATCCAGCTGCCATCGAGCGCTTGCACGGTGCGCAGATCATTGAAGCGAATCGTGCCATCGTTCTTCGCCTTGATGATCGGCTGCTTGAAGGTTTGGCTGGCGGTGCCGCCGATATGAAACGTCCGCATGGTCAACTGCGTGCCCGGCTCGCCGATCGATTGTGCGGCGATGATGCCGACTGCTTCGCCAAGTTTGACAAACTGGCCAGTCGCGAGATTGCGTCCGTAGCACATGGCGCAAACGCCGCGGCCGCATTCACAAGTCAGCACCGAGCGAATCTTGAGTTGCTCCACACCGATGCGCTGAAGTTCCGCGGCGATCTTTTCATCAACGAGTTGATTCGCTTTGACGATTTTCTTTTTCTTTTCCACCGGGTCCGCAATCGCCTCGCAACTGACGCGGCCGATAATGCGTGTGGCAAGATCGACAACTTCCTCGTCGCCCTCGTAAATCGAGCGCACAACGATGCCGTTTACAGTCCCGCAATCTGCCTCGTTGATAATCACGTCCTGCGCCGCATCGACCAGCTTGCGGGTGAGATAACCGGAGTCCGCCGTTTTGAGCGCGGTGTCAGCCAGACCCTTGCGCGCGCCGTGGGTGGAGATGAAGTACTCCAGCACGCTGAGTCCCTCGCGAAAGTTCGAAGTGATTGGGTGCTCGAGAATTTCACCGGAAGGCTTCGCCATCAATCCACGCATGCCGGCGAGCTGACGCACCTGCTGACGATTACCGCGCGCTCCGGAATCGACCATCAGATACACCGGATTCAATTCCTTGCGTCCCTCGTTGTGTTCGAGAGTCCGGAACATGACGCTGGAAATTTCGTCTCCAGCGTGCGTCCAAATGTCGATAATCTTGTTGTAACGCTCGCCGTCCGTGATAATGCCTTTGCGATACTGCTGCTCGACCTGCCGGATTTGCTTGTAAGCATTTTCGAGCTCAGCCTGTTTCTCCTTCGGAATAATCATGTCCGAAATTCCAATCGAGAGACCGGCCTTGGTCGCTTCGGTGAACCCAAGCTCCTTTAATTTGTCCAACGTGGCGACCGTCTCGGCCGGGCCAGCGGTTTGGTAGCAGCGCCAGATGATGTCGCTCAGTTGCTTCTTGCCGGCGGGCTTGTTGAAAAATCCAAGCTGCTTCGGCCAAATCTGATTGAAGATAACCCGGCCGGCCGTCGTTTCGATCGTCTTGGCCTCGGCGTTTCCATAAATCGTTTGCTGGCCGTAATCCGGGTTCTTGATCCGGATGCGGTCGTGGGTTCGAATGCCTCCCTCGGCCATGGCAAATTCCACTTCGACGGCATCGACGAAGAGTGGAAGCCGGCCGTTGCCCTCACTTCCGCCGCCGCGCCGCGGGTTTTGCGTCAGGTAATAGCAGCCGAGAGTGATGTCTTGCGATGGCGTAGTAATCGGCTTGCCGCTTGAAGGCGAAAAAATGTTATTCGGCGCGAGCATGAGTATGCGCGCTTCCATTTGAGCTTCTACGGAGAGCGGCACGTGCACGGCCATTTGATCGCCGTCGAAGTCCGCGTTGTAAGCGGTGCAGACGAGTGGGTGGATGCGGATCGCTTCGCCTTCGATCAGTTGCGGTTCAAACGCTTGGATCGACAATCGATGCAGCGTCGGCGCGCGATTGAGCAACACCGGGTGCCCTTTGGTGACTTCGTCGAGAATGTCCCAGACCTCCGGCGTCTGGCGCTCGATCATTTTTTTCGCGCTCCGCACAGTGTGCACATAACCGAGATCTTTTAACCGCCGGATGATGAACGGTTCGAACAAAACCAGTGCCATTTTCTTCGGCAGACCGCACTGATGCAGTTTTAATTCCGGACCGATGACGATGACGGAACGCCCCGAGTAATCGACGCGTTTCCCGAGCAGGTTTTGGCGGAACCGCCCGCCCTTGCCCTTGAGCATGTCGCTCAGCGATTTGAGTGGACGATTGCCCGCGCCGGTCACGGCGCGGCCGTGCCGGCCGTTGTCGAACAAAGCGTCAACCGCTTCCTGCAACATTCGCTTTTCGTTGCGAATGATCACGTCGGGAGTCTTAAGTTGGAGCAAATTTTTGAGACGATTGTTGCGGTTGATGACGCGGCGATAAAGATCGTTCAGGTCCGACGTGGCGAATCGTCCGCCCTCGAGCGGAACCAGCGGCCGCAAATCCGGCGGGATGACCGGGAGAACATCGAGAACCATCCAATCAGGCCGGGCGTGGGAATTTTGGAAGCCTTGAATGAGCTTAAGCCGTTTCGCCAGTTTTTTACGAATCTGCTTGCTCTTGGTGGCACCCATCGCCTGCTCCAGCTCTTTGTTGAGCTTGTTAAGATCGATCTCCGCGAGCAATTTTTTCACCGCTTCCGCACCCATTCCGGCGAGGAAACCCTCGCCATATTGCTCTTGCGCTTCGCGGTATTCGACTTCGTTCAAAAGCTGCGTTTTTTGTAGCGGCGTTTTGCCCGGATCGATGACGATGTAGTCTTCATAATAGATGACGCGCTCGAGCTGGCGCGCACTCATGTCGAGCATGAGTCCGAGACGCGAGGGCATGCATTTATAAAACCAGATGTGGGAAACCGGCACGGCCAGTTCGATATGGCCCATCCGGTCGCGACGAACCCGCGCCAGCGTGACTTCCACGCCGCAGCGGTCACAAATGACGCCCTTATGTTTGATCCGCTTGTATTTTCCGCATGAGCATTCCCAATCGCGGGTCGGTCCAAAAATTCGCTCGCAAAAAAGGCCGCCCTTTTCCGGCTTAAAGGTGCGGTAATTAATTGTCTCCGGATTTTTGACTTCGCCTTTGCTCCAGGAGCGCATCGTGTCGCTCGAGGCGACGCCGATGGCAACTTGATCGAAGCCCACGGGGCGCTCTTCGCCAACTAACTCACGCCAGGAATGTTCGTTCATTTATTCTCCAAATATGATTGTCGATCTTAAATTTAAGCCACGTTTTCGAGGAAACTGCTCGGGGCCTGACCGCCGACTTTGACGTCGAGACCGAGGCTTTGCATTTCCTTAATCAGCACGTTGAAAGATTCAGGCGTGCCCGCTTCGAGCGAGTTGTCGCCTTTGACGATGGATTCGTAGATGCGCGTGCGGCCCTGCACGTCGTCAGACTTCACGGTGAGCAATTCCTGCAATGTGTAAGCCGCGCCGTAGGCTTCCAGCGCCCACACTTCCATCTCTCCGAAACGCTGCCCGCCATATTGCGCCTTGCCACCGAGCGGCTGCTGCGTCACGAGCGAGTACGGACCAACCGCGCGCGCGTGGATTTTGTCTGCGACCAGATGGCCGAGCTTCATCATGTAGATGTAGCCAACCACAACTTCCTGATCGAAAGCATCGCCAGTGCGGCCGTCGAACAGGCGCGCTTTGCCATTTTCCTGGATCCAACTGAAGCCTTCCTTTTTGCGCGCTTCTTTCAGGTAATCGCGGATTTTACTTTCCTTAATGCCATCGAAAACCGGCGTCGCGACTTTGAATCCGAGCGCTTTCGCCGCAACGCCAAGATGCGTCTCGAGGACCTGGCCGACATTCATTCGGCTCGGCACGCCAAGCGGATTGAGCACAATCTCCACCGGTGTTCCGTCGGCGAGGAATGGCATGTCTTCTTCGGGTACAATGCGCGCGACAACCCCCTTGTTTCCGTGGCGTCCGGCCATCTTGTCGCCGACGCTCAACTTGCGCTTGCTTGCGATGTAAACTTTGACCTGCTTGATAATGCCGGGATCGATGTCGTCTCCGCTTTCGACGCGATCCATCGAGCGCTCGCGTTCGAGTTCAAGCTCGGCGAACTTATGTTCGTAGGAAGCGATGATCTCCCGGATCTTGTTGCGGATCGGGCTCGGGTCGATCTCGATATGGCCGTAAACGTTGGCCAGTTTGCGCAGCAGCGTCTTGGTGATTTTGCGATTGGCCGGAATGATGATCTCGCCCGTCACAGCATTGACAACATCGAGCGGAATTTTTTCGCCCAGCAAAATATTCGAGAGCGAATCAGTCAGTTGCTCGGTCAATTCTTCTTTCTTTCTGCGATGATCTTCGGTGATCGCTTTGAGCTGCTTTTTCGTTTCCGTCGGTGTGAGTTTCTCGCGCGAAACTTCGCGGCGTGATGAAACTTTCACATCCATGACAATTCCATAAGTGCCCGACGGCACAGTGAGCGACGTGTCTTTCACATCGGCAGCTTTTTCGCCAAAAATCGCGCGCAGCAGGCGTTCTTCCGGGGCAAGCTCGGTCTCGCTCTTGGGCGTGATTTTACCGACGAGGATATCGCCCGGCTTCACTTCCGCGCCGACACGCACGACGCCATCAGAGCCGAGGTTGCGCAGCGCTTCTTCACTGACATTCGGAATGTCGCGGGTGATCTCTTCCGGGCCGAGCTTCGTATCGCGCGCGCCAATTTCAAATTCGTCGATGTGAATGGACGTGTAGATGTCCTCTTTCACGACCTTCTCCGAGATCATGATCGCGTCTTCGAAGTTGTAACCGTTCCACGGCATGAACGCGACGAGCACATTGCGCCCGAGGGCGAGCTCGCCCTGATCGGTATTCGGACCGTCGGCGATGATCTGTCCCTTTTTCACATGCTGACCTTTGTGGACAATCGGCTTCTGATTGACGCACGTGCCGGCGTTTGAACGCATGAATTTTCGCAGTTCGTAAACGTGAACCCCGGCTTCCGCATCCGTCTTTAACTTTCTTTTTCCTTCCGGCAGATGCCCGTCTTTGGTGACAATAATGTGGTCCGCCGTGACCGAAGCGACCTTGCCACTTTCGGTGGCGAGAACGACGGCATGTGAGTCGCGCGCCACTTTTGCTTCCAGGCCGGTTCCCACCAGCGGCGTCTCCGAAACAATGAGCGGAACACCCTGCCGTTGCATGTTGGAACCCATCAGCGCCCGGTTCGCGTCGTCATGTTCCAGAAAAGGAATGAGCCCGGCCGCGACTGAGACAAGTTGTTTCGGCGACACATCCATGTAGTGCACCTTGGCCGGGTCGACTTCGAGAAAGTCGCCTCGATAGCGCACCGAAACTTTCTCGCCCGTAAAATGTCCTCGACCATCAATCGGCGCATTCGCCTGCGCGACAAGAAAATTTTCCTCGCGATCGCCCGTGAGGTAATCAACCTGGTCCGTTACGCGGCCCTTCTCGACCTTTCGATACGGCGTCTCGATGAAACCAAACTCATTGATGCGCGCGAACGTGCTCATCGAGCTGATCAGGCCAATGTTCGGACCTTCCGGCGTTTCGATCGGACAAATCCGCCCGTAATGCGACGGATGAACATCGCGCACTTCGAATCCGGCGCGATCACGCGAAAGGCCACCCGGCCCGAGTGCTGACAAACGACGTTTGTGTGTCAACTCGGCAAGCGGATTTGTTTGATCCATGAACTGCGAAAGCTGGGAACGACCGAAGAAATCGCGGATGACCGCGCTCAGCGCCTTCGGGTTGATCAGCTTTTGCGGCGTCATCCCATCGACGTTGATGTCAAACAGCGTCATGCGTTCCTTAACAAGACGCTCGGTGCGCGCGAGACCGACGCGGCATTGGTTGGCGAGCAATTCGCCGACCGTGCGCACGCGACGGCTCCCGAGATGATCGATGTCGTCGAGCGTGCCTTCGCCGCGGCGCAGGTTGATCAAATACTTGATCGCGGCAATGAAATCCTTGTCCGTTAAAATGCGCTCGCCAAGATCGACATCGAGACCAAGTTTCTGGTTGATCTTGTAACGGCCAACGCGACCGAGATCCTCCTGATCGTGCGCCGGATCTTTTCGGAGCGCTTTCACCACCGTGTCGTCGTGTGAAATATCGATGACTTTAACCTCGCGAATTTTCAGACCCATGATCTGACGAACTGTCGCCAGAGTGAGCGGTTCGAAGGCGCGCGCGACCGTGACTTCGCCGTCGCGGATTTCCACCGTCAGCACCTTGGCAGCGAGCTTTTCCTCGTCGAGTTTCTCGCTCAGCTTGAGATTCTCGATGTTGTAAAAAAGCTTGATGACTTCTTCGTCCGAGCCATAACCGAGCGCGCGCAGAAACGTCGTCGCGAGAAACTTCCGGCGGCGCTTGCGACGATCGAGATAAATGTAAAGCAGATCGGCCGTATCAAATTGCACTTCAATCCAGGAGCCGCGATCCGGTATGATGCGGAAGCTGTAGAGCACTTTGCCGTTGAGGTGCACGCTTGATTCGAAAGCGATGCCGGGAGAACGGTGTAACTGGCTCACAACCACACGTTCGGCGCCGTTGATCACAAAAGTCCCCTGCGGCGTCATAAGCGGGATCTCGCCCATGTAAACTTTCTCTTCCTTCGTGCCTCTTTCCTCGCGTAGTTGAAACGTGACGTGCAGCGGCGCGCTGTAAGTCTGGCCTTCGCGCTGCGCTTCTAGCGCCGCCAACTTCGGCTCGCCAATTTCATAACGACCGAAATCGAGGACAGCTTTCTCGTCGTAGCTCTCGATCGGGAAAACCTCCCTGAAAACCGCCTGCAATCCGTAATTCTTCCGCTTGGAAAACGGCACATCCTTCTGGAGAAAATCGACATACGAATTGAGCTGGACCTCAATCAGGTTTGGCGGCTCAATACCTTCTTTGATGGTTCCGAAGTGGATGCGTTCCGAATTGCGTTCTGACATAATCACTAGACCAAGGGTTCAACCTCGCGCCGACCACAATAAATAGCGGCCGCCGCAGGCAAGATTTTTACGCGACCGGCGGCGAGCGAGGGGCGCGAAAATGACAGCAAAACAGCGGTCTGTCAAATTGACCTCACACCGTTTTGTTGCCAGTTCCTTCTTTTGCCGTCGAGCGCCGGGTTAAAAATAAGTCTGCCTACTTCTAACAGACAACCACCTTAACAAAAAACGGCCGCCGCGCAAGTGGTTTTGTGCGCAGCGCTGGCCGCGAAAAGCCAGCTACTTGATCTCGACCTTTGCACCGGCCGCTTCGATCTTTTTCTTGATCTCTTCGGCCTCCTGCTTGGTCACGCCTTCCTTGATTGTTTTAGGAGCTCCTTCGACCAGCGCTTTCGCTTCAGCCAAACCAAGTCCAGGCACAGCGCTACGGACTTCCTTGATCACGCCAATCTTATTCGACCCCATTTCTTTAAGGACGACTTCGAAAGTGCTCTTTTCTTCAGCTGGAGCCGCCGCCGCACTCCCGCTGGGTGCGCCGGTCGCTGGACCAGCCGCCACCGCCACCGGTGCCGCCGCGCTCACTCCCCATTTCTCTTCAAGCTGCTTTACCAAACCGGCAATCTCGAGCACGGACAAGCCGCTGAGTTGCTCCACCAATTTATCTGTGTCTGCCATTTTTGTTTCCTCCAATTGCCGCCTCCGAAAGCTCTCGGAAATTTAAGGCCGATAGCCATCGGCCCGGACAGTTTTTGCTTTGTTGTTCGTGCGGCATTGGCCGGACGAAAATTCTCTTATGTCGCTGCCTCCGCTGGTTTTTCTTTCTGCGCCTTGGCGTTTAACAATCTCGCCAATGCAGAGCCCGGCTCGTTCATCAAACGCACCAGTTTCGTTGCCGGCGACAAAAGCAGGCCGAGCAATTGCGACTGCAAAACCTCACGTGATGGCAAATCCGCCAGCGCTTCCAAATCCACGCTCGAAAGAATCGCGCGGTCCACCAGACCAATCTTCAATGCGGCGATTTTAAACTCCTTCGCGAACGTCTTTAAAATCTTCGCCACCGGCGCCACATCTTTCTCGCCGGTTACAACCGCTGTCTGACCGACCAATTTGTCACCCACGTCCGGCAATCCGGAATCAACCATCGCGCGCTTGAGAAAATTGTTTTTCACGACGTGCACTTCCGCGCCAACCGGAGCGAGCCGCATCCGCAATTCGCCAAAATTATCCACCTTCATGCGCTGGTAATCGGCCACGAGCATGAATGGCGAGCGTTTCAACTTCTCGGAAAGATCTGAAACGATGCTGGCTTTTTCCGGTCTCATATTGTCGATCTAATCATTAGGTACTCAGATACGGCGCTGGATCGACATGCACTCCCGGCGACATTGTCGCACTGAGAGTTACGCCTTCGAGATAGCGCCCCTTGGCTGTGGCTGGCCGCGCCCGCACCACCGCTTCGATCACAGCATTTCCATTCTCCACCAGCTCTTTTTCTTCAAACGAAAATTTCCCCATTGGAACTGCCACGTTACCGTTCTTGTCGAGTTTAAATTCCACGCGGCCAGCTTTCACTTCCTGCACCGCCTTCGCCGTGTCCTCCGTCACCGTGCCCGTTTTTGGGTTCGGCATCAATCCGCGCGGTCCGAGGACTTTTCCGAGCTTGCGTACTTCCGCCATGGCCGCTGGCGTGGCAACTGCGACGTCGAAGTCTTGAAAACCTTCCTGACATTTTTGAATCATGTCTTTGAATCCGACGAATTCCGCTCCGGCCTCGAGCGCTGCCTTCGCTGCCGCGCCTTCAGCAAAAACAAGCACCCGCACTGTCTTGCCGCTGCCATGCGGAAGAGGACACGTCCCGCGCACCATCTGGTCCGACTGTTTTGGATCGACACCGAGCCGGAATGAAACGGTCACGGTCTGATCAAACTTCGTCGCCGGCATTTTCTTCAACGCCGAGATCGCCTCGGGAAGATTGTAAACTTTGCTCCGGTCGACCTGCTCAGCGGCGGCGCGATAACGTTTGCTACGATTTTGTTGCATGATCTCGTGCAGTCCAAGCGCCCCTCCCACTTGTTTTCAAGTCGCGAGGCTCCTGCTTAAAATTTTGGCCACTCGGCTGAGCGGCGGGACGTGGAAACTAGCGGCATTCTTGGCATTGTCAAAGCCAACTTCATCCCGATAAAACGAGCTGTTATGAAACATCGTTCTATGCGCACGCTGCTTAAATCGGTGGCACGAATTCTCGCGCGGCTAAGATCGACAATTACCGCTGCGCGGATTGTCAACTCGTCTTGTTAATCGGCGGGCAGGTCTACGTCGTCATCCTGCGCGGCGGCTGTTCGCGGAGTGGCCGGGCCGTTGCGAATGATCTTGCCGTCCTTCATGACGAATGAAACGCGCTCCGTCGCGGTAATGTCAGCTGTGGGATCGCCCGGCATCGCGACGATGTCGGCACGTTTTCCTTTTTCAAGCGTGCCAACGGCTTGCGCGATGCCTAACAAATCCGCGTCATTCGAAGTTCCACTTCTTAACGCATCGATCGGTTGCATGCCCAGGCCCACCATCAAGGCAAATTCCTTCGCGTTGTCGCCGTGCGGAAAAACTCCCGCGTCCGTCCCGAGCGCGATCTTCACGCCCATCTTCACCGCATTACGAAACATTTCCGAGCGCGCCGCGCCTGCGGCCTTTGCTTTTGCCTGCAACGCCAGCGGATAACTGTCGATCTTGCTCATGATGTATTCCGTCGCCATCAACGTGGGCACGAGATAAGTGCCTTTCCTTTTCATTAATTGCAGCGTCTCCGGTTTCATAAACGAACCGTGCTCGATGGAGTCCACACCTGCTTCGATCGCTTCCCGCGCCGCTTGGTCGCCGTGACAATGCACCGCCACTTTTTTGCGCAGACGATGCGACTCATCGACCAGCGCCGCCATTTCCGCCGGCGTCAACTGCGGAGTGTCCACTTCATCGGCGAGGGAGAGCACGCCGCCCGAGACCGCGGCTTTAATCACATTCGCACCGTTCTTGACTTCGAATCGAACCGCTTTGCGAATTTCGTCGGGACCATCGGCGATGCCTTCACTCGGGTCCGGTTCGCGTCCGAAAAGTTTGTCACGATAACCGCCGGTCGAATCAAAATGGCCGCCGGTCGCGCCGATGCCTTTGGTCGCCACGAGCATGTGCGGGCCGGGAGTGATTCCGTGATTGATCGCATTGCGCAGCGCAACATCGACAAATTCCGGACTGCCGGCGAAACGGCTGCCGAGATCGCGCACCGTCGTGAAACCCGCCTCGAGCGTCGCGCGCGCATAGGCAATCGCCATCAACGCCATCTCTGAAACATTGGTTTGAAATTCTTTCAGGCGCTTCTCGTTGAAATTGCCGGTGAAATCGAGGGTGAGATGGGTATGCGCGTCCATGAATCCTGGCGAAAGCGTCATGTCGCCAAGATCGATCACCTGCGCGCCGGCAGGAATCGCAACGTTGCTGCCTGAATCGACAATCTTATCGCCCTGCACGATCACGACGCCGTTTTGCACAAGCGCTTTCGATTTTCCATCGAACATCCGCGCCGCTTTCAGCACGACGGTTTGATCGGCCGCGCTGATAGAAATTGCGCAGACCAGAAAAACAAACGCTGCAAGAACAAATCGAACGCAAGATCGACAATGAACCCTTTGGGAGATCTTCATTGCAACGGTATAAAAATTTTCTCGAGACAAAGCAAGGCTGACTGCGATTGACAAGAAGAGCGCTTTTCGGCAAACCGGCACAGATGCCACGGATGCTTTCCCTAAAGACCGCATCGGCTGCGCTGTTTCTGTTTTTGTTCACAGCAGCGCCGGATGCGCACGGGCAAAAGCAGACGGCTGGCCCAGATATTAGTTCTCTCGACAAGCTCGCCGACGACTTTTGGGCTTGGCGTGTGAAGTATGCGCCGTTCAATGGCGATGACGTGCCGCGAATGGAGCGGCCGGCCGGGACGCGCGATTGGTCGCTAGCTAAGATCGACAATCGGCGAAAAGATCTCAATGCGTTCGAGGCGCGCTGGAAAAAGCTCGATGTCAGTGAATGGCCAGCTCCGAAGCAGGTCGATTACCGGCTGATCGGTTCTGCCTTGTCGCGGGTGCGCTGGGAATTGGAAATCAATTCGCGTTGGAAGCGCGATCCCAACTTTTACATCGAGCAAACGCTTACGCCTATCGTCGAAGCGCTCACCGTGCCGGGCCCGTACAACGCAGCTCAATCTCGCGAGATTCTGACGCGCGTCGAAAACATTCCGTCGATCGTGCAGCAGAGCGAAGAGAATCTCTCGAATCCACCGGCGCCTTTCGCGACTGTGGCGATTGAAGCACTGGACGGCGTGCGAGAGCGCCTGCAAAAAATGGCGGCCGCACTGCTAGGATCGACAACTCTCAAAGAGCAGGAGTTGAACAGCGCAGTCCAACGCTCGGCCGACGCGCTCGAAAAGTTTCGACAGCAGCTTGAGGAAAAATTGCCGTCGCTTCCAAAAGAAACGGCGCTTGGTCGCGACGCTTATGTCTTCTTTCTCAAAAACGTGGCGCTGCTTCCCTACTCGCCGGAGGAACTTCTCGCGATGGGTCAGCAGGAGTGGAATCGCGCAGTCGCGTTTGAGGCATACGAAACGCAACGAAACAACGACGTACCGCCTCTCAAGCTGGCGACGAACATCGACAGTTGGATCAAGGATATCGCGATAAAAGAATTGTCGATCCGCGAATTTCTCGACAAGCATGGCATTCTCACCGTCCCCGATTGGCTTCAGCATTACACGCTGCGTCCAATGCCGGAATATTTGCGCGCGTTGCAAGGCTTCGGCGAAATGGATGACTTCACTTCACCGTCGCGATTGAAAGAGAACTGCATCCGCTATGCGACCGAACCTTCAGCGAACCTCGGTTACTTCTGGCGCGCGACTGCGCAGGATCCGCGGCCGATCACTGTTCACGAAGGAATTCCCGGCCATTATTTTCAGCTTTGTCTCTCGTGGAAACACGAAGACCCGATCCGGCGGCATTATTACGACTCGGGCGCGAACGAAGGGATCGGCTTTTACGCGGAGGAAATGATGTTGCAGGCCGGTCTGTTCGACGACAGCCCGCACACACGCGAGATCATTTACAATTTCATGCGTCTGCGCGCACTCCGCGTGGAAGTGGACGTGAAACTCGCGCTCGGCCAGTTCACGCTTGAGCAAGCCGCAAAATATTTGCAGGAAAAAGTGCCGATGGACGTAAACACCGCGCGCCAGGAAGCGATCGCTTTCTCAACCGGCCCCGGTCAGGCCATCACCTATCAGATCGGCAAACTCCAGATCATGAAATTCCTGGCCGAAGCGCGCTTGCAGCAGGGCGAAAAATTTAACCTCCGCGCCTTCCACGATTTCGTCTGGAAAAACGGCAACGTCCCAATCGCGTTGCAGCGCTGGGAATATCTCGGCGCAGGTGATGAAGCTCAAAAATAAGGAGCATAGATGAGGTCAATCGAGCTCACCGCACATTTAATCTTGCAGCATTTCTGTCGGTAATGTGTCCTTTTCGGCATGGCCACGAGACGCAATCGGCCGAAGCGCAGCAACTTCAACTCGCAGGCTCGTCTGCCTTTTCAATTGCGCTTGGAGGACTTCGAGATCGCAATGCAGGACGTTTACGACCTGTTCTACGACGTGAATACCGGCCTGCTGGAAAAAGGTCTCGAACGTCTCGACGATTTTCTGCGCCCGGCAATTATGTCAGGCCTTTTATCGGATTTGCTGACGGCGAGCATGGCGAAACATTCGCGGGCGCTCACTCAGAATAATTACTTCAACGGTCATCCTGATCTTATCGTGAAAGGCGTTTATCCGAACGATTCAGTGAAAGCTGGAATGGAAGGCGTCGAAATCAAAACGACGCGGAAAAGCGGTGGCGCAGTGGACACGCACAGCGCGCGCAATCAATGGATGGCAGTATTCGTCTACAACATCGACAACGTCACGCAGCCCGCGCGCAATCGAGAGCCCATGGCCTTTACGGAAATTTATCTTGCCCAAGTCTCGATCGACGATTTCCGGAAGAATCCACGCGGCGAATTGGGAACACGAACGGCCACGCTGCACCGCGAAGGCGTTCTCAAGCTGCGCCAAAACTGGATTTACAAAGAGAAGCTTTAGCTCGGTTTCAGCGCGCGGAGTTTTGGAATCGCTAGTCGCGCGACATCGAAGTACCGCGAGTCTTTCTCGATACCAATGCTGTTGTAACCCAGAGCTTCCGCAGCAGCGAGTGTCGATCCAGCGCCGGCAAAGGGATCGAGAATTGTGCCTTCGCCGAGCGGCAAAACTGCGCGAACAATTTTTCGCAGGAACGCTTGCGGTTTTAAGCTCGGATGCGGCGCGAGAACGCGCTCCACTTTGCGAGTCGGTGCGGAGGCAATCACGTCGCCGAATGGCTGATCTTTCGATGGACGCCGAAAGCCACCCGTTTTCCAACGACGCAAATTATCCTGCACACGACCTTCGATCGGTTTGCGAAAGATCAGCCATGGCTCCCACATCGATCGTGGCATCACACTCACTTCCGCAAATTCAGTGTGCGCCGCTTTCGGGCGGTCGCCGCCACGCATCGTCATGGTCAGCCGGATGATTTCGCCGCGCCTTTCGAATCCTGCGCGTGTTACTGCGTTCGCAACCACGAACGAAAGCAGAGGATTCGAAGCAATGAGAACGTGCGCACCCGGAACAACAACCGGAAAGAGCAAGCGCGTCCACGAGAAAAAGAACCGCTCCAAGTCACCGATGTCATCGCGCGAAAGAACAGTGAAACGCGGGAGCGGAGAGCGTTTATTGCCATCGAATGACGGAGGAATCCGCCACACGCCGCCGCGTCCAGCCCGAAGTTTGGCTTGTTCCTCTTCGCTGTACTCAACGAGGCCATATGGCGGATCGGTTACGACTGCTTCGATGCTGTTTGTTTGCGCGTTCGCGAGCCACTCGAAGCAATCACCATGGATCAATGTCGCGTTACCGAATCGGAATGCTTCGCGCGGCGGCGTGACGACTAAACGATAGTCGTTTTGCCGATCGGTAAACGGGAGCGTCACCTGCGCTTCTTCGCGCACGACGTAATGTCCGCGATCGATTTTCGTGAACAGCTTCGGCGTATTCAGCCGTAGATATGACCGAATCGAAGATGGAGGTGTCGGACCGATTCGCTCGCTAACTCCCTGCGCAATTTCCGCGACCGTCGCGCCGCGTGGCCGGTATGCGAGTGTTTCTATGATCGCGTCGCGCACCGCTCCCGGCTTTCGTTTGGTCTTGGACTCTGAATACTTCAACTCCGACAAAATAGACGTCTTGACGTCTTTGATGCAATAGAGAAGTTGCGGCTAATGTCTTGTAGCTTCGATTTTACGGCAACGCATCTTTCGAGATCCGCCGCTTCCGCCGCACAACCGGCTGCGAAATCAAACCGCTCACCGTCCGCGAAATTTTAGACGAAGAAATTGCACACCATTGATTCACACGATCTAATCTCAGCTCAGCTATTTGAGAATTTTCACCGGACCGATGGAGGAATAGCCGGTGAATACGAGGATACTTTTTCTTTCCTGAACAGATCGGCGTGGCCGGAGTGTCAACAAGTCCGTACGCTTATAGAAGAATTCTACAGTCGCTATCCTTCACACGAACGCGCCGAGTTAAGATGTAAACTGCAGAACCAGTTCGATTCGGCATTCTTTGAGCTTTTTCTGCACGAACTCCTTTTCCGACTTGGTTGTGAAATCGTCGTACATCCGTCTCTTCCACAAACAAAATTAAAGCCAGATTTTGTAGGTCGCTTCGCGTGTGGCGAAAAAGTGATTCTTGAAGCGGTGGTTGTAACTGACCTGTCGAATGCGGAACGAGCGCGGAAAGCTCGCCTAAACGGTTTGTATCGTGAAATAAACGCTAAGGTAAATTCTCCGAATTTCTTCGTGTGTTTACGCAAGGTAACAAATGCGCACCTAGTTCCTCCGTCAAAAGACATCGTTAGCTTTATTCAGGCAAGAGTTGCCGAACTCGACTGGGAACGGATGTCGGCAGAATCGCAAGATGGGAACCCTTACGCTCTGCCACAATGGACTTACGTCGGCAAAGAGGGTTTTGAAATAGAAATATGCGCAGTTCCGAGGTCAGCGGAAACACGAGGTGATCCTGAGATTCGAACGCTTGGTGCGTTTCCGGGAACAGCGAGGTGGGGCGGCAGCAGTCCGGCGTTGAAGAAATCAATAAGAGATAAATCCACGAAATATGGAGCAATGACCGTCCCATTTGTGATCGCTGTCAATGGGATCAGCAGGTGGGGCGTTGGTCGCGATGACGTTTTAGAAGCGTTGTTCGATCCAAACCATGAAGACGGGAAACGCGATGGCGTTTGGTTTGGTCCGAAGGGACCGCGGAATAGAAGAGTGAGTGCCGTACTCCTATGTAAAATCCCGAGATAAAGTTGGTCGAGGGGATTACGCTTAACGAATTATTCGAATTGCGCTGACAGATAATCCGCTCGACGAAGGAGAATCTTAATCGACGATTTCGAGGCCCATTTGGCGGGCGGTGCCGGCGATGATGCGGAAGGCGGCTTCGTCATCGCGCGCATTCAGGTCTTTGGCTTTCGTTTTCACGATGTCCATGACTTGTTTGCGCGTGACTTTGCCGACTTTCTCTTTGTTCGGCTCTTTTGACCCAGCGGCGATGTTGGCGGCCTTCTTCAACAGGACGGCGGCGGGCGGACTTTTGGTGATGAAGGTAAACGACTTGTCTTTGAAGACGGTGATTACGACCGGCAAAATGTCGCCGGCTTGTTTCTGAGTGGCGGCATTAAATTCTTTGCAAAACGCCATGATGTTGACGCCACGCGGTCCGAGCGCGGTGCCGACAGGCGGCGCCGGATTCGCCTGACCGGCAGGAATCTGCAACTTGATTTGAGCAACTACTTCTTTGGCCATGTTCTTAATTTAAGATTTCAAATCTCAAATTGCAGGATTGAAAGAAAGCGCACTCCAAGACCGACATCTTCAATTTGCAATCTGAAATCTGCAATTTGCAATTCCTACCCTCTTTCCACCTGCCAGTATTCGAGTTCGACCGGTGTGGCGCGCCCGAAGATGGTGACGGAGACGCGGAGTTTGCCGCGCTCGGGATCGATTTCCTCGACGATGCCGTTCTGATTTTGAAATGGGCCATCGGCGACCTTGACGGTTTCGCCCACTTCGAAGCTGACTTTCGGTTTCACCTTTTCTTCGCGCTCTTTCATTTGCGCGAGCATGTTGTCCACTTCGGATTGGCGCATCGGGATCGGTTTGTCCTTCGTGCCGGCAAAACCGATCACGCCGGGTGTGTCGCGAATGAAATACCAGGTGCGCCCGACGAGCTGATTGTTTTCATCGAGCAAATGCATGTTCACGATCAGGTAACCGGGGAAAAATTTGCGCGTCGTCTCGCTTTTCTTGCCCTTTTTGATTTCCGAGACGCGCTCCGTCGGGACGAGCACTTCGTAAATCAAATCGCTCATCTCCTCGGTCTTGATGCGTTTCTCGATGTTCTCCTTCACTTTGTTTTCCTGGCCGGAGAGCACGTGCACGACGAACCATTGATCTTTTGCTGCGAGCGCTTGTCCCATAATCAGTGCAACCGGGTAAAGAAGTGGACGAAATTGACGAGAACGAAATCGAAGAGCGCAACGTAACCGCCGAGCAGCAGCATCGCGATGATGACAACCAGCGTTGAGTCAGTCAGTTCCTTGTAGCGGCGGACTCCTTTTTCCTTCGATTCCCATGGCCAGGAAGCTTTTTGGAGCTCGATCTTCACTTCGTTAAAAAAGTTTTTCGTCTTTGTGATCACGGTGAGATGTCGATCTTGTAATTGTCGGTCGTACGGTCAAACACGCCAGGAGGGACTCGAACCCCCAACCGACGGTTTTGGAGACCGCTACTCTACCAATTGAGCTACTGGCGTAATCGGGTGGAAACTTAATCCAAAATTTCGCTGACGCGACCCGCGCCGACCGTTTTTCCGCCTTCGCGAATAGCGAAAAGAATGGTCTTCTCCATCGCGATGGGCGTGATCAGCTCAACTTCAATGGCGATGTTGTCGCCGGGCATGACCATTTCCACGCCCTCGGGCAACTTAACCGTGCCAGTCACGTCGGTGGTGCGGAAATAAAACTGCGGCCGGTAATTGGTAAAGAACGGCGTGTGACGACCGCCTTCCTCCTTGCTCAGCACATAGACTTCCGCCTTGAATTTCTTGTGCGGGGTAATCGACCCCGGCTTGGCGATGACCTGGCCGCGCTCGACGTCTTCTTTCTTCGTGCCGCGCAGCAAAACGCCGACATTATCGCCGGCGCGCGCTTCGTCGAGCAGTTTGCGGAACATTTCGATGTCGGTCGCGGTCGTCTTGGCGGTTGGCCGAATTCCGACAAGCTCGACTTCCTCCATTTTCTTGAGAACACCGCGCTCGACACGACCGGTCGCGACCGTGCCGCGGCCTTCAATGTTGAAGACGTCCTCGATCGGCATGAGAAACGGCTGATCGATCGGTCGCTCCGGGACCGGGATGTAATCGTCGATCGCCGCCACCAAAGCGAGGACCTGCTTTTCCGCTTCGGCATCGCCTTCCAGCGCTTTGAGCGCGCTTCCCTTCACAATCGGAATTTTATCTCCCGGAAACTTGTATTGAGTGAGGAGATCGCGCACTTCCATCTCGACAAGATCGAGAAGTTCGGGGTCATCCACCATGTCGACCTTGTTCAAAAATACGACAACCGAAGGAACACCGACCTGCCGTGCGAGCAGGATATGCTCGCGCGTCTGCGGCATCGGGCCATCGGCCGCGCTCACCACAAGGATGGCGCCATCCATTTGGGCCGCACCGGTAATCATGTTTTTGACGTAGTCGGCATGGCCAGGGCAGTCGACATGCGCGTAATGGCGCTTGTCGCTTTGATATTCCACGTGCGCGGTATTGATCGTAATGCCGCGCTCTTTTTCCTCGGGCGCGTTATCGATCGACTCGTAGGCGCGCACTTCGGCCATGCCTTTTTTAGCCAGCACGCTGGTGATCGCGGCGGTGAGGGTGGTTTTGCCATGGTCCACGTGACCGATCGTGCCGACGTTCACGTGCGGCTTGTCGCGTTTAAATGCTTCCTTAGCCATTTCAATTCTCCTGTTTAACTAAACTGCGTCTTTCAATTTGAACTTTCACTTCCGGTCGCAAGCTCACTCTGGAGCCCATGACCGGGATTGAACCGGTGACCTCGTCCTTACCAAGGACGTGCTCTACCAACTGAGCTACATGGGCCGCTCTTCGTCAATCGATGCTCGCCGCGTGTTCGTTTTCGAGCGCGCGGCGAACCGGTTTTGCTTCTCACCAGAGAGCCAAAAGTCCCAAAGCCGCGTCAAACTTTGCAATTTGAACGACCATGGGACCGCCTCGTTCTCCGCAAAAAGCATCCGCAAGCTAACAGCGCACTTTTGAGTGTCAAAGAGATTTCTTCTCCGCGCGGCTTATCGAATTCGTCCGCTCGTAGGCTCCTCCTTCCCTCGCGTCACGAGGCGCACCACAACCGCGATGATAATGAGTACTGCGAACACGATCCCAATCCTAAGCGGCGTGATAACCCCCGGTTCCTCTTTCGGCGTCGGCGTGGGCGGCGGAGCGTTCCTCGCCGCCAGTATCCCTTGCGCGTATTGCAGCCGCTGCACGGTGTCGTAGTCGTCCGGCTTTAGCTTGAGCGCGGCTTGGTAATCGGCAATCCCCTTCTCATACTGCGTCATCGCCACGTAGGTCGCGCCACGCTTCACCAGGGGCTCAGGGTCGCTCGGGTTTTTGTCGATCATCAACGTGTAATCGGCGAGGGCGGCGTCATAATTTTTCAGATTCCGGTTCGCCCAGGCGCGCCGATCGTACAGTTGCGGATCGGTCGGATTTTTTTGGATCGCGGTTGTAAAATCCGCGACCGCCTTGTCCCACTGGTTTAGACCGATCTCGGCGAAGCCACGGAGTTTATAAGCGGATCCTTCATCAGGTTTGAGTTGAATCGCCTTGTCGAGATCGGCCAGCGCCTCTTGGTACTGCTTTTGCAGGAGCACGGTTTGCGCGCGCCCGATGTAGGCCCGTTCATCGTTTGGCGCAAGCTCGATCGCCTTGGAAAAATCGTCCCACGCTTCCACCGCTTTCGCTAGCGCCAAATAGGCAAAGCCGCGATTTTCATAATACGCCGGCTGCTTGCCGTTTGCTTGAATCGCTTGCGTAAATTCCTGGATCGCTGGCTCGTATTGTTTTTGTTCAAAAAACTGATTCCCCTGGTTGTACTCGCTCATTCCGGCGCCCGCTTTCTCTTTCTCTTTCGCCAGTGCAAAACTGGCCACACAGAGGAACCCGACGCCGGCTGCGAATCTAATAATTTTACTCGTGATCATAATCGTTCTTCTCCTTGCTAGCTTAATTTTTGCGTAATTAATCGTTTGTAGGCGAGCAAATTAACGCGCCAAAATCAACCACCGAGCGATGAAACAACTGGATTCCCAGCGGGCGATTGTCGATCTTCGCGGCCGCACGAGCCTTTCCAAAGGCTACGCCGCGGTCTTCGCCACCGTCCTCATCTGGTCGATGCCGTCGCTCTTTCAATATTATTTGAATCGCTATTACGA
>QHPX01000148.1 GCA_003219195.1 Verrucomicrobiota bacterium
ATGAAAAACCAGTGATAACGACCGATGAATACCGCGCCGCTACCAACGCCTATTGCCAGCAGCAGCAACGGCCCGATGCAACATATCGATCCAAGAATCACTGCCAGAATTCCGGCCTGTTTTGCTTTCATGCCGAGACGCTAGACCCTCTAGCTGGATAGAGAGTCAAAGGGTTTTTGAAATAATTTTTGCGCTACGGCAGCCGCTCGATCAGATCGCAAAATTCGCCCGCGCAGTGCCGCTCGGAAAGGTTTTTCTTGGGCCACCCGCTGACCGCTTGCGCAAGCGCACGGCGATAGGCGCGCAGCTGGGTGAGACGCGCATCGATTTCCTGCAAATGTTTTTCGCCAAGCTCGGCTACTTTGCGGCACGGTTCGCGACCGTGATCCTTCAAATCCAAGATTTGTTTTGTTTCCTCAAGCGTCAGGCCCAGCGCTTGCGCCTTCTTAATGAATCGGACGCGACGGACCGCGTCAGGCGAGTAGAGCCGATAGTTTGCCTCGGAACGGTTTGGTTTTGGCAACAGACCGAGTCGTTCGTAATAGTGCAACGTCTGTACGCCGACTCCCACTTCGGCTGCGACTTGGCCGACTTTCAGAGTGTTCACTCGCGTCATATATGGTAACTCACTTCTTCAGCAGCTTGATAGATAATCAGCAACACGATAAGAGGAACGCTAAGTAGATATTGTCCCAATCTTCGGAGCCTATCCTTCACGTAATGAACTCACTGGTCGCGACACTCATCACCGGGGTGATCTCGTTCGCTGCGACAAACATCGACGACATGTTCGTTCTGACACTCTTCTTCTCCCAAACTCCGCGCAAATGGCGCGTAGTTTTGGGTCAGTATGTAGGCTTCACGCCGTTGCTTGTGATTAGCCTTGTCGGATTTTTCGGCGGTCGCGTTTTACCGCACGAGTGGATCCGCTTTTTCGGGTTAGCTCCTATTGCAATCGGCATTAAAAAGTTTCTCGTTAGAAGTGACGATCATCTAAAACGCCGTGACGCCGGAATACTCGACGTTGCTTTTGTCACGTTTGCTAATGGCGGAGATAACATTGGAATTTACGGGCCGCTGTTTGCGGTAAGCGACTTCCCGCGATTGCTCGTGTTCATAGCCCTGTTCTATTTGCTTTTGGGCGTATGGTGCGTGGCTGGTTATCTGATTCCTCGACATCCGATGATCGGAAATACGCTGAAACGTTGGGGACACTGGATCGTGCCGTTGGTTCTTATCGGTCTGGGCCTTCATATTATCTTAAGCTAAGCGGGGCCCAGATGCTTCTCGGCTGGATTCACTTTCCGAGCAGCTTTGCGATTACAACAATCAGCAGAACAATCAAGAGAACGCCGACAATTGTCCAAATCCACATTCCTGACATCATTTCAGGCATGGTTGTTTCTCCAGTTTGAGGGTTCACACAATTAAGCGATCGCACGCAGCATAGCGTTCGCGCACGGGACCGCGCGGGAAACTTGACGCAACAATGACAGCACCGACGATTCTTGGAGCAGATGTTTAGATCGATCCGCCACAGCTCGATTTATTCGCGTTTCCCTTCCGGCTCGCATGGCTCCAGTTTGTTCTCCCAATAAAATCTCTCGGGATCAGCTTTTAGAGCCGCGACCATCTTTGGCAGCGTTTCGCGCAGCGAATGCTTCGGCTCCCAGTCGAGCAACTTACGCGCGCGGGTAATGTCGAGCTCGTAATGATCGTCAGCCAAGTCGATCATCCATGGTTTGATGAACGCATCGTGGAACGGCACATGATCTTCCACCCACGCGCCGGCTTTCGCCATCGCTTTGGAAATCTCGCGCGTTTCCCATTCCTCATTGTGAATAAGGCGTCCGAGTGTGCGTTGCAGCTTGTCGTAACTCAATGTCTCTGGCTCGCCAACGCGGCAAGTAGCAGGAGCCTATCGCTCCTAAATCTAAGATCGACCATCGCCCTAGGATGACTCGTTCAGGGCGCGGCGTTTCCAGATTAGAAAAATTACCGGATAAACGAGCAGCTCGAGCAAAGCGCTCGTCACGACGCCGCCGACCACTGGAGTGGCGACACCTTTTCTTTGACGTTGCGCCGTCTGCACAACCGACGACCAAAGCCAATTCATATTTCTCCCGCCTACCGGTTAGGCTGTGTGTTTATGAGTGCACGACTCGCCGCGCAATCCGCTGATCGCCTCCCGCAAGATAATCGGAACCATGCTAAGTGCGGCGATTGGATCGGCCCACCACCATCCGAATAGCGCATTGAGACCCAGTCCACCTAACAAAATCACCGCAAGATAGGCGCAAATATCGCTTTGGTGGGAATCGGCGTGCAGCGCGTCGCTCTGAAGATTTGCGGCAGCGCGCCGTTTCGCGCGCGCGAGCAGCGGCATGACGATTACGCAAGCGGCGGCGTAAATGATGCCAAAGTAACTTACACGCGGCGGGGAATGTGTGAGCAAATCCTTCAGCGCTTCGAAGCTCACGTAAAGAGCAAGCGCGAGAAAGCAGATGCCGACCAATCGGTGCGCAAATGCTTCTCGATCTTCCGTGGCAGAAGCGTCACTCAGTCGCCATACGAGCACAACACTGGAAGCAACTTCGATTATCGAATCAACCCCGAAACTAATCAACGCGATGCTGCCCGCGAGAGTGCCGGCGATGATTCCGATAAGGGATTCGAGCGCTGTCCAGCCGATGCTTAGGTATTCAATTCTGCGGCCGTGTCGAAAATGAACGGCCAGAGTTTCTTCAATTTGAGGCATCAATTGTTACGCCCTCATTTCTTGGCAGCAGTTTTATCTTCCCGAGCAGCCTCGCAAGAATAAAGCGGCGACTCAGGCGTAAAACAAATCCGCCCGCCGCATTATGGGACTTATAACCGGCAATTCCGTGTTGACCGACGCCACAACGCCACATCCTAGTCAGCGGTGCGGGCTGCTTCATTTATGGTTTAATGTTCAGATTGAAGCTGCTCTGTCCGCTTCCATGCGGGCCTTCGAATGAAAGCTTTGCCATCCAGTCGCCAGCCATACCTGGCTTGATCTTGGAACGGTATTGGCCGGCGGTCCCGGTGCGTTGAACAGTCGCGGTTTGGTGCATCTGCATCCCTGGCATGTTCATGTTCGCTTCCATTTTGACTTCGCCAACATCGACAAGTTGATTGTTGGCATCGCGGAACTCGATCAGCACGTCGCTCGGACCATTCCGCAGTTCGCCGTAAAGTTTGACGGTGAGATCATCGACCGGTTTTGTGGCGAACGGTTCTCCCTGAGTCACTGCTGGTTTTGCTCCGATTGTGGAGACCTTCTGCCAAAGGAATTTGCCTCCGTAGGAAATCGCGGCGATCGCAACAATGAGCGCCATAATTTTCGGTAAGCGCTGCCGTGCTCGCTCCGATGGAATCAACGCGGGTGGAATCAAGGGCGTTTCTTCTTCGATCTGCTCTGTTAGTTCGCGTCGGCGCCAGATGACGTAAATCACCGGATAGATCAGCAGCTCGAGAACTGCCGACGTAACGATTCCACCGATCATCGGTGTCGCGATGCGTTTCATGACGTCGGCGCCGGCTTGCATCGTGGGCGACCACATGATCGGCAAAAGGCCGAATAAGATCGCGCACACGGTCATGATCTTTGGCCGGATGCGTTGCACTGCGCCTTCGACCACGGCGTCGTGTAAATCTTTCATCGTATTCATTCGCCGCTCGGCTTTGAACTTGTCCCAGGCATGATCGAGATAGAGCAGCATGACTACGCCAGTTTCTGCGCCGACGCCGGCGAGCGCGATGAGTCCCACCCAGACGGCGACGCTCATGTTGTAGCCGAGCACGTAGAGCAGCCAAAACGCGCCAACCAAGGAAAACGGCACGGTCAGCAACACGATGAACGTCCTGATGACGGACCTCGTGCTGACATAAAGGAGCACAAAAGTAATTAGGAGCGTGAAAGGGACCACGACTTTGAGGCGCTCCTTGGCTGCGAGCAGGTATTCAAACTGACCGGCCCACTGGATATAATAACCCGGCTGATATTGGATGCGTTCGCTGAGTCGCTTCGCGGCAGCGCGCACATAACCCTCGATGTCGCTCGTCGTAACATCGACAAAAACGAAACCGACGAGTTTGCCATTTTCGCTACGGACCGACGGCGGACCGGTTTTGTAATGGATGTCGGCCAACATCGAGATCGGGACCTGCGCGCCGCTGGGCGTGGGCACGAGCACGCGCTTGAGCGAGTCGAGATCCTCGCGAAAATCGCGGGCATAACGCGTATTCACCGGATAACGCTCGCGGCCTTCGACGGTTGTCGTGATGTTCTTGCCGCCGATAGCTGATTCGATGATATCGTTTACATCCCCAACTTTCAGACCGTAGCGGGCAGCCGCTTCGCGATTCACATCGAAGTCGAGGAAATAACCGCCGACCGTGCGCTCGGCGAATGCGCTGCGCGTGTTCGGAAAATCGGAAAGCTCTTTTTCAATCTGCACGGCGAGCTTTTGGATCTCGCCGAGATCGGGCCCAAAAACTTTCACGCCGAGTACACTGCGGAATCCGGTAGTGAGCATTTCCGTGCGCGTCTGGATCGGCATCCAAAAAATGTTCGCCATCCCCGGCGTTTTCATGTTGGTGTTGACCTCAGCGAGCAGCTTGTCCCAGGTCATGCCGCGCCGCCATTGGTCCGGCGGCTTGAGCGTGACGACAGTCTCGAACATCGACAACGGCGCGGGATCGGTCGGCGTGTCGGCCTGACCGGCCTTGCCGAATACGGTCACGGCCTCCGGGATTTTTTTTAATTGTCGATCTTGTATTTGGAGAATTTTCGTTGCCTCGGTGATCGACATTCCCGGAACGGCGGTCGGCATGTAAAGCAAAGTGCCTTCATTGAGCGGCGGCATGAACTCGCTGCCGAGTCTTTCGAACGGAAAGATCGTGATCAGAAGAACAAGAAACGCGCAACCGAGAGTGAACCAGCGATAACGCAAAACGAAATTGGCGAACGGCTGATACGCCCGGATCAGAAAACGGTTCACCGGATTTTTCTCTTCCGGTGTGATTTTTCCGCGGATGAGCAGCGTCATCAGCACCGGCACGAGCGTCACCCCGAGAAACGAGGCGAAGAACATTGAAAAGGTCTTCGTGAACGCGAGCGGCCGAAACAACCGGCCCTCCTGCGCGGTCAGCGAAAACACTGGAATGAAACTCACCGTGATGACGAGCAGAGCGAAGAACAGCGGACGGCCGACGCTTTTCGCACCGGCGATGATCACTTGAACCCGCTCCCGGCCATTCGGCTCGCGGCTGTTCTCTTCTCGAAAATGCTCCAACGCCTTGTGCGCGTTCTCGATCATGATGATCGCTGAATCGACCATTGCGCCAATGGCAATCGCGATGCCGCCGAGCGACATGATGTTCGATGTCACGTGCATCCACCACATCGGCACAAAGGAAAGAATGATCGCGATCGGCAGCGTGACGATTGCGACAAGCGCGGAGCGGATGTGCCAGAGAAAGACGAGGCAGACGAGCGCGACGACGATGCTCTCTTCGATCAACTTTTCGCGCAGTGTGCGGATCGCGCGCTGAATCAAATCGCTCCGGTCGTACGTCGGCACCACGCGCACGCCCTCGGGCAATGAGCCTTTGATTTCCTCCAGCTTCTTTTTTACCCCATCGATGACGGTGAGCGCGTTTTCCCCGTAACGCATCACCACGATCCCGCCAACGGTCTCGCCGCGTCCGTCTAGTTCGGCCACGCCGCGCCGGAGATCGGCGCCGAGATGCACGTTCCCGACATTCTTTAAATAAACCGGTGTTCCGTTTTCGACTTTGAGAACGATGTTCTCGATGTCCTCAATCTTTTTGATGTAGCCGCGGCCACGGATGTAATACTCGGTCGTGGCCACTTCGAAAATTTTCCCACCCACGTCGGCGTTGCTCATCTTGATCGCGCTGACGACATCGCTGAGCGGAATGTTGTAGGCGACGAGCGCATTCGGATCGAGATCGACCTGGTATTGCTTCACGAACCCGCCGACCGGCGCGACTTCGGCGACGCCTTTCACCGAGGAGAGTGCGTAGCGCAGGTTCCAATCCTGGATCGACCGCAGCTCGGCGAGGTCGTGCTTGCCGCTGTCATCAACGAGCGCGTATTCATAGACCCAGCCGACGCCGGTCGCGTCCGGGCCAATGACCGGATTCACACCTTCCGGCAGCGAGCCGCGCACGGAGTTCAGGTATTCGATCACACGCGAACGCGCCCAGTAGATATCCGTACCGTCCTCGAAGATGACGTAAACGAACGACTTTCCGAACATCGATTCACCGCGAACGAACTTCACTTTTGGCGCAGCGATGAATTTGGTGGAAATCGGATACGTAATCTGATCTTCCACGAGATCGGGGGAACGACCTTCCCAATCGGTGTACACGATCACCTGCACGTCGCTCAGATCCGGAATCGCATCGAGCGGCGTGTGCATCAGCCCATAAAACCCGGCAGCGACAGCGAAGATCGTGAAAATGAAAATGAGGAATTTGTTCCTCGCGCTCCCCTCGATTATCCGCTCGATCAAAGTGTCGCGCTTAGGAATCGCGGCGGGGTATTCCGCCGAAAGCAGCTCCGCTTCGGTCATGGCTTCGTTCCAGGGGCAGCGGTTTCTTCAGTTTTTTGGCTTCCCTCAAACTCTTTCAGAGCGCCTTGCACTTTTGATTCGGCGTCGATCAGGAAGTTTGCGCTCGCGACAACAGGTTCATTTTCCCGCAAACCGCTTTGCACTTCATAGCTGTCGCCGTATTTCGCCCCGAGCTGAACGATGCGCGGCTCAAGTTTTCCTTCGCCTTTATCCACGAAGACGACGCTCCGCATGCCGGTCGGCATCACCGCGCTGACAGGAACCGTAAGCGCTTCGCCCATATCCATGCCGAGCTCGGCGTTCACGTACATCCCCGGCCGCAGCTTGAAATCGGCATTTGGGATGTCGATCCGCACCTTGGCTGTGCGTTTTGTTTCGTCGAGGAACGGATTGATCACGCTGATCGTGCCTTGGAATTTCTCGCCCGGGTAAGATTTGGTGGTGACCGCGAACTTTTGACCGACGTTCAACATCGACAATTCGTTTTCGTAAAACTCAGCCCAAACCCAAACAACCGAGAGATCGGCAACTTCGACGAGCATGTCGCCCATTTTCACGCTCTTGCCTTGCTCGATGGGTACCGATTGCACAACGCCGCGGAACGGCGAAAGCAGCGTGAGCGTGTCGGAAGCCTTTCTCGTTTTCTCCAGCTCCGCGATCTGCTGTTCGGTGATGTTCCAAAGTTGCAGCCGGCGCTTGGCCGACTCGATCAAGCGCTGCGGCGTTTCGCGGGCGTCTTTTGTCTTCGCCTCATCGCGCATTCGCAATAGCTCGACGAACTCGCGCTCACTGGTGAGCAGGTCGGGGCTGTAGATCGACAAGAGTGGCGCGTCTTTCTCAACGAGCTCGCCGGGCGCGGTGACGTGCAGTTTTTGAATGTAACCATCGACGCGTGACACGAACTGCCAGTTACGTGTTTTGTCAGGCACGGTCAGGCCGACCGCGCGGATGGTGTGATGGAGCGGTTTGCGCTCAACCTTTGCGTATCGCACGCCGATCTGCTGTTGGCGCTCGACGGGCACGACAAACTCGCTCGGCTTTTCGCCGGCTTTCATCTCGCCCTCTTTCATGCTTGGCATTCCGCTCATGCCTTGCATGTCGCTGCCATTCATTTGTTGTCCTTGCGCCGGCGACGGCTTTGCTTCGCCGCCTCTTTTCTTCAGCACCGGCACAAGATCCATCGAGCAAATGGGGCATTTCCCGGGATCCTTCGAATGCACCGACGGATGCATCGTGCAAGTCCAGTAGTCGACATTGCTATCTTTGCCGGACGGCGTACGTGGCTTTGAACACGACGCTGCAACAAAGAGCGCCAGCACCGCGATGATTACCGTGATTCTTCTGAGAAAAAATTGTGCATTCATTTTTTTGCTCCTGCTTTCGCCGATTCCCCCTTTTGCCCATTCCCCGTTTCAATCTCTGCGCCGGGCAGCGGATAAAATTGCGCGCCGACGATCGCTTCAAGTTCCGCGACTGCGATTTGGTAGTCGGTCAGGTGCTGACGCGCCATCGCTTCGACATCGCGCAGGTTGCGTTGCGAGGTGATCCAATCGAGAAACGCAGCTTTACCCGACTCGTAGCTGAGTCGATTAGCTTCGAAGGCCTGCTGCGCCTGCGGCACGATCTTGTCGCGGAACAATTCGACGTGATGATGCAACGTCTCGATTTTCTCGAGCTGATCGCGCAAAAGCCGCAGCGCTTCTTTCTGCGAACGATCCAGCGCTTGCTCAGCGGCACCGACGTTTTCACCAGCCTCGCGAATTCCGGCGGCGTATTTTCGAAAATTAACCCACGGCACGGTAAAGGAAACACCGGCATCTAACTCGCTTACGCTCTGCGTGGCATCGTTGTAGCGTTGCGCTTTGACACTCAATGCCGGATCGGGAATCCACTCGCGACGCGCGAGCTGAAGCTTCGATTGTTCTATGTCGATCTTTGCTTCCGCTATTTTAACTTCCGGCCGCTGCGTGAGAACCAATGGTCGGAGCACGGCTGACGAGAGTTCCGGTGTTTTAATGCTCGCCGTCGCCGGCTGGCCCAATGGCGCAAAGGCGTCGCGGTTCATCAGCGTGTTGAGCTGCGCCTGCTCGTCGGAAATCTGGCGCTCAAGGTCGCGCTGCGCTTCGAGCAGCTTGCTGTAATCGGTCTCGGCAACCAGAACGTTGGCGGCGGTCTCAGTGCCAGCCTCGTATTTACTCCGGCTGATGTCAGCAATCTGCTTGAGCGAAACAATGTTCTTCTCATTGATTTCGAGCTGTTCGTAAGCATTCGCGAGGCGGAAAAATGATGCGCGCGCGCCGGCGATGACATCGAGCTGCTGGCGTCGAACCTCTTCGTAAGCGGAAAGTGCCTCTGCCGCAGCCACGCGGGCACGTGCGAGGTTCTTGCCGGTGATTGGGACCATCTGCTCGACACTCACGGTTTGGTCCATGAAGGCATTGGGCGGTACATCGACAAAGCGGCGTACGCGCGATTCGCCGCCTAGTCGCGGGTCGTCCCACGCCGCCGCCAGTGGAATGCGCGCTCTCGCTGCGTTCCATTTGCGCAGCGTTTCTTTGATCGCCGGATTATTGGCAAGTGCGGCCGCAGTCACTTGGCTGAGCGAGAGACTGCCGCCACGAGCAGTGCGGTCGCCGTGATCGCCGGGGTCGGCCGCCTGCAAAGATAAAGCTAAAGTTAGATTAAGTAATAAAAGGTAAATTGTTTTCATTGATCCAAGAGCTGAGTTGAATTCGAGACATGCCGATAAATCGGCACGCCTCGGGTATCAGGCTCTTCGGATCAGATGAGGCGAATGCAGATAAGCGCGAGCGTCGGTGGCGAATGCGCACAAAGCGCTGCGCTGCAGAAAATGTGCGACTCAATGGTCGCAGGTTGATTCAGCACGGCCACTGCCGCCATTGCCGGAAAGGTTGCAATGTTCTGTTGACCGGAAGCAGACTTCGCGAGCGGCTGAGAGGCTGGAGCTGTGTTCTTCGGCGATGTCGCGCAACAGGTTTTGTTCGCGCAGCAATCCGACTGGCAAGCCTTCTCACCCGGCGAGTTGGAAAGGATGCATGATCGCGCGGAGACACTCACCGGCGCTGCAATCAGCGTCGCGGCCACGGCCACCGAAATCATGATCCGATTCAACATCGATTTATGTGATAGCACAAGACAGGCCACGCGTCGAATCGTTCAAGAAAAACTTCGAGGCGCCTCGCATTGCCGACTTTAATTTTTTCCGTCCAAGACCACGCAGGCCATCGCATGATGCTCGGTGTGGCTAAGCGTGATAAGCGCGTTGCTGACGCCGCGTTTCGTAGCCAGTTCTTGTGCTGGTCCCGAAAAGACGAGAAACGGTTCCCCGCTCGGCTTCTTGCGGATGTCGATGTTGCGCCAGCCCATGGCCTTGCCGATGCCGGTGCCGAAGGCTTTCGAGACGGCTTCTTTGGCGGCGAAGCGCGCGGCCAGATGGCGTGCCGGAAATTTCATCGACATGGAATATTCAATTTCGCCCTCGGTAAAAACGCGGTGCAGAAATCGGTCGCCGAAACGATCGAGCGAATGCTGGATACGCGCGCATTCAACCAGATCGACACCGATACCGAGCACGCTCATCCGTTGTAATTTTCCATGGCGGCGAGCATTTCTTTCACCGCTGCTTCGAGACCGACCGACATCGCGCGCGAAATGATCGAGTGTCCGATGTTCAGTTCGGTTAGATGCGGAATTGTGTGAACGAGCGCGATGTTGGTGTAGTTGATGCCGTGGCCGGCGTTAACCTGCATTTTCAATTCGAAGGCGCATTTCGCCGCGGCTTGCAAATTTTGCAGTTCTTGCTTCTCAATTTTCTCGGAAAACGCGTTGGCCAACTTGCCGGTGTGAAGCTCGACCATTTCCACACCGAGTTCAGCGGCGGCATCGATTTGCTCCAATGTCGGATCGACGAACAGACTCACGCGAATGCCGGCGGCTTGGAGGCGCTTGATTGTGGCCTCGAGTTCTTTGCGCTGCGCAACCACATCGAGACCTCCCTCGGTCGTGACTTCTTCGCGTTTTTCCGGGACGAGACAAGCTTCATCGGGCACGATGCGCAGGGCAACATCGACAATCTCGGGCGTGTTGCCCATTTCGAGATTCAACTTCGTGATAATGTTTTCACGCAATCGCTCAATGTCGCGGTTTTGAATGTGGCGGCGATCCGACCGCAGATGCGCAACGATCCCTTTTGCACCAGCGCGCTCACACACGGCCGCCGCTGCGATCGGATCGGGCTCGGCGTTCTTCGATTCCGGCATCGTGGCGTAACGCGCCTGCCGCAATGTCGCGACGTGATCGATATTAACTCCCAAGCGCAATTCCATGCTCGCGCCAATAGGAGCAAGAGTCCGACGCGGAGCAAGCACGAAGGTGCCGCACACTTATGATTTGACGGCGAGCAGAAAAAATAACATCCGATTGGAAAAAGAGATGTCGATCTTTCAATTGTCCGAAATGAAGTCCGTTTTCACACCGCTCATCGTCCTTGCAACTCTTGTGCTGTTGTTCGTGCTTGAGCGGCTGTTTCCGCTACGAAAGAGCACGCGGGCGCTGGTCGGACGTTTGCTGGTGAATTTTTCGATTTCGGCCCTGGCCTTTCTCGTCGCCGCGTTGCTCGTGCGACCGACAGCACAGGCGACGTTGCATTGGACGAATGAGAAGACTTTTGGGGTGGTCCATCTTGTGCCGCTGCCAGCGCCGTTCGAGTTCGCGTTTGGCTTTCTCCTGATGGATCTCGCCTTTTATTATTGGCACATCGCCAATCACCGTGTCCCGTTCCTCTGGCGTTTTCACAACGTCCATCATATCGATCCCGATCTCGATGTTTCCACCGGCTTCCGGTTTCACTTCGGCGAAGTGGCAATGTCGACCGCTTTTCGCATCGTCCAAGTGAGCCTGATCGGTCTCTCCGGTTGGGCCTTTGCTGTTTACGAAGTGGTTTTCCAGGCGAACACGCTCTTTCACCACAGCAATCTGCGGCTACCCATCCGCTTCGAGCGGTGGTTAAACAAAGTGCTCGTGACCCCGCGCATGCACGGCATCCATCACTCGCAGGTCCAGCGCGAGAACAACTCAAACTTCGGCGTCGTGTTTCCGTGGTGGGACCGGTTTCATCGGACGCTTGGTCTCAACATCGCGCAAGCAGAGATCGCAATCGGCATCGCAGGCTACTCACAGCCCGACGACAACCAGCTGCGAAATGCCCTGCTCATGCCTTTCCGCAAGCAACGCGATTATTGGCGGCAGGCAGATGGTACAATCGTGAAACGAACCGACTCGCCGTCGCGGCAGCCGCCATCTTACCTGGCCGAATGAGCGTTTCAGCTTCCGATGCGCCGGAATGAAAACGTGGTCTCGGGTTTTACAACCTCGCCGTTCATCTCGAGCAAGGGATAGGCGAGAAAATTGATCGGACCGCTCGCCGGCGCAGGATCGACAATAAGGTCGCGGCCCTTTGTCAGCTCGAAACGGTTGGCCGGATTATGACCAAAGTAGTAGTCCGCGAGCTTCGGATTCTTCCACGCTTCACTGATGTCCACTGGCACCCAACTTCCATCGGCGAAAAATTCCGCCCAGCAATGATAGCCCTCGATGGCGCCCGCATTCTTATCGGCAGGGATGGTGGCGCCGATAGCGAAGCGGGCCGGGATGCCGACGCTGCGCGCCAGCGCGATAAAGTAGGCGTGAAAATCAGAGCAGTTGCCGGTGCGCGCATCACATGCGTAGACGGCATCCCCACGACCCCAACCAGTGCCTGACTTATCGTAGCGCATTCGTCGCACGACATGATCGTACAACGCCTTCGCGCGCTCGAGATCCGCCGTTTTCCCTGCGGTCGCATCGAGCGCAAGCGTTTTGAATGTCTCGTTCACCGGCACCAGTTTTTCCGGGCGCAGATAACGAGAAGTATCTTCGCCGCTAGCGGAGTAAGCAGCTTTTTCCCGCCGCACGACCCCGTATCGCAGCTCAATCGTCTTGCCGCTATCTGCCGATTGGGGATGGAGCACACAGATGTCGTTGCCGTAATCGCGGTCCTGCACCTTTTCCCATTTGATCGGGATACTCAATTCCTCCGCCGTCACTGTCTGAAAAGCATCGGTCTTCGCCAGCGGTATCCACACGCAAGCGTCGCCTTTGATCTCCGGCAGTTTGACCCGATAAACGAACTCGAACTGATCGGAGCCTTTGATAATGCCAGGCTCGTTGGCGGCGGACACCGCGAGCACGCCAGCCAACATAAAAATGGTGCCTATCAGCAAACGCATGGCAATCCTCCGCCGCTGATCGCGATTATTCGTCCGTCAGCCGCCTGCCGGAACCTTTTTCCACTTCCCGTTTTCTTCTTTCCAGTTGTAAAGCGGTTTTCCATCGACCTTATGGACGGTAGTCTCTGTCACTTTCATTTTTCCCGGCTCGCCAGTCAGAAAGAAATCGATGTCATAGGTTTTGCCATCGGTCGCTTTCATATCGACGCAGGCGAAATATTTTCCGCCGCCGAGATCGGACAGCCGGTCATCGTGAACTTTTATTAGATCGAGAGCCAGATCGTTGCCCTCGTGCTTCACGTGAAACTTTCCGTCGCTGGCCTTTTTCGTTTCGGCCCCGATATTTTTCTTAATCCCGGCCGAAATATCAGCCGTGCTCACGCGCTTCTGCTCCCCCTTTCCTTTCTCCGGATGCTCTTTGGATTCCGCTTTTTTTGGATGTTCTGGATGTTCCGCCGCTCTGACGGGCAGTGCTGGTGTCAGAAACAAAGCAACCACTGCTGTTAAGCTAATTCGTGTAAACATAGAGATTAATTCCTCCTTCTTGTGTTTCGCCCTGCTCATCATTCTCTGCATGTTTCTCTACGTCAACGCCGAAACGATTGTCGATTGTTCTGACGTTCCGAGCTCAGCGCGCCAGATTTTTCAACGCATTTCGCGCGAGGCGGCTAATGATGATTGTACCGGCGACAGTCGCGGCCAATCCGATGCTAAGCAAGAGATAGCGTCCAGTGCTCGGCGGCGACTCGGCGCCAAGAGTCGCCTTTCCAACGGCACCGAGATAAGCATAGAGGAGCGCGCCCGGCAGCATCCCGATCGCCGATACCAGGACGTACTCCCAAAACGAAATCGCGGTGATGCCGTAGAAATAATTACTGATGTTGAACGGAATGAGTGGATTTAAACGGAGCAAGCCGATGATCTTCCAGCCATTCTCGCCAATCGCCTGGTCGATAGCCTGAAATCGAAGATTTGATTTCGCGAATTTTTGAACGCTGTCGCGGACAAGGTAACGCGCAACGAGAAACGCTGAGGCCGCGCCAAGCGTCGCGCCGCTCAACGCCACTGCGGTTCCGCCGACGACACCGAAAATAAGTCCCGCCGCCACCGTGAAAATCCAACCAGGAAATAACAAAACGGTCGCAATCGCGTAGACGCCGATGAAAACAGCCACACCCGCCGGACCAAGTTGCTCCACCCAGTTCGCCAACGCTCGAATCCAGTCACGCACCGGGAGAGCCGCGGCGGCGGCTGAAAAAGCGATAAGCACCAGCGCGAACACAATTGGCTTGCCATATTTTTTCATGCGTCAGTTCTGTCGACGATATCGCTCGTGCGAATGCTGCATTGGTGCGAGAACAATCGTATTCTGAATGGCTGTGCGTGTCTCCATCATCGTCCCCGTGCTGAATGAAGCCGCGATCATTCGCAGCTTTCTCGAGCATTTACACGTGGCCGCGCCGGACGCCGAGATCATCGTGGTCGATGGCGGGAGCGAGGATGGAACTTTCGAGCTTTGCCGCGACTTGGCCGATCATGTCATCGAGAGCGTTCCCGGGCGCGCACGGCAGATGAATGCTGGAGCGCAGATTGCGCGCGGCAAAATTCTGTGGTTCCTTCACGCCGACTCACATATTGCCGGAAATTCGCTGTCGGCGATTGAAATTGCGCTGAGCAATCCCTCTGTTGTTGGCGGTTGCTTTCGCTTACAGATCATTCCGACGCGCTGGATCTACCGCATCCGGGATGCTGTCGGCGATCTTTGCGTGAACCTGTTCCATATTGCATTGGGCGATCGTGGATTATTCTGTGGCAGGGAAAATTTCTTCGCGATCGGCGGCTACCCCAATCAGCCGCTGCTGGAAGACGCGGACTTTTATCGTAAACTGCGCGCCCTGGGCCGGGTCCGGCAGACTCCCATCAAGATTCAGACGAGCGCGCGGCGTTACGAAGCGCTGGGACCGTTGCGCACGAGCCTTTTCTACCTGCTGATCATGACCCTTTATTTAGTGCACATACCGATGTCGATGTTGGAGCGGATGGTCGGTCGGTTTGCCTCACGTAAAACCCGCGTGCGACAGTGCAAAAACGTATCCACCGCGTCCTCCTATCCTTGACACAATCGAGCCCTCTTGTTTTCGCTGCTATTTTTTCATCCTGCGATAACATGCAGGCTTAAAGCATGAGTCGGTTCTCTGCGCGACTTCTTAAGGAAGGCTTGAAACTTCGGCATACGCGGCCCGAAATTCTTCAGGTCAACGTCGGCAGGCTGTGCAATCTCACCTGCATGCACTGTCACGTGAACGCCGGCCCGAAGCGCAAGGAAATCATGACGCGCGAAACGATCGACCGAATCATCGATTGGCTGGCCAAAACAGAGATTGCGATTGTCGATCTTACCGGCGGCGCGCCGGAGATGATTCCGGATTTTCGGTATTTCGTCCAACGCACCAAGGCGCTTGAGCCGCCGCGGCACGTGATCGATCGCTGTAATCTCACGATCTTGGTCGAGCCCGGTTACGAAGATCTGCCGGACTTTCTCGCCGCACACCAAGTGGAGATTATTGCCTCGATGCCGTGCTACTCCGCAGCAAACGTGGACGCGCAGCGCGGCGAAGGCGTGTTCGATGGCAGCATCGCCGCGTTGCAATTACTCAACTCGTTAGGCTACGGAGTGGATGTCGATCTTCTCCTGCATCTCGTTTACAATCCGGTCGGCGCTTTTCTACCGGGTTCGCAAGCCGACTTGGAGGCGGATTTCAAACGCGAGCTCGCGGCAAATTTCGGCATCGTGTTCAACAACCTCTACACGATCACGAATCTTCCGATCGGGCGCTTTGCCGCTTATCTGCGACACAACAACAATCTCGAGGAATACATGGAGCTGCTCATCAGCGCGTTCAACCCTGCAACCATCGACGGCCTCATGTGCCGCAACACCATCAGCGTGGGATGGCGCGGAGAGATTTATGATTGCGATTTCAATCAGCAGCTTGGGATGCAATGGCAGAATTCCGACGAGTCGGGGCTTTTCTTGTGGGATGTCGATCCGGACAAGATCGACAATCGCGAGATCATGACCGGTGACCATTGCTTCGGCTGCATGGCCGGCGCCGGCTCAAGCTGCGGCGGCGCGATCACGTAACTCAGGCATCCTGCCTGAGAAAACAGGCCGGAAGCCTGTGTTACGAATTTTTTGAGACAACGATGACGTGCGCAGCCATCGGGATGACAAAGCGGTCGCCTTTTGCGTAGTGTCTCACGCCATCTTCAGTTGCTCGCATGATCGCATCGAGCCGGTCCGATGTTTGACGCGCCAGCAACCCGGCTGTGCGAACACCGGCATCGCGCTCGGCTTCGAAAAGATACCGCGGCGTTGGAACATTCCATTCCACGCAGCGCGTCTGAAAAATCATCGAGCCGCCATCGAATCCGTTTCGCTGCAAAGCTTTTCGGCATTCTTCTTTTTCAGCATACGCAAACTTCGAAGGGCCCTGCGGCACATCGACATTTAGATCGGCATGAGCTTCGATGGCGTCGTTCACAATTTTGCCGCCGGGATTTTCGCGCGGCTCCGCCCAGATGGTGAAGCCAAATTTCCCGCCAGCTCGCAAGACGCAAAATGCTTCCGAGCACGCTTTCTCAGGTCGAGAAAGATGGAGCAACCCGAAGTTCATCAGAACACGGTCGAAGCTGGCGTCCGCGAACGGCAACTTTTGCGCGTCGCCTTCGATGAAATCAATTTCCGGGAAGATCCGGTTCGCGATTGCGACCATCTCGCTCGAGAAATCCACACCGGTCGGGATCGCTCCGAGCTGCCTGGCTGCAGCGGAGACGTAGCCAGGCCCACACGCCACGTCCAGCACCGACATGGCGGGCGCGATCTGCGCGGCGTCGATCAAATACGGAATGAACTGCCGCGTGAGTGACGACCAGACCGAGTCATAGTTGTCCGCCACCCGCTGCCAACCTTCGTGTTCGAATCGGGCAAACTCGTCCTCAATTCTGGTCATGCTCGCGACGGCATCGCCTGATCACTCCAAAGGAAATTCGGTTCGCTCTTCTTCCTCGCGCGGAACGAGTTTGTTCCGCTCGACGATTCGCGCACACGTATTCCAGCGCAGCAACGCATCGTCATTGCCAGGCGGACGGATTACTTCCGCCTTTTCGAACCAGCTCATCGCCTCGCGAAAAAGATCGTAAGCTTGAAACCGGCAATCCGGTATGCTTTGTCTCAACTTGGCTTTGGCGCGGCGCTCGTTGAAAATTCCGGCGTAATAAGCGCGTTCGTACTCGCTCGTGATGTGAGATAGTAATTCCTTCGCCTGTGTGTCACTTACGCCGTAGCCTTTTTCAAACCGATCGGTCAGCGCAAGCAGAAGCGTAACAATTGCCTCCTGATTTTCCGGATCAGTCTTGAGAACATCTAAACAAATGCTCTCTGCCTCGCCCGGTTCGTTCAACAAACGATAGCGTTCTGCTTTCTGAAGCGCGGTCGGAATGGCTTCCTTGGATAGCAATTTCAGGTCGGACATGGCTTCGCTCGTAATTCGTTAAATCGATAAACCGTGAATCGGGTAGAAGACAAATCGATTTAACGTCTCACGAATCACGATTCACGCCTCAATGCTTTCCGGGCAAACTTTCGTGCAGCACTTCGTGATGTTGCAATAACCAATCCCCTGCGCGTTGCGCAGTTCCTCGATGCGATCCTCCGTGTCGAGCGGGTGCATCTCGAGTGCGGCCACGTGAATAAGAAAGCGCGGCCCGATAAATTTGTCATGCATTTGGTGATCGCGCAGAACGTGACAAACGTCCTGACAAAGAAAACATTCGATGCATTTCCGGAATTCCTGAACACGATCGATGTCTTCCTGGGCCATCCGCCACGTGCCGTCCCGTGCATCTGGCGGTCGTGGCTTGAACTTCTTGATCTTTTTCTTCACTTCAAAATTCCACGACACATCCGTAATCAAATCTTTGATGATTGGAAACGCCTTCATCGGCTCTACGGTGATCGGTTCGTCGAGCGGCAGGTCGCTCATGCGTGTCATGCACATCAGCTTCGGTATCCCGTTCACTTCCGCCGAGCACGAACCGCATTTCCCCGCCTTGCAGTTCCATCGACAGGCAAGATCGCCGGCCTGCGTGCGCTGAATGTCATGGACGGCATCGAGCACGACCATGCCTTCGGAAATTTCCGTCGTGTAATCACGGAACGCGCCGCCGCTCGCATCACCTCGCCAGATTTTGAAGGTGGCGTTCATTCGTAATTCGTTAAATCGAGATTCGTTAAATCGTCTGCATCGCTACCTTCGTAATGCGGCGAAGATTCACGCACTGAATCAGCCGCCTTCTGGCTGCGCAAATATCGTACGTAGCCGTCGATCAATTGGCGCACACGCCAGCCAGGTTCTTTCAGCGGAGCCATGTCGACTGCTGGCAGATAATCCTCATCTGCACAAACATTCAAATCATCGATCAACTCTTCAAGAGACCCCCGAGATTGCAGCATGAACTTGATCTGCTCCAGATAGTGATAGCGCCCGTGTCCCTCTGCAATGTTGTTCGTGAGCGAAACAGCAGCGCGTCGAATCTGACTGGCGAGTCCGAACTTCTCTGTTTCTGGCAACTTGCTCGCAACGCGATACATGGTTTTTCGAAACTCGCGCGCGACCTGATAAACTTCCAGGTCTTCAAACGTCGAAGGGGTTCTTCCTTTCGATTTCGCGTTCACCGATTCATTCGATTCACGATTCACGATTTAACGATTGTCTTCGACAACTCGCTTCAAATAATCGGGCATTTCGGGCAACGGCTCCAATCGAACTTTCATGGAACCATCGTCAGCTTTTGAAATCATCGTATTCAGGTTTGCAAAACGTTCATCCTTGTTCGGATAATCTTCGCGGAATTGTGCGCCGCGACTTTCTTTTCGTTCGAGCGCGGCGCGCGTAATCGCTTCCGAGACCGTCAGCAGATTCTTCAGATCGAGCGCGGTGTGCCAGCCAGGATTGAATTCGCGATGGCCGGTCACGCCGGCTCGATTCGCTCGCTCCCAAAACGTTCTTAAGTGTTCGAGCGCGGATTTCATTTCCGTTTCATTGCGAACGATGCCGACGTTGTCCTGCATAGTCTCCTGCAGATCGCGCTGCACCAGATATGGATTTTCCGCGGCGCTTCGCTCGAATGGCTGCAGCGCCTCGCGGGCCGCCATGTCGATCTTGTCCGCCTGAGGCGGATCGATCTCGCCCAACGAGTTGTCTTTTGCGAACTTCGCGGCGAATTCTCCAGCGCGTTTTCCGAATACGAGCAGATCGGAAAGGGAATTGCCGCCCAGGCGGTTGGCGCCATTGATCCCGGCAGCGCATTCGCCCGCGGCGAACAATCCTGGCACGCGCGACATTTGCGTGTCCGGATCGACATGAATGCCGCCCATGATGTAATGCGTTGTCGGTCCCACTTCCATCGGCTGCTCCGTGATATCGATATCGGCCAGTTGCTTGAACTGGTGATACATGCTCGGCAACTTGCGCTTGATGTAATCGGCGGCGTTTGGAAGTTTTTGTTTGATCCACGCAATGTCGAGGTAAACGCCGCCATGCGGACTTCCCCTGCCCTCTTTGATTTCGCGTACGATGCAGCGCGCGATGTGATCGCGGGTCAGTAATTCGGGCGGACGCCGCGCGTTTTTGTCGCCCTGACAATAACGCCAGCCTTCCTCTTCATTGTCGGCGGTTTGGGCGCGGTAATTTTCCGGAATCTGGTCGAACATGAAACGGCGACCCTCTTTGTTCGTGAGGATTCCGCCTTCGCCACGCACGCCTTCGGTAACAAGAATCCCGCACACGCTCGGCGGCCAAACCATTCCGGTCGGATGAAATTGCATAAACTCCATGTCGATCAATTCCGCGCCAGCTTCGTACGCAAGTGAGTGGCCATCGCCGGTATATTCCCAACTGTTGCTCGTGATTTTGTAGGCGCGCCCGATACCACCGGTCGCGAGCACGATTGCTTTCGCTCGAAAAATCTTGAAACGACCGCGCTCGCGCTCGTAACCAAACGCGCCGACAGCGCGATCGCCGGCTTTTAAGATCGACAATATCGTGTGCTCCATATGCACTTCGATTCCCTGATGCACACCGTGATCTTGCAACGTGCGAATCATTTCCAATCCGGTCCGGTCGCCGACGTGTGCGAGGCGCGGATATTTGTGGCCGCCAAAATTTCTTTGCAGAATCCGCCCGTCCTGTGTCCGGTCGAAAACTGCGCCCCAGGCTTCAAGCTCCCGCACCCGATCAGGCGCTTCCTTCGCGTGCAGCTCCGCCATCCGCCACTGGTTTACATATTGTCCGCCGCGCATTGTGTCGGCGAAGTGAACCTTCCAATTGTCGCGTTCATCGACATTGGCAAGCGCCGCGGCAATCCCGCCTTCCGCCATGACGGTATGGGCTTTTCCTAAAAGCGATTTACAAACCAGTCCGACCGAAACGCCCGCAGCCGATGCTTCGATCGCGGCGCGCAATCCGGCGCCGCCGGCGCCGATTACCAAGACATCGTGCTGAACAGTTTCATAATCGGCCATGGCGCGGTTGAATCGTTGCAGCGTTAAAGCATCCAACTTCTAAATGCGAACTTTAATCTGCTCAACCGCCTCAGCGCATCAGCGCCATGAGCCGGCTGCGGCTGCTGACCTCCAGTTTACGGAACACGCTGTGCAGATGTTTTTTCACGGTTTCCAGGCTCAAGCTGCTTTCGTCAGCAATTTCTTGATTACTGCGCCCATCACAGACCAGCCACGCCAGTTCCTGTTCCCGTCTTGTTAAGCGGACGAGATGCGGCAACCGAGATCCGGCTATCTCACCCTTCGGCGCGGCACTACGCCGCAAGTTCTCGAACTCGATGAGAAAATGAGGCCGTGCTAACCCAGCCGAGCTGATCTGTTTCAAACTAATGGTCGCGCGGAGATGGCGCCGCGTAGGATGATGAACTAGCTCGTCTTTGAAACCGGAGTACAAAGTGTTCAAAGGGCTTAGCTGTTCCCATTGCCTTTTCAGTGTTCGGCATCGATCGAGGATTTCACGGGGAAGCGCTGCTTTGGTTTTGATTAGCCGGGCCCGCTCCGCCCCTCGTTGCCAAACCGAACAGAATTCAGATGCGGCTTGGTTCCGATAGACCAATCTAAGATTCCAACGCAACAAAATGGTCGGCAGCGGGACTCGACGCATGAACTGTTCAAGTGCGACCCGCACTGTGTGCTCACGCTCCAACGACCGCAGGCGGGTGAGCGCCGTTTGAAATTGCGTGTAAAGTTGCCGCACCCGTTTCACTTCCGATCGGGAAAGAGGGCCCTGCTTTCTGCTTCGCATGATGACGATCACGCCAAGGAGACGACCGGCGTTCCAAAAAAATAATCCGATCGCATATCGACCATTCAACGGCGCCATGTAGTTCCGGTAAAAGAGCGACTTCTTTAAGCGGCGCTCGTCAGGAAAAACATCGCTGGCCAGCACAAGCTTGCTCCGCGGATGCGCGACGAAATAAGCCTCGATTCGCGCGCTCGCGGAGAAGCCAGCAGGTATCTTTTGGGTTGATCTCATCACCCTCGGCAGAATCGGAGTATGCTGAAGCGTGAGGCCGATGAAACAACTCGGCAGCGCTGCCTCGATCGTTTGTTGGATAGCTTTCCAAAGTGAATCGATGTCCATCGCGGCGTGCAGACGCAATAACGGCTTTTCCAGGGTTGGATCGACAATCGACCGCCGTTTCACGGAAGCTTTGGATCGTGGCTTCATTTCGCCGCTTTGCACTCCGAAGCAGTAGTTAAGTATCCTAATCTAGGCTGTTTTGATTGCACCGCATTCTTCAACCGCAAAAAACAGCTGGCACAAAATACAACTTAAGTTACCGGGCGCGTCGCCCGGGTTGGTCGATATTGACGTGTCGTAAACGCTGACGTTGCGACTAAACCACGAAAACAATCAACGTCTGCAACTGAAAGGAATCACTCACATATGCAAACACTCACTCGCTGGGAACCACTCAGAGAAATGGAAGACTTCCAAAATCGTCTCTCCACCCTCTTTGGCCGTATGCCTGTTCGCCGCACCAACGGACATGGGCGGGAAGACATCACTCTGGCCGATTGGATGCCGCTGGCGGACATCACGGAGGATGAGAGGGAATACCTCATCAAGGCCGAGTTGCCCGAGTTGAAAAGGGAAGACGTAAAAGTCACCATTGAAAATGGCGTGCTGACTATCTCCGGCGAACGCAAGTTTGAAAAGGAAGAGAAGAAAAGGAAGTTCCACCGCGTCGAACGCGGTTACGGTACCTTCGTGCGCAGCTTCACACTGCCCGATGATGCCGACGCCACCAGGGTAAAGGCTGAATTCAAGAACGGCTTGCTCACGGTGCATCTGCCCAAGAGCGAGCACGCCAAACCCAAACAAATCGAAGTCAACGTCGCCTAAGTAAAACTGCGACGGTGTATCGAGCGCGCGTCTCGGAATGAGGCGCGCGCTTTTTTATAGGATTTTCCAATCCGTCCAGACGCCCATCGAGCAAAGTCGCACGTACAGATCGGTAAAGCCGACCCAAAACAAACTCAACCACGCCCACATCATGTGGCGGCGATTAAAGCAGTTCACACAGGCGTAAGCACGAGAACAAGTCGGTGACTTGGAAAGTTGATCGAGAAATCCGCCGACCAAATGTCGCAACGAGTGACAACCAAATGTGTAACCACTGAGCAAGATGACGTTGATCACGAGCACAATCGTGCCAACGCCAAGACCGAACGAACTCCTGCCGCTCGTTACATCGACAAACCAGAGCGCTTTCCAAACATCATAGGTCAGGATCAAAATGAAGATGAGCGCGAGATAAAGAAAATAGCGATGCACGTTTTGCATGATGAGTGGGAACGAACGTTCGCCGAGATAAATTTTCCGCGGTTCGCCCACTGTGCACGCCGGCGGGTCTGCCCAAAACGCTTTGTAGTAAGCGCCGCGGTAGTAATAACAGGTGAGCCGAAATCCGCCCGGCGCCCATAGAATCAAGAGCGCGGGAGAAAAAATAAGCCACGCGGGCCACCAACCTGGTTTTGGTCCGAACCAACTGTGCGGCGAGTCACCGAAAATTTCCGGCGAATAAAAAGGCGAGACATAGTTGCCAAAATAATAATGGGTTCCCTGAAATGCCGCCCAGGTTGAGTAAACGATAAACGTCCCAAGTCCGAGAAAAACGAGGAGCGGTTGTACCCACCAAACATCTGTGCGCATGGTTCGCCCGAACGAGCGGCGAGGCAAGGCAACGTCTGTCCCGTTCATTGTCCGCCTTCAATAGGAAAGCCCGCTTTTTTCCACGCCTCCCAACTGCCCGGCACGTTCCAGAGTGCGTCGAAGCCTTCCTCTTTCAAAATGCTTGCCGCAATGCTAGCGCGGTAGCCACTCGCGCAATAAACCGCGGTTGGCTTTGCGCGATCGAGCTCACCCACGCGCTTTCGCAACTCTGGTAAAAAAATGTGCCGCGCGCCGGGAATGTGCCCGTTCTTCCATTCACGCGGAGAACGAACGTCGACAATTTGCAAACCCAATCCGCGCCCGTTCAATTCGTGGACGCTCATCTGTTCTACTTTCGCGAGGGGAAATCCAGCCGCGTCCCAAGCTTTCATTCCTCCGATCAAATAACCGGCGAACTTCGTGTAGCCCGTGCGAACAAAGAGCCGCACGATTTCCTCGAGATCGCCATCGCTTTCGAGCACGAGAAGAATTGCCTCATTAGAAGCGAGCATCCAACCTGCCCATATCGAAAGAACGGGCGATCCACCGATGTTCAAGGCGCCGGGGATATGACCGCCGCCAAACGCGAGCATCGTTCGCGTATCAACGAGCGCCCCGGCTCTTTTTTCGATTGCTCCCTTAAATGCTTTCGGCGGAAGGCCGGGAACCCGTGGAAGATTGCCGAGAATATCCGGCCCTTTCGCATTCAGCTTTTTCATCACCGGATAATAATGCGGCACCGGCGGCGCAGTCTTTATCGCGTAATCGGTAAAACTTTTCACGTCGGGGAACTGAAGAAATTTATTGAACTTTCGCTCGTAACCGATCGTGCTGCTCAACCGCTCGCCAATGTCCGCGCCGCAGGGCGAGCCGGCTCCATGATTCGGATAAATCATGACGTGGTCGGGGAGCTTGAGATAAAAATCGCGCAGCGTTTGGAATTGTTGCGCGGCCAGTTCAGCGGTGTGGTCCGCTCCTAACAAATCCGGCCGGCCGGCGGAAGAAACGAAAAGCGAATCGCCCGTGAGCACGCCCCACGGCGTATCCGGATGATCGGCCTCCGCCAAAACATAGGACACGTGCTCGGGCGTATGACCTGGTGTGTGCCGCGCAACAACCACCGTTTCGCCGAACGTGAAACGATCGCCGTCTTTCACCTTCTCTTGTTCGAACTCGTATTTCGCGCCGCCTTCGTGACTGACGTAAATTTTGGCTGAATCGAGTCGCGCACAGAGTTCGCGCGAACCACTCACTAGGTCCGCGTGAATGTGCGTTTCGAAAATGTGTGTGATCGCCAATTTTGCCTCGCGCGCCATGTCGATGTAGACCTCCACGTCCGATCGCGGATCAAAGATCGCAGCGACGCCTTCGTCATCGTCGCCCAACAAATAAGAAAGCTCAGCGATCCCGTCGGTTTGGATCGTTTTAAAAACGAGCGACATCGCCTGACTTAAACCGAAGCGACGCCGAAATTCAACAAGATCGACAACTGCGATTATTGTAGCGGCGGTCTATGACCGCCGAAATTAATAGATTCGGCGCTCATAGAGCGCCGCTACAGTTTCACCTCCACAGTGACCGGCAAAAGATGATTGATCATGTAAGTGCCGCGATCGGGGTCGCGCTCGATCGGTTGCGTTCGCCCGCGTGAATCAGTCGCGCGTGCGACCAGCGTTTGCTTACCCGCCGCGGCAGGCGTGTGCCATTCGAACCCCCATAATCGCCACGCGTTGCGGATCGGTTTGTCGATCAGTTTCGTGTCGCTCCACCTCGCTCCGCCATCCATGCTCAATTCCACCCTGGTAATGTCGCCCCCGCCAGTCCACGCGGCGCCATGCACGCGCACGATTGAATTTGCCGCGATAACTTCGCCTTCAACCGGCTGCGCGATTTCCGCTTTGATTTGCATCGTCGTTAATGGAACCAATTCGGCGCTGTCGCCGTCACGTTTCCAAAATGCGTAATCGAGTGTCTGATAATATCCGGAGAATGGTCGATCGGTCACGATGATGCGTTGCAACCATTTGATCGATGCGACCGCATACCAGCCGGGGACGATCGCGCGTACCGGAAAACCGTGTTCCGGCGGAAGATCGACATCGTTCATTTGATAGGCCAGCACCACATCTACGCGCACTTTCGGTAGCGGCATACTGCCGACAAAGCGCACATCGCCCGGCGGCGCCTACCAATCTTCCAGCGGTCCGTGGTCCGCTCCTTCGAGAATGACTTCACACGCTTTCGCGTTCACTCCGGAGCGCTCAAGCAAAATCGACAATGGAACGCCGGTCCATTCTGCGTTGCCGACCGCGCCAAGTCCCCACTGCACGCCTTTCACTTTCGGCTCGAGAAGATTTCGATTGTTGCCTGCACACTCGAGGGTCGCCGGGATTTTTCTCGATTCGAGTTTAAGCAGCTCGTCGTAACTCACCTGAAAAGGTTTTCCCACTTCACCTTCGATCCGCAGCCGCCACTTATTCTTGTCGATTCTAGGAATCGGGAAATGCGTTCGGACATAAAACGATTCCGCCGGCGTGATGAAACCGTCGAGCATCTCGAACGGCATTTCGAGATTGAGCGGATCTTCGCCGCGCACAATCTTGCCTTCCTGAAACCCGGTCGATTCGTCGTGATGCAACGGCATATGGCAATGGGGCGCGTAAACAATTAAGACCTTGTGACCCGAAGGATCAAACGGTTGCATCGAACCGAATTAACCCGCTTCTCTCCCGCCGATTAACCGAAAGCGTGAGCTGAGTGGTAAACTAACCGCACCGCCGGGGATTGATTGCCTATTCGCTCTATTCAGATCCCTGCACCCGGAGTTGTCGCACTTATCCTCGCAACCCGCCGCTAACCCGATGCAATCAGCTAAGGGACATCTTCCTCCGCAAATTTGCGTACCAATCCGACGAGCCGCGCAACGGCCTTCTCTGCGTCGGGCCCTTGTGCTTCGATCATGGCGCTATCGCCACAATTTAGGTTCGCCATCAGGACCTCGATGATACTCCCAGCCGAAAACCGGCCGTCGCGTTTAAGGATCCATATCTCCGAACGAAAAGTCTGTGCCGCTCGCACAAACTCCGCCGCTGGCCGCGCGTGCAGACCCAGCGCGTCTCTCCCGCTCGCGCGAGAGTCACGGGTTCTCGATCAACCTCGAAGTATCCGTTTCGCCCTTTAGAAAACCGGCGTCCTTTCCATCCTGGACGGCTTTCGCAACAAGCTCGTGAGACACTTCAGTCGTGAACTTGATTCGCTTCCAGGCCTGTGCGACCGCATCCGGCGCAAAATCAGACCTCGTCTCTTCTTTCAATTCGCTGATGAGAATTCTCTGCGCTTCATCGGGGTGCGCTTGTATCCACTCGGTCAGCTCGGCGTTAGCCGCGGCGATTTTCTTGGCCAATTGACGGTGATTGTTGAGGAATTTGACGCTCGAGACGAGCCACGTGGTCAATACATTTGTGTCCTCAAGAAAGACTTTTGCTTTAGCGTCGCGCTCCAGCCGCGTCACCCAAGGCTCAACAGTCCACACCGCGTCTACACCTCCTGTCTGGAAGAGCAAAAGCTGATCTGGGTTCGCCGTTGGCAGCACCATCGCATCCCCGCCTAGCTGTGTCACCTTGAAACCTTGATTCTTGAGCCAAGCACGACACGAGATGTCCTGCGTATTCCCAAGTTGCGGTGTCGCAATTTTCTTTCCGCGAAAATCCGCCGGAACTTTAATCGGCCCGTCCGCTTTAACGAGCAGCGCCGCTCCACCGTTGGCGGCACCGGAGATGACTCTAATCTCCTCGCCCTTTGACTTGAAGTGCGCATTTAGAGCTGGTCCTTGACCGACGTAGGTAATGTCGAGCGAGCCGGCAAAAATCGCTTCCATTGCCGACGGACCGGCATTGTAGGTGAACCATTGCACCTCGATCGCGGGACCGAGCCGTTCTTCAAACCATCCTTTCCCCTGACGCGAGAGGGCGTGCGCGATGACACCTTGAGCATGCGTGATATTTGGGAAGTGTCCGAAACGCACCACGAGCTTCTCTTCAGCCGGGGCCGCACTCGTCCAAGATACAAGCGAGCAAATAAGGACAATCAGTTTTGTTGTTTTCATATTCGGTTTTTCAACAGGAGAACATCGTTATGACGCATCTAAAGCCGGCGCCACCATCAGAATTCTGTATCGCGGAGGTGACCGCCCTTTTTTTAAACTAAAACATCACCTGGACGCGGCCGATGACTTCGTCGAACTGATCGTCGCCAAACTCAGGATGCGCTTCCCGGAAATCCGACCAGGTATGAATATAATTGACCATCAGCTTGATCGCATCGCCGTGGATGTAGTAGTTGAGCCCGCCCGTGATGGAGCGGATGCCATCGCCACTGGCGACTTGGTCGGGATCGAGCTCTTCCCATCGCACCGCTG
>QHPX01000163.1 GCA_003219195.1 Verrucomicrobiota bacterium
GTCCCTCGGAGCAGCTGGATCCCGATCTCAACGTGCGGGTCGTTGAAAAGCGATCTGACGGCGTCGTCGTTCGAGGCGCCAAGGTGCATACCTCGTGCTCACCGTACGTCGACGAACTCGTCGTACTGCCCAGCAGGAGCATGGGAGCGGGCGACGAGCCCTGGTCGGTGGCCTTCGCTGTGCCGGTGGCCACACGCGGGCTTCGCTTGTACGCGTCGGATTTCCTGCACGGCACAGACGATTCGTTCACTCGGCCGATTTCGACACAACACAAGATGATCGAGACGCTCACCGTATTCGACGATGTATTCGTTCCGTGGGAGCGAGTGTTCTTCCACGACCGTCCGGATCTGGCAGGGAGCGCGGCGCTCGGATTCGTGGAATACCATCGCTTCACCGCCGTGAGCTACAAGCTGCCACTACTGGACGTCCTGGTCGGCGCCGCTATGGCCATTGCGCAAGCCAATGGAATCGAACATGCCGGGCATGTGCGCGACAAGCTGACGTGGCTTGGGGGTTACGCCGAGACCGTCCGGGGATTGCTGGAGCTTGCAGCGCTTCGTTGCCAAGTGGAGGATGGCTTCGCTTGCCCGCACGTCTTTACAACAAACCTGGCGAAGTGGACGTTTGCCCGTGATTTTCATAAAGCCATCGAGCTTGTCCAGGATCTCGCGGGCGGCCTTTTGGTGACCGGCCCGTCGGGTGCGGATTGGGATTCCGGCGACGTACGTCCAGTCCTGGAAAAGTATCTGCGAGCCGCATGGCCAGCGGACCGGAGGCTGGCCATGCTCAATTTGATTAGTGAGCTCACCACCCGCCTCTAGCTTTAAGTTTGGCGGTGCGACTAGCGGGGCTCAGGTCTGGTTAGGCCTCACCGAAGGCGGAACAGCCATTCCGGCAGAGAACGTGGCCCACAGGCCATCGGCCTGCCGAGTCAGACTCGACGCGAAGCGGAAGGCGCTCGACACGCCCTCAGATGGGGTTGGGGGCCTGTTACGTCCCAAGTCACGTCCCAAAACTCGAGTGTGCCGACGCAACTGCTTGAAAAGAATGGCGGGGACGACGGTACTCGAACCCGCGACCTCTGCCGTGACAGTAACGCGTGTACCGTTCGGACTGTTGACATTACGCCGTGAGGCTACAGTTTTACCACCATTCAAAGCGGCGATGGCACCCTGGACTGCCGTCAACTGTCGCCGTAGCATCAAAGCACCGGTTACCGCCGAGATGCCGGGCACAAGCCCCAAAAAGCTCCAGATCACCTTCGTCAACCAATCGAAATCGCCCACATGGAGTCGCGCAATCAAGGTGAAGAAAAGAGATGAATCGCCGAAACGATCCCGCGGATGAATCGGAGGACCGAGGACCGTAGGCAGACAAAAATCCCCGAGATTCCCCAGACGAACAAAAAGACCCAGCACCAAAACCCGATTGCACTATGTAGATCCCAATTGAACCGCGGGAAACGTGCGTCCCACTTGATCTTGGTGCTGCATCGCCAATGCTTAATCCCCGGCCACCAGAGAATGGCTCCGGTTAAGGAAAGCAGCGTGAGGAGACAGGAAGCAATGCCGTTCACCAGACGCCCGGTATTCCCACCCAAAAGATTATTATGTAAGTCGGTAAGCCATGCGAAGATGTGCTCGATCACCGTATAACGATCGCCCAGATCCGCGCCCGTGTAGGGATTGAATAGGCGTTCGATTCGCTTGTGGTCGCGCTCCTGTCCGATTAAATCATGGCGACCGCACTGCCATCGACCAATACTGGGATGAGAACGCCGATTATGTAGGCATTGACGGCCAATTTATCCACGGGCGACAACAAATGCGTGATTTCTTCGCTAAGCTTCTCAAGTCGGGCGCCGGAACAGAAGTCGGTGTCATTGAGCAAGTTCGTTTCCTCCGTTCCGACATGGCTATCGTGGACGGCTCCTGGACAATCACTGGCATGAAAGATGCGAATGGAAAACCGCTGCCGGTGCTTCGAGATCGCGGCTGTGAAGTCGTGCAGAGAAAGCGTGGTCGCTGGCGCTTTGTCGCGACACGAGAAATGGTGGTCTGGACGCCTCAGTAACGCGCCATCTACCGTTCACCCGAACGCACCAGAGGAACAGCATCGAATGGGGACAAATCCCGCGTGCGACCTAGTTTGTGGAAGGCTCCTCGATATGGTCAATCACCAAAACATTCATAAGCCCGGTTTCCGCGTCCAGTCTAAGCCCGAGTTGCTGGTGTAGTGCTTCCGGGAACTTCGGCAGTGAGGGATCGGGTTGGAAATTACGCACTCGATAAAGGTTGGGCTCGGGTACGAACACGATACTGAAATCGAAACTCCCGTTGAGGCCGGTGTTATCCAAGACTTCGCGGTCAAGGTGCCCGACTACAGCCACGTGGCTTGCTATCTGCGGCATCGTAAGATTTCGCGCCTCAATCTGAAAATGGGTCGGTGCGTTATGCGGCAAATCGAACCCAAGGAGCGCACCGCAAGTAGTTGCGAATCCGCCGACCTTTGTTCGAGGCATCGGTTCGGAACCTGGCGCAAGCGGAATGGGCGTATTAGAGCAGGGCGGATCATCAGAATGCGGCTGGAGCCGAGATCCTGTCTTTCCGGGCTCGATTAGGTTAAGCGCGAATATTGGGAGTTCTCGCATCTCAAAATGGACCGCCAGTCGGAAACGATCCACAAGCAAAGATTGCATCATCAGACGCATTTGATCTGTGGTTGGACTACCTTGCGCTTGCCCCTCAATATCAAAAGGCGTTTTGGCCCAAGTCGGCAATTGCGATTCCAGAAAGTGGGTCTGGTAGGGTGTGAGTTTGTATGCAAACTCGATGTATGCGCTTAGCGGAAACTTAACTGCCGAAAGAAGATTTCCGTTGGGGGTGCTCTCATCCAAATCACTAAGATTGATGCTGGTCTGTGTGCGGCTGCCCTTTACGCTAGGCTTGACTGAGACAAACTCGAACTTCCGCTGGCCGCCTGCCACCGCCTCCCATGTTACTCGCGGTGACGAACCCAGCCAGGGTTCGCGAGCCTCCTACCAACAAGAATGGCTCCCTCAGACCTACCTCATGGTTCCAAGACAACCGAACGACGCAGCCTTCAACGCTGGGCAGTGGCGGTGCTGACGAGTAAACGGCGCTACAGCTCGACAGGAGGAACGGCGGTCCAACCCGGGACAAGTGCGAGGATCCTATGCCGATAAACTTGGTACCCGTGTGAGAGCCCTGGCGCGAAGACCATGGTGCGACCACCAGAGGGCCCCCTCTGAGTAGCCGCGCATTCGCTTCAGGAGATTTCTATCTTGTGCGAATTGTGCGTGATCGGCTTACCACGATTGGATGGCAGGATGTTTGCCAGACGACAACTGCAAGACCGCGCTTGTTGTGACGGCCACGATCATTGTCCGTAATTAGGAGCCCAATTTCTTTCGGGGAGTTGACGAATAGGTCGGCGACCAAGGGGGCTAACGCGGAAAGTGAGTGTGCTTCGCTCAAGCCCTCGAATCAAAGGCGCAAAGCGTGTACGAAGCGAGTGGATGGATTCATTGTCAGGTGGAACCATTTTCGACTAGAGAGTGAATTGTAATCAGGGAGCTCAAATTGGCCTCTTGGTGTAGAAGTTGTGCTGACTGAAAGACTAAGAACGAACAGGAGGGAATATGAAACCTGGATTTAAGTACGTCCCGGCAGCGCTCACTGTTCTTTTCGGGTTGGCGCTGCTTACAGCTAGTCCGAAGTTCCACCTTCTTCCGGGACTTCGGGCTAGTGTCCATGCTCAATCGAATTCGATCAACAACAACCCCATCCCCAATTCTGTAAGCGCCTTCTCCCTTGCAACTGGCGGCATCTCAAACTTTGTCGCAGTTCCGTTTCCGGGCAAGGAGGGGACGTGTCCTGAAGATGCTGAAGAAGTAGGTGACGCGGAAAGTCCTCTGAATGTTAAGCAACACGTGGCTGTGAAGGTCGTTAAGGATTGCAACGGCAACACTAACGGCACCACGGACTTTGATGACGAGAAGGGTGATAAATGTGTTGGGACCGCGGCCAGGCTTATTGAAAGCATTAACAAGGCGGCGGCGGAGGTGGATGGCGACTGCGACGCGAGCGTCGCTAGCGGCATTGCCACAAGAGCTAAATACGTCTTTTTCATCATCAAGAAGGCTCCTTATGGGGCATTCACGCTCAGCTGGATTACTCCTACAGGTTTGACGTTCAATACGTCGGGGTCACTGACAAGCGGTTATGCTCTGATCCGATAGAGCATCCCTCGCAGTAGGGACTATTGTCGACAAAAGGAGCATTTACTGTTAGGGATTATCACCTTCGGTGACAGGGTTCCGGAGTCGTACAAACAACGTGCGGGACCCCTGTACTACGTCGGCTGCTGCAGTTAGGGGCGGCGAGAAAGGGAGCCGTTTTCGGCGGAGCTGGGCAGAGCCCAGAGCGCCAAGCTCGGAGCCCCTGGATTCCTGCGCTCCATAAGATCCCCATCTTGAGCAAATTGCGCGTGATCGGCTTAACGCGACTAGATAAAGAGCAAGAAGAACGGAGGCGAACAAACCAACTTGACGCAGCCGGTCGCCGCGTGGGCCGATCGCGGGCTCCGAAGCAATCACAAAGTGCGGTTAGCCGCTCTCGAACGGTACAATTCACCCAGGGGCATCTTCAATGAAGCATAAATTAATGAAGCATAAATTGCTGCTGTTTTTGCCTTGCGCCGTGGTTGTCTTCGGGTTCGGCGCTCGTCTGGCACCGTTCGGGCAGGATCCGTCACCAAACCAATCGAAGCGGTCGGCCGTGAATGTGTCCGCCGTTGCCAAAACAACGCCGCAGGCAAGCAGGCTGCCGCCCTTTAGCTTCCCTGTCCAATCCACTGGAGACGGTAATGACTATCCCGGTGGCCTGGTGAAGCTGCGGGGGCTGCTCACCCGCTCGCTGGCAAGCCACTCGGTCGCTGCTTACGATACCGCTCGAGGGGCTGAGTGTTTGTACAGTATTTCGGCTCACACCCTGGAGTGCAGCTCAAGTGTGAACCATCAGATGCCGCCGATCATTGTGGGGCCCGAGAATATCGCTTCCGGTTACGGTACATGCCAGGATAACCCGCAGTGCACGGGCAGGAAATATATGCGGAGAGGTCCTGTCGAGCCCGGCGAGTACAAGATGAAGCGTGATGCGCGTCCGGGACACCCAGGGCGTTTCGTACTGGAGCCGATCCCGGCCAAGCCGGGATGGAGGCTTCGACTTCCCAGTTGGATGCCTGGATCGTTGCGAGGTGGTTTTCTGTTGGGCTTAGGTAGCTTTACGCACGGGTGTATCACGGTTCTGAAAGAGGATCCAACCGCGAGCGCGCAGTACGGAAAAATGCTGCAGTTGTTAGAAGCGGAGCATGGCAGCAACTACTTGCGAGTAATACGTTAGTGCTAGTGTAGCGTCCCACAAATATACGAGCTGGAGTGGCTCCCGAAGGATCCACCAAGTGTTAGGCAATTTTAGAGTGCCTTCCACCACTGTTCCATCAGATGATCGCCTGTTGCACGCGACCTTGATGCTTCTAAGTGTCGTCTATCTCCTATGGTTGGAGGGCGTCTCAAAAGATTGGTTTCTCTCCTATATGGATCCATATCCTTTCACGGCCTCGCTCGCCACAACAATCGCGGTCGTTGGAGGGTTCATTAGCTTGCTTGCGGTGCGAACACCTATGCGCTGGCGTGATCTTCTTTTGTGGGCCACGCTTACGCTTACGATAATAGATCTTTTGGGAATCGCCCCCAAAGAGATTGGTATTTTCCCCGCGGTCCCAGTGCTTAGCTTTGCCCTCGGCACCGCTTCCCTTTTCAGTGCCACAGAGCAAGCCCACGATGGGAACAGGAAATTTTATGCAGCTGCCACCGCGTCGGGGGGGATGAGCTTGTGCGTGTGGGCTGCTCAATCCAAGAAGCTTCTTTGGGCTTTCTCTTTGAGCCTGGTTGTGGCAACGGTTTCAGGCCTAGCGGTTTGGCTGGCGAAGGGGGGAGGCGCAAGTTTGTTTCAGCCCAGAGGACGTTCAGCGCTGATGCGGTCTTGCGCCTTCCTAATTGTGGGCGGATTCGCAATTCTACTCGGTGTGACATTCGGCCCTTCTCTCTTCCTCGGTATCTCCGATGCCGCAATGCTCGGACTGGGGTTAGGGTGGGGGGACCGCGCCAGACTGAGTCGCAGCGGTCTGACATTAGCGCAAGGATGGTCTTTGCAAGCGTTTGGGCGGACCCTTGCCACCGAGCACGGCCTACTTACATGCCTAGTCGTTGGGCTTTTAGTGTGGATTGCGGTCGTAACTGGGGTAGTGAAGCTCCTTTATACCAAGCCAGACACCGACAGTGAAGCACAGGCGGCGATGGGAACAGCGACGTTAGCGGTAGTAGTAGCCTCAGCGGGTATCGGGTCGTCCATGGTCGGGGCATCGCATGGTCCTGGATTTTTTGGAAAGATGGCGGTAGCACTTAGGCACAAGGTCAGTCTGGCGCTGCTGACTGGCTGCTTGGCTGAAATTGCGCTTCTCTCCTGTCTGGGGTTCATCTATTACCGGCGCAACTTGGACAAGATGATCGAGCCATATCTGGGCAGCGGCACGCCACCTGGTTTTCTCTCGGGTTATGCGCTTGTACCCGAAATTTCGACTGCAATGCAGGAGGCAATCGTAGCCTGTGAGGATCGTGGGTTCTACGAACACGACGGTCTGGAATGGAGATCCCTGCATAGTGCACTTCGGCTGAACCTGCGAGAAGCCCGCGTGATTGCGGGAGGCAGTACAATAACTCAGCAGCTGGCCAAGAATTTATTTTTGACCAAAGAGCGTACGCTGAGCCGCAAGCTTAAGGAAGCTGCGCTCACCTTTGAGCTTGAGCGACTTCTACCCAAACAACGAATCTTGGAGTTGTACCTGAACAGTATTGAGTATGGGATGAATCAGCGGGGAGTTGGTGCCGCAGCTAGGTATTATTTTGGCAAAACACCTAGCGAGCTATCCCTACCGGAGAGTGCCCTGCTAGCTGGCCTTGTGTCGCGACCTCCCCACAGCCTCTCGTTATACGAGCTCGCCGTGTCAGAACGCACGGCGCTTAATCTGATAAAAATAAGATGGATAGACCGCTACTGGGAGGCGGATTTTGAAAGAGCGGCAGCAATTCCTTTGAATCGTCTTCTTCGTCTCCCTAGCGATGCGACAAGGGCTACAGAGAACGGGCTGGACCAGCAAACCCAAGCATCCTCGCTGAGCCCAATCCTCCCTCCGTGGTACTGGCGCAATATCGGTGTGTTGATAGGCCTCAGCATTTTCCTGGCGTGTGTAGTGACTGCCGGATTCGGAGTGAAAACACTTCGAAGCAGCAACCGAGGCGCAGCAGGTGCCGTACCCCAAAGTGTGAATATCAAAGTGCTGCTATCCGCGGCTGTGTGCAGCTTATTCGCTGGTTCCGTTTTGCACTGCTATCAGGTCAACCGTGAACGTGCTTCAACGACGATAATCTACCCTTATAGGCATTCACCAAACTATGATTTTAGACCCTCAGACAGCAGAATTACCTGCGTGGTTCTGCATGCTAGTGGCCTAGGAACACTGGGAACAACCATCAACTTTTTTCAAGATCCCAATTCGATGGTTTCGACGCATTTTATCGTGGGCAAGGACGGGCGGGTCTTTCAGACTGTTCCTGTGGAGCGGCGGGCTTGGCATGCGGGAATTTCGCAACTGGATGGTATGTCCGATGTGAATAATTTCAGTGTGGGAATTGAACTCGTTAATCGAAACGACGGCACGGATCCTTACTCTGATTTGCAGTACGAAGCTGTCGCTCTAATTATCCATCAGCTTCGTCAGAGTCATGAGATTCCCGACGGACGAATTGTCTCTCACGCCGAGATAGCCCTGCCCGCTGGTAGGAAATCAGATCCCGAAGGTTTTGATTTTGATAAGCTTCGCGAGCTACTGAATCCCTTCCCTGGAACGCAATCCGCCCTGGCGCGCGAGAGTCCGTAGCGCGAGCTTCCCAGTTGCGTGCCAGGAGCTTTGGCGATTTTCTATTGGGGAAAGGTAATTTAATCACGCACGGCTGCATCATGGTCCTAAGTACAGACTGCAAGGCCAACGCGCAGTACAAGAAACTGGAAGAGGTATTGGAAGCGCAGCCCACCGCCAATAATAAATTGGTGTTCGTACCCTAATTGTTCGCGCGGTGCGCGATTTCGGGCGCGCTTTGAATCAGCATGATTGTGAGTGGTCCGTACCTGGAGCACTAGCTTATGGTGAATATCCGTGGACGCAAGCTAATTAACTTTGGTCTGGTAGCTGTGGACATCGTCGTTGCCGGTGCGTTCGCGGCGAATATCGTGATTACCCACGCCGCCAAAGGTAAAACTTACTCGGATGTCACGCTGATTCCTCACCAGCGCGTTGGACTGGTTCTCGGCTCTCCCAAACGTGTTGCAGATGGCCGGCTCAATCTGTTTTTTCTGGGGCGGGTCAAGGCAGCCGCGGAGCTATACCGGCAGGGCAAGGTGGATTATCTGCTGGCAAGCGGCGACAACGGTCCAGGTGATGACGAGCCCGCGGACCTTAAGAGCGGGCTGATCAGTCAGGGAGTGCCAGCCGAGAAGGTCTATCTGGATTATGCCGGTTTCAGGACTCTCGATTCGGTTGTCCGCGCAAAAGAAGTGTTTGGCCAGACCCAGATCACTATCATCTCACAGGAATTTCAGAACCAGCGAGCCATCTTTATCGCCAACCATTCGAGGCTGGACGCGATCGGCTTCAATGCCCCCGATGTCTTCAGTGGCAGAACCGTGATCCGTGAGTCTCTGGCTAGAGTAAAAGCAGTGCTCGACGTTTACTTGTTTCACACGCAACCGCGTTTTAGAGAACGAACGGTGGCAATTGGGAATACTGCTCAAGGTCTTACAGCTGCGGGGAAAGCTCTTCCGAAGCGAGCGTCGGACGACAGCCAATGAGATCATGTTCCTATTCGGCACATTCTGGCA
>QHPX01000164.1 GCA_003219195.1 Verrucomicrobiota bacterium
CCTGCCGCCTCCTTCGTTCTTCACGAGCCCGGCAGCGACGAACTCGTCGCCGCGGTTCTCACCAGCGAAGTCTCTCCCGGCGTGGGCCACACCACGCAAATCTGCGTTCTGCCCGGCTACCAGGGCCACGGCCTCGGCCGCATGCTCATGCAAACTTCCGCCGAAGCGCTTCGCTCCATGAAGTTCAGGGAATTAACGCTGACCGTGACTTCGGATAACCGCGCCGCCGTCCTGCTCTACGAAAAACTCGGCTTCCACACCATCAAAACCTTCACCGCAGGCGTGTGGCCCCGCTAACGGCGATGTAACCGCCGCTTCCTTCGAAGTGTTGAACCGACGGTCGGCGGCAATCGCGAGCATAAAGAAAGCGCCGGAGGAACTTCCTCCGGCGCTTACTGCAGTTGGTTTCCTAAACAGCGTCTAGAAGTTCAGCTTCAGGGCAAGTTGCAAGATTCGAGGATCACGCGCGGAGCGGATCTTGTCGAAGTTCCCGTTGCCAAGGGTGAACGATTGACAGCAAATCGGGTTCAGGTGGTTAAATGTATTGAACGTTTCAAAACGGAATTGCCCGCCGAAATGCTCCGTAAACTTCAGGTTCTTGAACATGCCCAGGTCCGTGCGCCAAAAGCCTGGAAGACGGACGGCTCCGGGTCTTTCCGAAGGGGCCGTCGTCTGACCAGCCACTGGACTCGTAAAAGCTGTCGCGTTGAACCAGTTTTCAAAGCTATGGGGCTGGTTCGTGTTGGGGTCCCCAACTTGGTTGGCGCGAAGTAGACAGGGCGAAGGTCCCAGGCAATCTGCTCCGGTCGGATCGATCAATTGATTGGATGCCACGGTTGCAGGCAGGCCTGACTGGAAAGTCTGGACGCCTGATACTTCCCATCCGCCAAGGACGTGCCCAGCGATGCCCTTCTGCGCTCGGAAGTACGGAATATCCCAGACGAAGTTGCCGGTTACAACGTGCCGCCGATCGGCGATGCACGGACCATAATTGCCACGCAAATCGCCCTGTACTGGCATGATGCTGCCGGTGCTGCGGTCAGCTACATAAGTGGTCAAGCAATGTGACCACGTGTAAGAGACGTTGAACAGAGTATTGTTTTTGAATTGCTTCTGAACCTGGCTTTGGAATGCATGGTAGTTTGAAGTGTAGATTTCCTCGAAAGCATTACCGCCGTTCCATCCGATGTACGGTCGGATGGCATTCAGCAAGCTTGTATTGCTAGTGTCAACGACGGTCATTGGCACGCCGTTGATGGTATGGGTGAAACTAATGCTATTTGTTCCACTCGTGCACGGCGTCGTCGAGTTGCAACTCAAATACGCGCCCGGCGCCGGCTGATTAATGTCGAGAAACCCGGGCAAGTGGATTCCGTTGTTCCCGTAATAACCAACGTCGAAAATCCAGCCACGGAGCATTTCGCGCTGGACGTCCACGCTCCACTGCGTCGTGTAGGGATACTTATAAGCAATCGGAACGCGGCTCTGCAGTTGCGGCGCAGCTGCAGAAAATGATCGTGTACCCCCCGTCGGATTCTGCATCGTCGCGTTGGTCACGCTCAGATTCGTATTGAACCCGGAACCTAGGAAAATATCGTTTTCGGCATTCCCAAACTCCTGGCCGTTATCGTAGAACATTCCTAACCCCGCGCGAATCGCGGTCTTCCCGTTCTTCCAAGGATCCCAAGCGATTCCCAGACGAGGCGCAATGCCTCGGTTGTACTCTTTGCCGACTTTACTGCCAAAGGGAGACTGCGTCCCTCCGGCAGGCGGATGGGCAAAAATGTAGCCGTTGAGAGGATTAAAATTCGGGTTGCAGGCGCTGACGATCTGGCCGGACGCATTCAGGCTCGTATCAAGGTTGCCGTTCGAAAGTACACAAGGGGCCTTCGCTGGATCATAGAAAGACGGGTCGAATTGTCCCAGCATGCCGTTGGCATCCGTCGGCTGACGGAAAAACGAGTGGCGAAAGCCGTAGGTGAGGGTCAAGTTCGATTTCATGCGCCAGTTATCCTGTGCGTAGTATTCGAACTGGTTGTCCATGATGTTTGCCGTCAGGTCGAGCAAGCTCTGCGAAAAGGTGCCAACTCGTCCCAGCAGGAAATTGGCCCAATTCTGTTCATAAGTAAACGTGCAGTTTGGGATAGTCGCAGGTGTGCAAGGATTCGGATTACCGTTAGCGTTGATCGCATACGTGGCCGCGTTGTTGCCGCCGGCATTCTCGTTTTTGTTGTAATGATAATAGACGGCACCGAACTTGAAGGTGTGCCCGCCCATGATTTTCGTGACGTTTCCGAAGGCCGTGTGGTTGCGGTTATAGTCTCTATAAGGTCCAAAGCTGCCGGGTCCACTTGTGAATCCAGTAGAACTCGAAACCCCGCTAAAAGTGAGATTCGGTACGCGAGCCAAAGACGATGTGAACGGCAGTTTCACCGCGGCCGCGACATCGGGTGAGTTTTGACTGTTCATCAGTCCGATAGGGTCACTTACGATAGCGCCATACGAATAAGAGTAACCTGGCTCAATCAAAAACGTCGGGCTAAGCGTAATTGTTGCGCGGACGGTGTAGTTGTGTCCTGGGGAGTTTGTTGAGGTCGTTCCAATGCCCTGGATGGCCGGTCCGTTCGAGAACAGAGCGCCCGCCTCTTGCGTGGGGATGGTATCCCGCAGGATTTTGCCGGAAAACGAGAGCTTCTTGCTCACGATGTGGTCAATCTTGATAATCTCTTCATGGAAATTGAAGATGTTCTTCAGCGTTGAGGTGAATCCGAAGGGGTCACCCGTGGTCGCAGCATTAGGCGTGGGGTAATGAGAATAGATGTCCTTCAAATAGGCCTGCGCAATAGGATCAAACGATGTGGATGCGATTGAGGTGCTTGTCCCCCCGGTTGCGCAGCTATTGTCAGCGTTAAACGCTACACAGACGGGATGCGTGAATTGCCCCTGCAACATTGTTGCCGTAGGCACGTCCGTGGTCGCATTGACGTACGTCAGGTTGCGGCGCACTTCTTCCGAGAAGAAAAAGAAGGTCTTAGTCTTCTGTTCGTAAATCTTGGGGATCCATATCGGCCCGCCTATAGTGCCTCCGAAATCGTGATAACGGAGATATGGTTTGTGTGGCAGTACGGTCGGGTAAAGACTGGCGAACGTCCTGGCATTGAGCATGTCGTTTCGCCAGAACTCATAGGCACTACCGTGCAGCATGCTGGTTCCGGAGCGCGTAATTACGTTCACCTGCCCACTCGCCGCGCGCCCATATTCAGGATCATACTGCCCGCGGATGACCTGAAACTCCGCAATCGCGTCTACACTGGGGAATGACAGTAGCGTGAGGTTGGAACCGCGGTCCACATTGTCCGCTCCGTCAATCATATAGTTGTTTTGTTCCCGGCGTCCCCCGTTCATCGAGAACGTGACCAAGTTCGTTCCCTGCGGCGCAAACGCACCAACGTATAGAGTGTCCGAGTTGCCGCCATCAGATACTCCGGGAGTCAGCGTTACCAATTGTTCCCAGTTGCGGCCGTTCAGCGCGAGTTCGCGAACCTGGGTGCCATTGATCAAGCCGCCCGCGGTTACTGATTGCAGCTCTACTTGTAGCGGGTTCGCTTCGACCGTTACCGACTCATTGACCGAACCCACTTCGAGAATCAAATTGATGGTCAGCTTATCGGCGACGTTCAAAACGACATTCGAGAAAATGGACTTCTTGAAGTTTGCCGCCTCCGCGACCACTTCGTAGCGCCCGACCGGCAGGTACGCCGCGAGATATTGACCACTCGCTTCCACGGTCAACGTGCGAACGACGACATTCTTGTCCAGACTCTTAATCGTTACCTTGGCTCCCGCAACCGCTGCCCCCGATGAGTCTGTCACTGTGCCTGAGATTGAGCCCGTAGTTTCCTGCGCCGCCGCTCTTCCGCACCACCCGGCGCACAAACCCACCACCAACAACGAAACAAATGACCTTCGCATACCCACCCCCCTTGAACTAAAACTGATGACCTTAACTGACGATTTCAAGCTGCCGGGTCAAGCGATTGACAACCCTGCAGCGGTCCCCCCGGTAAATCGACTTCACAAACTCGATAGGCTGCTCATTATGAAGGTAAGCCGTGCGCGTGAAGCGGAACACTGGCGACTTCTCGCGAACGCGCAGCAGCTTCGCTTCCACCGCGGTCGCCACCGAAGCCTCCGCCACTTCATCGGCCATGTGTACCTGCAATCCGTATTGCTCTGCTAACGCCCGGTACAGCGAACCGCTCGGCTCGAAGTTCTCCAGCAAATCCGGGCACAGCCGCGCCGGTAGATGCGTCGCTTCAACACACAGCGGCGCGGAATCCGCCATCCGCACGCGCCGCAGAAGAATCACTTCTTCGGCGGGACTCAAGTGCAGCGCCTCCACGACATCTTCCCCGGGATGAATTTGCCTGAACGCCAAAACTCTTGACCGCGGCTGCGTCCCGCGATCCTTCATTTCTTCACTGAACGAAAGTAGTTGCCGGAAATTCTTTTCCAGCTTCATCCGTGAAACAAATGTGCCTCTGCCGCGCTGGCTGAACGCCAGCCCCCGGCTGCACAAGGACTTCAGCGCCTGCCGCGCCGTCATTCGGCTGACGCCCAGCCGCGCCGCTATCTCCTGCTCCGAAGGCATTAGCGCGCCCGGTTTCAGTTCGCCTGACCGGATCTGCTCGCTCAGACCCTGCTGAATCTGGTAGTACAGCGGCACCACGCTTTGCCTGTCGAGAACGACTGCTCCCACTCGCGTCCCCCACCCAGTTGTATAGACGACTGGACATATATAACTCACCGCCTCCGCTGTCAAGCAATACATTTCATGTCACCTTCAGCCTTGGCGAGCCTCTGCCACAAACGCATTTATCAAATCCGAATTATCCGGCGGCTGGCCTCTCGCATTCCCGTCCGCAGCCACCCGGCATCAACTTTCCCTTGACTTTCTTTAACGTTCTGGTACACTAGTTGTCAGGTAAAACTTCGTAACATTCCAGGTGCGTTTGATCGTTTTTGGCGGCGTTATGGCTCCTCACCTCTCCTCACGTCAAGTCATTTAGAATCAACACTTGTAGAAGTGTCCCGCAAGTGTTGATTCTAAACCACTTACAGAAACGCTAAGTCCTTTAGATGCAACACCTATGAAAAACATAGGGGGAGGGTTGGGTCGTTATTGTTAACTAGACATGCGACGAAGCATATCTATCCCGAGCGACGAGCGTGGTTTGCGAGTCCCGACCAGGTCGGGACCATTGGGAGCGAGGGTCTCTCTTAAATCCGGCGGCTAGGTCGCCGCCGCGCTGCCCGGTTCCCCGGCCTTCTAGCTCGTCGCTTGAAAGATATTTCACGTGCGCGCGAATCTTTTCCGCATTGATCCCTGGGGCAGGCTTTTTCCGCGCGGCGCTGGTAGTCGTAATTCCGCGGAGGGTGGCAAACTCGAGCAGTGTGAATAAACAGATGGCGGTACGTTTTCTCACAGGAATCCCCCGGAAAGGAAAAACACTATTTTTTGACGCGATCCTTCAGCAGATTCTTCAGCTCACTCATGAATTCCTGCACGTCCTTGAAGTCCATGTACACCGATGCGAACCGCACGTACGCGACTT
>QHPX01000165.1 GCA_003219195.1 Verrucomicrobiota bacterium
AATTCCCAAGAAAAGCCTCGATGAAACCGGTGATGAAATATCCAAGAACAAGTCTGATGAAAAGACCGGTGACGAACAGCCTGCGAAAAAGGAGCAATCCTCAGAGAGTGAGCCCTCCAGTAAAGTTCTTCAAGACATGATGACGGCTGAAGAATTCAAGGCGGCCGGCTTGGAGAAACTCTCCACTGAGGAATTGAAGAACCTGAACGCGTGGTTGCAAGGCTTTCGCGAAGTCGCCGAGACAAAAGCCGCGGAGAAAGCAACCGCGAAAGCGGCAAAAATGGCGAGGCTGGAACAAACTCTCAGCCGCGTGGACGGCACTTTTACAGGCCTGACTGGTCGCACCATCATCAAACTCCAGGATGGAACGGTGTGGAAACAGGCAAACATTGACGATCGCTATCGCGCGCAAGTCACGGACCATCCGGCCGTCTTCGTTTCGCGCGGCTCATTCGGCTGGAAGATGCGGATCGAGGGCACTCCGGAGTTCTATGTCAATCCGGTGCGCAAGTAGGCAGTCACGTTAGCGGGTGCATCGCACCGGCCGCGCGCGTCAGACTAGCCAAACCAAACTCTTGGTGCGTTAACCGCGCGGCGCGCTCGACGTCCTTTTCGTCAATTATTACAGCAATCTTGATCTCCGATGTTGAGATCAGTTGAATATTGATTCCGCCTTCGCCGAGGCATTCGAATAAACGAGCAGCCACTCCGGAGTGTGAGCGCATCCCAATCCCGACGACGCTGAGCTTAGCCACGCCACTGGTCGTGCGCAGCTGAGTCGCGCCGATTTCGTTCATAACTGGCATCAGGATCTTGCGAGCATCTTCCAGTTCGTCCTTGTGAATGGTGAAGGAAATATCTGTCACGCCATCGATTGGCGCGCTTTGCACGATCATGTCCACAATGATATGCGACGCGGCGATGGTCGAAAAAATCGAGCCGGCGATTCCAGCCTCATCGCGCACACCGGAGATGGTCAGCTTTGCCTGGTTACGTTCCACGCTCACCCCGCGAACGACTACGTCCTCCATGTTCGCCGTCTCTTCTTTGGCGATCGTGCCGCTCGCTCGCTTGAGACTGGAGCGCACTTCAAACTGAACGCCGAATTTTTTTGCGAATTCCACCGCGCGCGATTGCATTATTTTCGATCCGGCGCCGGCCATCTCGAGCAATTCGTCGTAAGCGATCTCATCGAGTTTCTTTGCCTCCGCGACGACGCGCGGATCGCACGTGAAAACGCCGTCGACATCGGTAAAAATCTGGCACGTATCGGCGTTGAGAGCGCCGGCCAAGGCAATCGCGGTGAGGTCGGAACCGCCGCGCCCCAACGTGGTTGTTTCACCCTCTGCGGTTTGGCCCTGGAATCCGGCAACGATCACGATGTAATCGTCGGCCAACAATTCGTGAATCTGCCGCGGGCTGATATTCGCGATGCGCGCCTTCAGGTGCGTCGGGTCCGTCAGAATCCCGGCTTGCGCACCGGTCAGCGAAATCGCCCTTGCACCGAGCGCGTTCACTGCCATCGCGATGAGCGCGCTCGCCGCGTGCTCGCCTGTCGCCAGTAAAACATCCAGCTCACGCTTGCTCGGGTCGGGCGACATCTGTTGCGCGAGCTTGATCAGCTCATCGGTAACGCCGGCCATGGCCGAGATCACCGCCACGACGCGGCAACCTTCGCGCTGCGTTTCCACAATGCGCTGCGCGACATTGCGGATGCGCTCAGGAGTTCCAAGCGAGGTCCCGCCGTATTTCTGAACGATTAAACGCATGGCAAACGGCGCGACTGTAAACTAAGATCCGATTGCGCGCCGAACATTGTCGATCTTCGCGGTAACGGGCTTCAACTCTTCAACGCGTCGCAGGATTACATCCGGATCTTTCAAGCCATGTCCGGTGACCGTGCACACAATCCGGCTGGCGTCTGGAATTTCTTGAAATGAATATGCTGCACTTTTCGAATCGCAGCACTTGAACAATCCTGCGATTGAAGCGGCGCTGGCCGGCTCGACAAAAACGCCTTCATTCTGCGCCAGCCAGATTTGTGCATCGAGGATCTCTTCGTCAGAAACAACATCTACGGCTCCAATTGATTCGCTGATTGCTGCGGTTGCTTGTTTCCAGTTCGCAGGATTGCCGATCCGAATCGCGGACGCAATTGTCTCCGGCTTCTCAACAACTTTATTGTGATAAATCGGCGCCGCGCCGACAGCTTGAAACCCGATCATCGCCGGCAACTTCGTCGATCTTTCGCGCCCCCGATATTCCCGGTACCCGGCCCAATACGCGGTCATGTTTCCGGCATTGCCCAGTGGCAGCAAGTGGAAATCGGGCGCTTCGTTCAGAAGATCAACAATCTCGAATGCAGCGGTTTTCTGTCCAGCGATGCGATCCGGGTTGATTGAATTCACAATTACAAAGTCGTCTCGTTCACCCAGCTCGCGTACGATACGCAGGGCATCATCAAAGTTGCCATCGATCGCGATGATCTTCGCGCCGTGTACGAAAGCTTGCAGCAATTTACCGCTCGCGATTTTTCCGGCCGGCAAGATTACCGCGCATGGCATTCCTGCCCGCGCCGCATAAGCGGCCGCCGATGCCGAGGTATTGCCGGTCGATGCACAAATCAACGCTCGCGCTTTGCGCTCGAGCGCTTTCGATACCGCGACGGTCATGCCGCGATCCTTGAACGAGCCGGTTGGATTGACACCTTCGTTTTTAACAAACACTTCGCAGCCGCGCCCAACTCGTGCACTCAGCTTTGCCAAATAAACCAGCGGCGTATTTCCTTCGCCTAACGAAACGATCGGCGTCGAATCGGACACCGGGAGAAATTCACGATATCGATCGATCACTCCCCCGCCCTGTTTCAACCTGGATATGGTCGCATTCATCGACATCTTCCATTCGAACCAAATCCGCGCGATTGTCGATTCGCAAGTGCAGTTGTAAGATCGACATCGCATGCCAGCGCTGAGCAAAGAAGAAAAGTTGCGGCTCCTCACCACGATGTTGGAGAGTCGGCATGCGGATTTGCGCGAGCAAAATTTGAATCGTCAGGGCAAAGGCCACTTCCACGTCTCCGGCATGGGGCACGAAGCGCTCGCCGCCATTTCCATCCAGATGGAGCCGGACGATTACATCGTGCCTTATTATCGCGACCGCGGCCTTGTTCTCGGACGAGGCATGACCACGCGCGAGCTTGCTCTGGAATATTTTGCCAAACGTAATACGGGCAGCGGCGGCCGGCAGATGCCGTCACACTACAGCCACGCAAACTTGCACATTTGGAGCGTGCCCACGCCCACCGGCTCGGAGCTTCTTCCGGCCTGCGGCATCGCGTGGGGTATCAAACTCGACGAAAAGAAAAATCTGGTGGTCACCACCGTCGGTGACGCCGCCACCCGGCAAGGTGATTTCTTCGAAGCGGTTTGTTTCGCAAAGGAAAAGAAACTGCCCGTCCTTTTCGTTGTCGAGGATAACGCTTACGGCATCAGCAGCCCGACGCGGGAAATCAATCCGCTCGCGCTGGAGGTTCTTGAGCCAAGTGAATGGCAGCAAATCGAGGGACACGATGTCCAAAAAGTTCATGACGTCGCCTTCGAAGCGATTAAGAAAATCCGGGCTGGGAAAGGTCCGGCTTTTCTGTGGGTCATCATGGAGCGGTTGTCCAGCCACACCAGCTCCGATGATCAAAAACTTTATCGAAGCGCGGAGGAACTTGAGACGCTCGAAAAATGCGACCCGCTCAAGTGCTGGCAAAATCAATTGATCGGCGAAGGAGTTCTAAGCGCCGAAGAATTCGCCAAGATCGACAATCAGATCAAGGAACGCGTTCGGCGAGAATATAGCGAAGCAGAAAAAGCAGCGGACCCTTCGCCCAACGAGCTTCTCGCTAGCGTCACAAAATCGTCGCCCAAGATCGACAATGAGATTTTACCGCCGGGAAAATATCGGATCGGTGACACGGTGAACAAAACTTTGCGCGCCGGGCTCGAGGAAGATCCGGGCCGGATTATTTTCGGCGAGGACATCGAGGATCCGAAGGGCGGCGTCTTTCGCTTAACGCAAAAGCTTTCCACCGAATTTCCGAAACAGGTTTTCAATTCGCCGCTCGCCGAATCGACCATTCTCGGGGTCGCCTGCGGTCTCGCATCCTACGGCAAGCGCCCGGTCTTCGAACTGCAGTTCATCGATTTTATTTACCCCGGCTTCAATCAGCTGGTTACAAACCTCTCGACGTTGCGCTGGCGCTCTTTCGGTAATTGGAAATGTCCCGCCGTCATTTACGCGCCGTATGGCGCTTATCTTCCCGGCGGAAGTTTGTGGCATAGTCAGGCGAACGAGGGCGTGCTTGCTCATTACCCTGGTTTGTCCGTCGTCATTCCGAGCACACCCGAAGATGCAGCCGGTCTGCTCTTGACCGCCATGCACCACGAAGATCCGGTAATTTTTTTGATTCCAAAACATATGCTCTGGGCCGAACGCGAATCGAAAGAGCCGGTTCGCGCCGTGCCGCTCGGCCAGGCTCGAAAACATCGCGACGGCAGCGACGTTACATTGATCGCGTGGGGCAACACCGTGGAGAAATCCCTCGAAGCGATCGCCAAGATCGACAACGGAGCCGGCGGGAGCCGAGCGACGTGGACGGGGAAGCCCGAGAGGGTTGACGAGCCGGGAGGCGAGTCAATCAATGGAGCAAGCGTCGAGTTGATCGATCTGCGTTCCATCGTGCCGTGGGACAAAGCGGCGATCGAACAATCGGTCCGCAAAACCGGCCGCCTCGTTGTCGTGCAGGAAGACACGGAAAATTGCAGCGTCGGGCAGATGATCATCACCCACATTGCCTCGCAACCGGAACTTTGGAACACGATGATTAGTCCTCCGGTTCTAGTAAGCAAGGCAAACGTCATGATCGGCTACAATCCGATTTACGAGTACGCCGCGCTGCCCGACGTCGAGCGCATCGTCGCCGCAATCATCAAATCTGTTTCGACAAAACACGAGCGAGCTGTTGTAGAGGCCGCTGTCCCCGGCGGCAAGAAAATGGAACCTGCCCATGTAGAGGCGGCTGTCCCCAGCCGCAAAGAAATTGAGCCTGCGCCTGAGAACACGCGCCTCTACACTCCTAAGATCGACATGAACAAAGGGCGCGCCCAAAGCATCACCGTCCCGGTCATGGGCGAAGGAATTCGCAACGCAAAAATCGTGTCGCTTCTCAAAAAACCGGGCGACGCCATCGCCCTCGACGATCCGCTTTGCGAAGTCGAAACCGACAAAGCCGTTTACCCCATTGAATCATCATTCGCCGGCGTAATGGGCGAATGGAAAACGAAAGTCGGCGAGATCGTCGACATCGGCCAGGACCTTGGCACCATTCTCACCGGCGAACCTTCACTTGCAGGTCAATTTCAAGCTGCCACGAAAGAATCCCCCGGCGGCAAAACCGTTGTAGCTGCCGCT
>QHPX01000149.1:0-17274 GCA_003219195.1 Verrucomicrobiota bacterium
TACGGTGGGATCTTGGACTCTGGGATTCTAGCCGCATCACGGCCCGCATGACAACCACTAACAAAACTGGAGCCAGTTTCACAGCTAAGGAGGTGGCATCTACAGCTGAGATCAAAAAGAAGATGTCCTGCGGATGGATCCAGAAATGCCCTCAGCCGTTTCCGGGCGTTGGTTAATCGTCCCACCCATTCCAATTGCTCCAAGTTGCTCCATGATTTCGGAAGAATCGGATGTCGAATTGGCGTTGGAACTTTAGTAGAATCAATTGAATAGGCAAGGAACTCAGTTGGATAGAGCGTCTGCGCTTCACACTGACGCTCAATCCGTCGAAAACAGTGTCAGTGCGAGCCATAAATCCTTTAGAATGAATGCGGGCAAGGCGCCCGTAGCTCAGTTGGATAGAGCATCTGCCTTCTAAATGGACGCAAATTCAATCTAAGTCGTTGCTTCGGTTGCGCTTAAGAGTTCAGGCCCGTCCTTGGCATGCTCCAAAGCTGCTCCATAGAAGCCTATATGGACGTTCCGTACAGGGGTTTGCTGAATCTCTTGGCTCGAAATCCATCGCCTCAATCGCATCGTAGCTTCGTATGCGAAGCATTTGACGTAACTTCAGGTCGGGAACGCCAGCGAAACCACTGGCGCTTACTTGATTCTAGCGCTTCGGGCCGCGCCTCAGAACGCACTGGATAACGGCCGCCCCAGCCCACGGGACGATCTGGCGAGCGTATCGCGGACTGGATCGCCGGACGAAGAACATCAGAACGCTTGGAGCCTTAGTTAGCCGTGCCTTTTTGAATGAAGCGCAATCTATCATGGTCAGTCTTCTAGGGCCTGTCCTCGAGTGAATTGAAAACATCGTGAGACATATATCCTCTCATTGGAACCAGATTGCCTTATGGCTGAGTCAGGTCGTACGCGCTGCGGCATAGGCGCGATCAGGCGCTCCTACTTCGGACTCGCCGTCATCGACGCCCGGTGTCCCGTCGTAATCGGCCAATATTCGATCCAGCGCTTGTGGATCCCTTCGGTCCGCTCGAGCAATTCTGGACTCGGCTTTTTCCCATGCTCGACCACCATTACCATGCCAGTGTTGAACTGCCGCTGTGATTTGGCCACGCCGGGCATGCGCGGACCTTCCGCGGCAATCACGTCCTGAATCGTAATTTTTGTGCGATCCGCCTTGAAAATCGGATGCCCGTTTGCGTCTTCTCCTGCCGGCTTTAGATTTCTCAGGATAAAAAAGTCCGGCACTTCTTCCGGCTTCACCAGGCCCATCAGATGCAAATCGAGATATGACCACCCGGTTGACGGCACATAGTAGTCGTCGTCGAGCTGCGTGAATGTTCCGTCAAAGTTGTCTTGCCAGACGCCGCCGCCCATGATTGATGCCTCCGCGGGCCGCACATACGGAAACGCGACAGGCGCCTGGAGTCCGCGCGCCCAGTGCGTTGGACCGAGCGGAATCGTTTCGCCGTTCACCTTCGCCGAAACAAATGCCGCCCAGCGATGTCCCATCTCGTGTGCGATCTGCGACATGGCGTACATGTACGGCGGCAACTTGCCATCCTGAGAGATTTCCGCGAGCTGCTGTTTGTACCAGGTGATATCGCGCTCCGTTCCCACCGGTGCATCGTCCGGCGGCCGCTCCTGCATCTGGTTCGCGCCCACGTACACCGGTTGAACGAATTGCCATTGGAATCGGCCCGCGCTGCAGAAACTTGCCAGCCCGCGCTGCGTCGCGCCGATGCCCGTGACGGGGTCGCCTGTGCTGCCCAGCGGACCGAAGCTCGGCGTGCCTGCTTCCTGGTTGTCGATGCGAAAATCGGAATAGTACGCAAGAAAATCGAATTTATCTCCAAGTGCTTGGATCACTGTGCATGCAAGATCGCGCGAATTCGGTAGCGGATAATAATGAAACGACTCATAAACCAGGGGCAGCGCGCCATCCTGCGGCTTCGCCGCGGATAAGTCCACTTCGGGATTTCGCACGCCCGCCAGCGCAAACGCGCGTGCCGGAACACGGTCCGCGGGCTCCGTCGATCCCGGCCCAATAACTTCCGCGGACGCGAACAGTTTTCCTGCGCGCGCGAGTTCCGCAGGAACGATTCCGTGCACCGAAATTGTGTTTCCGCTGACCTTTACTTCCCGAGATGCACCCCGGCCGAACGCAACGTATCGCGAACTGGCGCCCCCAGCGCGGTTCCGCGGCACAAATCCACGAATCGTCCACACAACTGCTGAGTCGTGGCCACCGCTGCTTTCAGGTGGAGGTTGTTTCGTATCAAATAAGATGCGGTACGCAATGCCGGAGAGTCCGGCGTCACCGTCGGGCAACACTGGACCGGACGTCTCAAACGTGACGTTCAGAAAAAGTCCATCAATTGTCGCCAGCTTTACATCGAGCAAATTCAAATGTGCAGGCAAAGTGGAATTGTGCGATCCGCGAATCGTTGCCAGTGTTTTCTCCGCTCCGGTGGACACCATCGGGTAGATGCCGACGATGGCGTCCTTCGCGGCAAGCTGGTCATAGGACATTTCAATCGTTCCGTCCTTGTGCAGCACAGCCTGAAAACGGTTGATGGTTTTGGTCCAGGTGAAATCCTGGATGTTGCCCCACGGCTCGGTCACGTCCCACGTGACTACAACGCGATCGTCCAGCTCCCTTGCGTACCGTGTGCCATACAATCTCGGCTTCAGGAAAACGCAAATCGCCGGCGCTGTATTAATAAGTGTTCCGGCAGCTTCGCCAAGTTGATCGAAGCGCCCGATCTGCACACCGCCCCGGCGCTCAGCGGCTTCTCCGCGGGCGCGATCCGCGGCGCCCAGTCCCACCCCTGCGTCCGTTAGTGTCCCGCCAAAACGAATCGATCCATTCCCGCCGACGGAAAACGACTCCCACGTTTTTCCAGAGAATGGAAATTTCATCTTCTTCAGAGTCACGTTGCTTCCTTCCAGTTTTTCGCCGAATTCGGAATCCCACTGCAGCAGAAGATTCTCGATGCGGTATCCAGAGCTGCTCGGAGTGAAACGCACGGTGCGGCGATTCAGATCGAAGAGGTTCTGCTTCCCCAGCGCCCCCTCATGGAGCTCCAGCAGAATCAGCTCGCCGATGGTCGACACCTTCCCGATGGATTTACCCTGCTCTTCGCGAACCTGCGCGCTCAGAGAAGGCTGCGTCAGGCAAAATGCGCCGGCAATGAGAAACGCAGCGAAGACATTGAAAAACCAGCTCTTGTTCAAGGAACCTCCTTGGAAATTCCACATAAGACAGTTGCCAAAAAAAAACTGTGTCACGCCGCAACAGAACCACGCGTGCGCTAGCGGCTAGGCCAATTCGCGCAAAGCTTCGCCCGCGGCCGCGAGATTGCTAAGCCTCATTTCCGCGTATTTTCGCGACAGTACAACGCCAGGGGCGCCGGCCCGAAACGCCGCAAGCACTGCGGCTTTAACATCGGAAGGCTGGGTGCGTTTTTCATTCAGCGCCGTTGGAATATCGATGTCGATTCCGGGATAAATGGCGGCCACTCCATTCACGTCATGAAGAGCGCGGCATGTCTCACGCTCGACGTAGGCTGCCGATATGCCGGCAGTCGGGAGCTGGTCGAGCGTCGCCTCATGTTCGTAACCGAGCAGCCGGTAGTGAAACTCGAGGACTTCCTCGAGCGTGAAGTCTCGAAACACTGTCGACTGGATGTTTCTGATGTACTGGGCGAAGCGCGGGCCTGCGCAGTTGTTGTAAGGGCACGGCTTGATAAAGTCCGCGGTCTTGGCGATGCGCGCGTATTCCTGTTCGGCTTGGTAAAACGGACTCATGGTCACGAGATGCATGATGTGCCAGCCGACCTGCGCCTTCGGATTGATCGCCTTGACGGTTTCGTAGAGCAAGGCGTAAACCTCTTCCTGGCTTCGAAACCAAAACTTCTCCCACGAGATGACTTCGGGGTACTCCGTGAGCAGACGCCACAGCGAAACGAAGGAGCCGCTGCCTGCGCGGCTTTCGGATCGAGGCGACTGCTTTACCCATTGGTCGAGGGCGCCGTATCCCGCGCGTGCGCGCTCCACGTTGATGCCCTGCGCCGCCGCTTTGCCGGTGCAGTACCGGCAGAAACAAAAGACTCGCGTGTTCCCAGTGAATCTCCCAAAGTGCGCGCCAATTATGTTGTTGAAGGGACCCTGCCGCTCGGATTCCCACATCATGCCGTCAAGATCGTTGTGCCTGAACCAATCCTCCACGAGCGCGACCAGGAAATTGCGGGCGGCAGGATTATTCAGGCACGTGCTGCCGCCACTTTCCCCGTTGAGGTCCACTTCAGGAATCTTTTCAAAACCGGGCGTGAGACGCAGATTATAGGCTTCTTCAAACAGGCAATAAGTTTGCATTCCGCGCGCTTTGGCTTTCGGAATCACGTCCGCGAGAATGTCGAATTCGCCCAACTCCGGCGCTCGAACGTCTTGCAGGGGTGATTTGGCGCGGAATTCTGCGTGGAGCGCCGTGTAGCTTCCGCCATGAATCTCGTCGTACTCCTGCGCACCATGGTCAGGAAGCGGCTGGCCTGGGACCTGGCGCCCGGCAAGCCCGCGACCATAGGTGAAGACCGTCGGCATCAGCACGTTGACGCCACCCTTCTCCTGAAGGACATCGAGCGCTTGCTCGACTCCTTCATCCACGAAGGACCGGCCGCCAATCTGAATCGCCACGAATTTCTTGCTATCCTGGCCGCGAGTCGAAGAGGCAGCGGTTGGAAGTCCGGACAAAGCAGCAACGGGAGTGGCCGGAGGAAGTTTGGCGCCCAGCAGGGCGACGAGTGGAAAAGTTGTCAGGCCCTTCAGGAAATCGCGGCGCGACGAGTCATCCTGGGGATTTGGTTTGTCCATAACGCACCTGCAAGCATTTGGGCAGCGCGAGGCGTGTGGCCAGCGCGATGCGCGGAACATTGTAAGCAAAGGCGCGCAGAATGCAAGCGCTTGCACTTTTCTCGTTTTCGGCTAGAGTGTTTGCCCATGCGCCTCCAATTTTCGCCCTCGGCGCAGAAGCGGCCGTGGAGTATCTCCTGCCGTGGAGTCGAGAAATGTCACTGAAACTATGCTGCACTATGGCCGTCGGCTTTGTGCTTTGCGGAGCGGCGTTCGCGCAGACGCCGTTGCCGCCGATGCCGGGACGCCGCATCGTAACCATCTCCCCCGCTGAAAAGCGCGGAAATGAGCCATCGATTGCGGTCGATCCAAAAAACCCCGACCACGTGGTTGCGACGTTCCAGCCGGCAACCATCGCCTATTCGACCGATGGCGGCCGGACGTTTGCCACGGCGGAGCTGCCGCCCGTGGAAGGCTGGCGCGGCGGCGGCGATGTCTCTGTGGCCTTCGACAACAAAGGTCACGCGTATCTCGGCACTTTGCATTTCGACAAGCTCGGCAGCCAGTCGTATTGGGCGCACGGTGCAGGCCGCAACGGAATTTTCGTGCGGCACTCGCTCGATGGGGGCAAAACCTGGGAAAAAGACGCCGCGACCGTCAAAGCATATCAAGGTAATGAAGCCGAGATTCAGTGGGAAGACATGCCGCGCGTTTTCGCCGATTCCCAGCCGAAGAGTCCTTTTGCCGGGAACATCTACGTTGGCTGGATTGAATGGCAACTCGACAAGTCCATCATGCTGTTCGCTCGCTCGACGGATTCGGGAAAAACGTTCTCGCAGCCGATGCGCATCAGCACGCATGCGGGCCTGCCGCGCGATGACAACGGCGGCCTTGTTGGCTTCGATGGAGTGGTCGGAGCGGACGGCACGGTCTACGGCATCTGGAACGATGGCAGCACCATCACGTTCACACATTCGCGCGACGGCGGCAGGTCGTTTGAGCCTTCGCGCGTCGCGATTGATGTTGCGCCGCCATATTTTGGCGGAGCAGGCGGCATCCCGGGCGTTTCCCGGGTCATGGGTTTCCCACAGATCGGAGTCGATGTGCGGCCCGGACAAAACGGAGCCCTTTATCTGACATGGAGCGATTATCGCAATGGCGACGTGGATGTATTCTGCGTCTCTTCGACGGATCACGGGAAAATGTGGTCCAAGCCCGTTCGCGTAAACAGCGATCCGATTCACGACGGCATCGACCAGTTTTTCCAGTGGATGGCCGTCGATCCAGTCACGGGCGATGTATACGTGCAGTTCTATGATCGCCGCGAAGATCCTGCCAATCGCAAAACGGGTTTTACGCTGGCGCGCTCAACCGACGGCGGCAAATCTTTTGTGAGTTACTCGTGGTCGGAATCGGCGTTTGAATCGCAGAACGCGTTTCTGGGCGACTACACATGGCTGGCGGCGTACAACGGGAAAGTCTACGGCGCATGGACGGAGGCGCTGCCGGTCTCAGCAGAAGCGCCATCGCCGCAGCCCGGGCACCCGCCGCGGGCAATGACAGTGGTGCGCGTGGGCTTTGCGGATTTCTCCAGCGTCAGGTGAGAAATTGCGACGATGATGGTACACGCTACCGTATACCGTAGTGGGTTCGTTGTCAGACGCGCGTTGCTGGGGATCGTATGCAGCCTTGAAGTGGCCGAAGCGCCTTGAGAAGCAGAGGCTTGGAGTCACCTGAAACAAAAGTCCGACGACGTGCGAACCCATCCGGAGGGTGCTAAATGAAAATCGTGATCCCGCCCATGAAAGCGCTCGTTCTATTAGCTGTGTTGCTCGGTTCGCCACCCGCCAGCGTGCAGGGGACCCGCGCAGACTATGAGCGCGCGGCAGGATTTCTAACCGACAACGTGGAGCGGTCTGTTCAGCCGGCGGATATCCGGCCGACTTGGGTCGAAGGCACTGACAACTTCTGGTATTCGGAAGCCCGGGCGGCACACTGAATTCGCATTGTAGACACGGCCAAGAGTACCGCAGGCTTGCATTTCGACCAGAGCAAACTTGCCGAAGAACTCTTGAAGGAGATGGGCAAGCAGATTCGTATGGATCGGCTGCCGTTCAATTCATTTGAATTTGTGTAGAACGGCGCGGCGATCCGCTTCGGCGCGGAAGGACAGCGGTGGACCTGCGATCTTTCGAGTTACATGTGTAAGAAAGAAAAGCTGCCAAGTGTGAACGAAGAAGGTTCGCCGGACGGCAACTCGGCGGCGTTCGTGAAGGACTACAACCTTTACGTGCGGGACCCGCTGCATGAACAAGGAGGTGAGTCGTGAAAGTAAACAGGTGGGTGTGTCTGCTGTCTGCGTTTGCTGTTTCTCTCGCAATCGGCTCCTCTGTCCTGGCACAGGTTACTACCACGGGACGGATTGTAGGTACTGTCCGCGATGCTTCGCAGGCACCCGTGCCCGGCGCTGAGCTGCGGCTGGAGAATCAGGGCACTAGACGTGCTCAGTTCGCGACCTCCGCCGCGGACGGTGGTTTTGTGTTCCCAAGCGTCACGCCAGGCGTGTACGACCTTACAGTGACGATGAAAGGGTTCGAAACGGCAGTTTATAAGGGCATTGTGGTTAACGCCGCGCAAACCACCGATCAACCCCTAAGTCTGAAGGTCGGGGCGTTGAATCAGACGGTCGAGGTTGTCGGCGCTGTTCCAGTGCTACAGACGACAGCCACCACCGTGGCCAACACTGTCGATCAGAAGTACTTGCAGGATTTACCCCTAGCTGGGAGAGACACACTTCCCTTCACCCTCCTCTCGGCTGGCGCCCAGCAGGGAGTCACGCCACGAGACAGCACGTTTGACGGCATGCCCGGAGCAGGAATCAACATTACGTTGAACGGTATTGCGAACAACGCCCAGCGATTTAAGAGCGGCGGCACCAGCTTTTTTGCGTTCGTCACGCCCCGTTTGGAGACAGTGCAGGAGGTCACGGTTGCCACGTCGAACCTCGGAGCTGACAGCACGGGTCAAGGATCGATGCAGATCCAATATGTAACTAAGTCAGGAACAAATGCATTTCACGGCGAGGCTTTTTGGCAACACCAAAACTCTGCGCTGAACGCAAACGGTTGGTTCAATGACGCCCGGGGGATCCCCAAGCCCGTCTTCATTCAGAACGACCAGGGGGGTACGCTGGGCGGACCGATAATTAAGAACCGTCTCTTCTTTTTCGTAAGCTACGCGCAAGTCATTACGCCGCAGTCGGGGAACTTCTCAGCACTCGTACTCACCCCGTCGGCGCAATCAGGCACTTTTAGCTACGTGGGCAGTGACGGCGCAACCCACAATGTGAACCTCCTTCAATTAGCCCAGCAAAACGGATTCACGAGTTCCGTTAACACAGCTATCGGCAATCAGCTGCAAAAGATCCAATCCTCTACGTCGGCGGGAGTTCTCGCTCCCTTCGATCCGATCCAGGGCCTCTTGAGTTGGGTGGCGCCGTCGCCTACGATCAACTATTATCCGACGGCACGCATCGATTACCAGGTGACGCCTAAGCTTCTTATCAGCCTTTCGGATACATGGGCGCGCGGCGTTAATTCCAAGGGATTTCGCGGCACAGTCCTCCCAGGTGTTTTTACGCAAGAACAGTCTCAAGGGCAAATCGCCAATCCGTATATTGGCACTGTGAATGCCGCATGGACACTACGCCCGAATATGGTCAATGAAGCCAGCTTTGGCGTCCAGAGCAATCAGGAGACATTCGGCATTGGCTTCGACATTAACCTTTTCAAGCCGCGCTTACTGAATTTCCCTCTTCAGTTGCCCAGCGGGCTGGAAGAACGAAATGGCCAAGGGTTTGGTAACACCTTTCAGCCCCGCAACAACCCGGTCTACAACGTCGTAGACAATTTCCACTGGCAGCGTGGCGTTCATGCCTTCTCCTTCGGCGGAAATATGATCCGGTCCTCTGTTCATCAGTCCACGCTGGGTGATGCGGGCATCCCCCGCTATAACTTCGGAGTTGTCAGCGCAGACCCGGCGAACTCAATGTTCACTGCGTCGAACTTTCCCGCACTGCCCTCCGGCGCTGCGGGCAACAACGTGTTGAACGATGCCAGGAATCTGTACGCCTTACTTACTGGGCGGGTGTCCAGTGTCAGCAAGACGGTGAACATCGATGAAAAAACGCACCAATACACGGACTTCGCGCCCGTAATGATCCGGGAGCGCGAGACGTCTTTCGGTCTTTACTTTGCGGATTCCTGGCGGATCAACCGCGCGCTGACCCTGAATTACGGGTTGCGCTGGGATTTTCAAGGCGACAACGAAAACACAAACAACATATATACGAGCCCGAATCTGATCGATCTTTTCGGGCCGTCCGGTGCACTTCCTGGAACAAATCCCAGCACGCCCAGCCTCTTCGACCCAGGCTCCCTACAAGGCGTGTCTAATCCCAGTATCTACCAGCGATCGAAAGCCTATAACCCCGATTACATCAACCCCGCTCCGCATGTGGGCATTGCTTGGAATCCCTCCTTCCGGAATGGCCGGTTAGGCCGGCTCTTTGGCGACGCAAAGACCGTCATGCGAACAGGCTATTCGATCAGCTATTACTCCGAGGGCTTGCTCAACTTCTCCGACTTGGCGGGGAATAATCCAGGCTTGCGGCAAGCGGCCACTCTCGTGCCAAACGTGAATTTTGCTCCAGGATCGCTCAGCGTGAGCGATCCCCTGCCGGCATTCCCGCTTTTTCCCGCGAGCTTCAGCTTTCCGCTGGCGCTCTCGAATTTTGCGTTCAGGAACCAGACGGTTGGAACCATCGATCCCAACGTTAGAGCCCCTTTCGTCCAAACGTGGTCCTTCGGCGTGCAACGGGAATTGAGGCCCGGCTTCGTCTTCGAAATCAGATATGTAGGCAACGCGGGTGAGAGGCTCTGGCACACGTACAACGTAAACGAAGTCAATATCTTCGAGAATGGCTTTTTGGATCAATTCAAGGCAGCCCAAAACAATCTCTCCGTCAACGCGGCAAACGGCATCAGTAATTCCTTTAGTGACCAGACCGGGTTTGCCGGCGTGACCCCGACGCCGATCTTTAATGCAGCCTTCAACGGCCAATCCGCAAATGCTGGATTCGGCAACAGCGCATTCATAAGCCTGCTGGCAAGCGGGCAGGCGGGAGCTCTTGCAAACGCTCTGGCTCAAAACTCCGCCTATTTCTGCCGCATGGTGGGAAGCACCTTCGGGCCCTGCACAAGCTTGGGTTTCAACACGCCGGGGCAGTATCCAATCAACTTCTTCCAGCTCAACCCTTACGTGGGAACTGCAAACCTTCTGGACGACAATTCCTTTTCGAGCTACCACGGATTGCAACTGGAATTCCGCCAGCGGTTTTCCCACGGCTTGACTTTGAACGTAAACTACACTTGGTCGCATTCCCTGACCGACCGCTACAACAAGGCTGTCGACAATACCAGCAATTTCACGACGCTGCGCGATCTAGGACTCGACCGGGGACCTTCGCCCTTCGACATCCGCCATGTCGTTCAGGCCTTTGGGACATATGACCTGCCGTTTGGGAAGGGCAGGAGATTCTCTGTCAACAATGCCTTCGTGGACAGAGTCGCCGGTGGATGGACTGTCGGTTCTATATTCCGCTTCCAGACGGGTCTTCCCTTTAGACTGAGCAGTGGGCAACTAACGGTCAACCAGCAGGACTCCGGTGTCGTTGCGAACATTCCAGTATCGCAATTGCAAGGCATGGTTGGGGTGTTCAAGCCTGCCGCGATCGGCTCAGGCGTGTTTTATGTCAATCCGAGCCTCGTCGGAAGCAACGGACAAGCCAACCCCAGCGACTTGGCCTTACCAACTATTCCAGGACAATTCGGCAGTTTCATTTATCTACATGGTCCAAGATTCGTCTCGGACGATCTTTCTATCGCCAAGCAGATGCCGATCATCGGCGAAAGGCTCCGCATAGAGATCCGAGCCGAAATGCTTAATGCGTTCAATCACCCTATCTTCCAGGTCCCGACAGGTGGGACTTTCGGCATAAATCCAATCAGCATTGCTTCGGCAAACTTTGGCCGGACCAGCACGACGACGAGCATCCCGCGGCAAGTTCAGTTCCGAGTTCGATTCACGTTCTAGCGCCAGCGCTCCAATTGGAGTGGTGCAGCAGCGGCTCCGGCAAATCGCGCGACGTCCCGCGGCGAATCAAGTTGCGGCAGGGCGTGCAGAAAAACGTCTTGAATCAAATCCTCGACGGCCGAGTGCAGCGTTATTGGATTTTATTTTCGCGGGCAAATACCGGCGGCTCGACCGGCAGACTGCATCATTATGGGTCGAGTTTGAATGGCATTCCTCTGCTGAGACTTTCTGAGCAAACAGCAAAAATAGATCATCACGCTAGGTCAGGTGGGAAACCCGCGAAATAGCTTATAAACAAAAACAACTTGACACTAGATTGCATATTGTATACAAAATACGCCATACTCGATCCCTGGGTTCTCGGGGGCAAGGAGGATTTCCGGACTATCTCACTAGTCCTCCAACGAATCGCAGGGAGCGGTGCTCTAATTTTTCCCGTTCTGGACAGGAGGAGTAAATATGTCGCGTTCCTTCATCCGTGGATTTCTCGGGGGTATCTTGGCGTGTTCCTGGGTTTTCTCGGAAGGAATGGTGGCTCCCGCCTGGGGTCAAAGCGGTTCACAAGGAACGGTGACGGTGACCGTCGTAGATACGGGAGGTGGTGCGGTTTCAGATGCTCAATTAGAGCTTCAGGATCTTGCGACAAACGACGTACGCAGAGCCGCGACGCAAGACAAGGGTGCATACAGCTTCGTGGGTCTCTCCGGGGGAAAATATAAATTGACGGTGTCCAAGGCCGGCTTTCAGGCCGCAATATTCGCGTCCATCACTGTTCAGGCGGCGCGCGTGACGGACATCAACGTTACGCTGCAGGTTGGCTCTGTTTCCCAAGAGGTGGTCGTGAGTGCCAATGCCGCGCCCCTTATGGAAACGACCTCCAATGCCATCGGAACAACGATTGACCTGAAACATATTGAAGAGCTGCCTCTCGGCGGCCGCAATCTGGCTCCGTTGTCAACTCTGGTTCCTGGGTATACGGGCACATTCAACGGCATGCGGCCCTCCGCGCAGAGCAATAACGTTGACGGAATCATCGGCAACACCAGCCGATTCAAGAATGGCGGCGACTCTGCGCCCTTTGGGCAAGCGCGTGTCGAAGACATTCAGGAGATGACGATTCAAACCGACCAGCTCGATTTGAACCAGGGCTTTGGACAAGCGAACATGCAAGTCAATTTCGTCACCCGGCGCGGTTCCAACGCGTTTCATGGCCGCCTCTTTGACAATTTCCAGAGCAGCGCGCTGAACGCCAACAGTTGGTCAAATAATGCAAATAAAGTTCTCAAGGGCAAATTCCATCTAAATGATTTCGGGGCCAGCGTGGGCGGCCCAATCTTAAGGGACAAACTGTTCTTCTTTGCGAGCTTTGCCGAGTACAAACAACCTGGTACTTTCCAGCCGTCCAACACGGTTCTGACACCCTCTGCCCAGCAAGGAAACTTCACCTACTTGGGTACGAACAACGTCCTGCAGACAGTTAGCGTGTTGACAATCGCGCAGAATTCCGGTGTGAAGGAATACTCTGGCGCCCCCATCCCTTTTACCGTGAATCCAAACATCGCTGCCGAGCAGCAAGCCATCAATAAATCCCTTCAGTATGGAGTTCTCGCAACGGGAACCGATCCTAACGTCAACACGCTGACCTGGTCCCAAGAACGCACGATTACTCGTTATTTCCCGACGGTTCGGCTGGACTATAATATTTCGCAAACTTTCCGGGTCAATTTTGCGTGGAACGTACAAGAGGAGAATATCCCGACGGGGCTAGCGCCACAATTTCCAGGGCCGGATTTCGCCTATCAAGGGGATGGCACTAAGAGCAAAAGTTACACCGCATCCCTGGGGTTTGACTGGACCATCCGCCCGACACTCGTAAATCAATTCCGCGGAGGCATGCTGTATTTATATCAGGCCAGCGCCTACGAGGCAGGAAGTACCTATCAGAAAAGGCCTCTCGTGTTTTGGAATATACCGAATACAAACGCGTTCAGCTCCGGAGAATTCTTCTATACCACGATATCAAACTATTACCCGCTTTTTAATTTGTCTGACAACATGACGTGGCAGCGGGCCGCGCATACTCTAAGTTTCGGCGTATCGTGGTATCGCGAGCAGGATCACTATTGGAATCCGCCTCTAGGATATCCCAACATCAACTTGGGCCTTGCCGCTGATGACCCGGTGATAACAAACAATGTTTTTTCAAATACAGGAGCGACTGCAACATTACCAAATGCCACTAATCCCCAGGCAGCCGAGGCTCGAGCCTTGTACGCAGCGCTGGTGGGACGGGTGACTCGAGTTTCAGGCGCTCATCCAGTCGATCCCAAGACCACGCAATTCAAGCCATTTGGAGCGGTCAACCTCGACGAACTGCAGCAAGCCTATGGGTTTTTTGTTCAAGACTCCTTCCGAATAAAGCCGAGCTTCACTCTGAATTATGGTCTGCGCTGGGATTTCACCGGAGACGACCATGACCTCGCCGCGCTCTATCACGGCGTCGCCACTCCCGGGGACCTTTGGGGCCCCACGGGGCTCAACAACCAGTTCAAACCAGGCTCATTGCTGGGCAATCCAGACCCGCAATATGTGGCCAGCAGCCACCAGTATGAACCCTGGAACGTGAGTCCCCAGCCCTCCGTCGCGATGGCATGGAACCCGCAGTTTCACAGTGGGCTCTTGGGAACGCTTACTAGAGGCCAAACCACAATCCGTGCAGGCTATGCGTTGCGACGCTATACCGAGTCCTACCAAAACTTCTGGAGCTATGCCTCCAATTATGGCTCGTTCTTTTATCAAAGCTTTAACTCTAGGGCAAATCTAACGGGCGCACCGGGAACCTTCACGCCCGGTACCGTTTCTGTAGGCGACACCACCAAACCGCCGTTTGTTAATCCCAGTCCTGGAGTTGTCACGGCGCCTCTGACGTATTCGGATACATATCCTGAGTCGGGATCGACCTTCGGCAACGGGCCTGGTCTGGCTGGCATGGACCCGAACATTGCCCAGCCGCGCATTCATTCATGGAATTTCGGCATCCAGAGGGCGCTGGGCAGGAACAACGTGATCGAAGTTCGCTATGTAGGCAACCGGGGGAGCAAGGAATGGATTGGAATAAACGTCAACGAAATCAATGTCTTCGAAAACGGTTTCTTGACGCAATTCCAAGCCGCTCAAACCAACCTGGCAATTAACAACGCAAATGGGCTCAATTCGTTTGCCAACAGGGGTCTTCCTGGGCAGCGGCCGCTGCCCATCTTCGACGCGGCCTTCGCCGGAGAATCCCTGAACGGCGGATTCTTTGCCGACTATCGGACCCAGCAGTTCATTGATTGGCTGAATCAAGGGCAGGTCGGAGCCATGGCCGCCAGATTTACCGGTACAGGCGGCTCGAATTACTTCTGCAATTTGGTCGGGCCCGCGTTTACACCCTGCGTGACTTTGGCAAAATACAAGGGCCAGGGCGCCGGGTATCCGATCAACTTCTTCCAGGCGAATCCTTTTCAGACGGGAAACGCGGTGATGTACTTGACGTCTGCCGGATATTCCAATTACAACGGACTGCAAATTGAATTCCGGCAGCAGCAGTGGCATGGAATGCAGTTCAATGCCAATTACACGTACAGCCATTCACTCTCGCTGGAGTCTCCACCAGCCAATGGCGACAGCATTCTGGTCGGAATGTCTACTCTGCGCAATTTGAGACTGAACTATGCGCCGAGCTATTTTGATCGCCGCCACGTCGTGCATATCTTCGGGACCTATGATCTTCCCGTGGGGCGAGGACGGCCCTTCCTCAACCACAGCGGCCTTCTAGACAGAGTCGTCGGCGGGTGGACCTCGGGCACGATCATCACCTACCAGACCGGGCTTCCCTTCAAAGTGACCGGTGGATATTCGACTTTTAATAACATTGCCGATGGAGGCGTCGTTCTCAACGGTATTACCGTCTCACAACTGCAAGATGCCGTCGGCGTCTACCGCACCGGGCGTAACTTTGTTAGCCTCATCAATCCTAAGTACCTGGTGAGTTCCACAGGCGGGGGAGCCAATCCGGCCTTCATCACCCCGAACACCACGCCCGGAACAATCGGAGTGATTCCTTGGCTGCATGGACCACACACCGTCACAACCGATATTTCTCTCACCAAGAATATCCCGATTACCGAGAGGATTCGGTTCAGCGTGCAGGGTGAGTTTCTGAATGCATTCAATCACCCGACCTTTACCACCGTTGTAAATACCACGATGAATGTGCTGAGCAATAATTTTGGAATCGGTGGCGGTTCCAACGCGTTCCGCGCGATCCAGTTCCGAGCGAATCTGGAGTTCTGACGGCTGTTACAGTCAGGATACGAAGTATTGAACGTATGGCGGGGGTTGCTGCGTCCCGACGCGGCCACGCCGTTGGCGTGATGCTCGCTTCTAACTACAAGAGGAAACGGATCTAGGGGGCCCTGCCTCTCCATGGAGCTGTGCTGAAGCCCGGCCTCAACAACAAGAGGAGGCATAGGCTGCCGCTGCTGGCGTTCCTGCGGCGGGGGTTAGGCTCCCGCTGTGCGCGTGGTGGACAGCGCAGCGGCAAAGCAGGCCATCGAAAATCAACAAACCATTCTGCGTCCACGATTTGTCAGGCCACCAGAGCCACCGAAGGGCGCTGGCCGGGGCGCAGCGCCAACGGAAATGCACCCCGAAGAACTCTCCGAAATTCGGGGAGAGACAGGACGCGAAGACCTTACCCCGCAGGAAGCGCACCGCTATCGCATCAATAAAATGGCAAGCACGGCGGCTGAAACGAAGCCAGCCAATGACCTCGGTGGAATGCCACGCGCTGGCGGCAATGGCCGCGCCGGGATTGTTTCTGACGACCATCTACCAACCGTTTCAAAAACGGAAGTTCTTAATGAGGCAGTCCAGCGCACAGTAGAAAATAGCCGCGAGCTGCAACGCCTGGGTTTGGACCCAGAGAGGATTCGCAGCCGTGACGATGTACCGGCCATACTGGAAAGCGTTGCGGACAAAATTAAAGCCAACCTCGATCCCAGGGTGGGCGCGACCATTACGTTCGATGCACAGAAGGCCCTAGCAGCCGATCTGAATATCGACATCGAAGACCTGCTCACACGCAAGAGCGGTGCCGCCGCGAACGCGGAAACAGCAATTGCAGCACGCGCATTGCTCAAAGATTCGGCCACGCGGGTGATGAACGTCGCACGGATCGCGGCAATGGGCGATTCGGACTACCAAGCAAAATTTGCTGAGACGATGGCGCAGCACCAAGCCATCATCGAAAGCGTTAAGGGGATCGCCGCTGAAGCGGGCCGCGCTCTCGGCTCATTCCGCATCAAAGAAGCTGACCTACCCGCGCTGAAAATCTCGGACCTGTTTTCAAAGCTCTCGCCGGACGCGCTCACCAAGGCTGCTCAACTGTTAAGCAAGCTCGATCCCAACGATACGCGGGGAGTAAATAATTTCATCGAACAGCTCAAGCCCGCAAGTTCTGCTGACAAAATTTGGGAATACTACCGCAACGCTTTGCTTTCGTCGCCTCACACGGTCCTCGTCAAGTCCGCGAGCGAAGTTGCAATGATGGCGCTCGAAGCCACGAAGAAGGTTGTGGCTGGTGGGATCAGCAAGCTCAAGGGCGGCGACGCAGATCAGTTTGCGAGCGAAGGATGGTGGTACGCACGAGGCGCACTTAGCGCACTGTCGCACGCCAAGGACGTTCTGACCGGCAAGTTTGACCTAGCAGATGCGCCAGGATTCGAGGGCGGCGGGCAGCAAGCCATCAAGGGCAAGTTGGGGAGTTTTATCCGTTTTCCGTCCAAGCTGATTGAACGGCAGACGAACTTGATGTATGTGCTCAATTATTTTGGGGAGCTTCATGCTCAGGCCGCGAGAGCGGCAATCACGGAGGGATTTGAAGGACAAGAGCTGCATGCGCGACAAGAGCACTTGGCCGCTAATCCCACGTCGGCGATGATTGACGCCGCGCATGAGGTCGGGCTTCACAATACTTTTCAGAACAAACTCGGCGCGTTTGGAAGCAGCGTGCAGCGCGCAATTCAACGGCCAACAATTGACGTTCCCGCAGTCGCGAAGACGATAGCAGTGCCGAGTCCAGGCCGGTTTATTTTTCCCTTCTGGCGTACTCCTCTCAACCTGATTAAAGCCTCTGGCGAATTCAGCCCCTACGGTTTGGCGAAAGGGTTGTGGGCTGGGGATATAGACGCAACCAGTCGCGGCTTGGTCGGTTCCAGCATCGCA
>QHPX01000149.1:17447-19411 GCA_003219195.1 Verrucomicrobiota bacterium
TACACGACCTGCCTTTCATGTATGGGCTTACTTCTCTCATAGACACCCTGAACGATACTAGCGGCAAGCGCGCTAATAACTTCATAGCCCGGCAGGTTGCTTCGTTCGTTCCCGCTGTCGTTTCCAACGTGGCGCAGGGAATGGATCGCACGGTGCGCCGTCCACAAGGAATAGTTCAGACAGTTGAGTCGCGCATCCCTGGGTTAACTTCGCGCGTTCCTGCAACTCTCGACGTAAGTGGGCAACCCGTTCAGCGACCGGTATCTGGTCTCGGCGGCGCGAATCCCTACCCGATCACAAGCGCGAAAAACAACGCGGCAGTCAGTGAGATGGCGCGTCTTGGCGTGACTCTTGAAAACCTAATCTTTTCGCATGCATTTTCAACGACTTGCGATAATGGAAGTAGGCGCGTTGGCGTCCTATTCGCCGATTCGCTCAGGGCACCAGAAGGATTGCAGTCCGACTGGTGCCCGCTGTTAGAAAATCGTGCTCGCCACAATCGCCGCAACTCCCGTCGTTTCAGCGGACCTCACAGCCCGAAAAAGTTGTTAGAGTGACGACCGTATTCTGAACGAAGTAAGGTGAGCGGAAAGAATCCGTAAACAATATGTAAAGGCAGGCGAACGGGACCGCGATCCGGCAGGGAACTGCAATCCCTGAGCCGACGGGCATCTGCAATCTTCCAGGCCTCGCAACAAAACGTAATTACCGGCAGCATGAAGAGCCGTGAAAACCGATTGTGAATCGCCTGAATATCGTGGGGTTTCAATTCGCTTTCGTCGCGTTTTCCGTTGGGGTTTTTCGTCTTTGTACGGACCCTATTTGAAAACCTGTCTTATGGCGTGCCCGACCCCTTGCCATACCTCCGCAGCGGTAGTGCGTCCTAGTGATACCCTCGCGCATTCACGAAAACAATTTCGTAGGTGATTATTAAAGATCCTTCCTCATAATGGAGGGAACGAAGGCGGTCACACCAATAAAAAGGGCGACGTGGGGATTCATCCTGCGTCGCCCTTCATTCATTGCTGCCGCCTCTAGTTCTAGCGGCCAGCCATTTTCTGCGTCATGTGCAACAACAGCTTCCGGTCTTCTTCGCTTGACTTGCCCAACAGACGACGGAGCTTGCCCAGAAATCGCGCATCCTTGCCTGAGTTACCCCATACATTTTCGTCAGATGACTTGCGCTTGAGCAAATTCGGTACTTGAGGCGGCTCTTCGCCATCGTAGAAGAGTTGATAGAGAGGGACCTCTAAAGCGCGGGCCATTTTTTCCAGAGTTTCGATGGCGGGGACAGTGTGGCCATTCTCTACACGGGAAATGTAACAGCGAAGCAGACCTGTACGCTTTTCGATGTCGCCTTGGGAGAGTTTCTTTCCCTCGCGCATTTCACGAAGACGGTCGCCAATTATCATACGCGGCATTATCCCACCGAGACGTTTAGAAAGCAAAGCAGAATCGTGTTCAGAAAAATGAACAGGTTGGGTAAGATGGCTCGCTGGAAGCCCCGTATAATCTCGGTCTCACCCGTCAATGTCTAGGTCGTCACCTATGGAAATATCGCCTGGCAGTTTCTTACGCGAAGTGCGGCTTCGGCTTCACCTTGGGCTGCGCGACGTTCAAAAAGCAAGCTCAAAAATCGCTGTCAAAGAAAAAAACAAACGGTTCCATATTTCAGCAGCGAGACTGGCACAAATCGAAAACGACAACGCAATACCGAGTGTGTTCAAGATATTCACACTGGCTGCGATTTATGGACTTTCGTTTCACGAGATTTTGACCAGCTATGGAGTAGATTCGGATCGAACCCACAAATATCGTGAGGAAATTAAGCTGTCCGCAACGCGGCCTGTTTCTGCCGAGCTTCACAACCTCAACACAAAAGTGACGATTCCTGTGCGGCTCGATCCGACTTTCAAGTGGGAAACCACTCAACTTATCAACCGAGTTGTCGCATTTTGGGGTGA
>QHPX01000105.1 GCA_003219195.1 Verrucomicrobiota bacterium
TCCGATGCCCTAACCAAGACGCTTTTCGGACGACCGAGTTTTCATTTTGGTTTTTTCGCCGCCGATTTCACCGCCACCACGACCGTGCACCTGTTCGATGCGCTGCCGGGATGTTGCAACTTCGTCGCCCCGCAGCGCGGCCATCCAAGTTGGCCGATAGTTCGCCCTGCCGAAGCCGAAGTTTATGTCGATCAAACGAGCGGTGACGTTTGTCTTCGCAAAATCGAAACACGCGAATATCTCGGATCGTTCGCTCGTAACTGGATCATCCCGCTTGGTTTTCACCCTTTTCAATTTGGGATGGCGCCGCACATGCCGCGATTGCGTTGCGGAAAAGTCATCGTCCAGCGCCGCTCCTGGACGATAACGCCGGATGAAATCGGAAAAGGCGATTTCACCGGCGTTTCGCGCGATCTCGTTCTCGCTATTGAACATCTGCGCGCGCAGAGAGATTTGCCGCGCTTTGTTTACATTCGCCCGACCGAGCAGGCGCTTCGCCGCAGCGGCGCGGAAGGACGCGATAAAGATACAAAGCCCGTCTTTGTCGATCTTGAGAGTTACCTTTTTCTCGAAATCTTCCATCGCTGGCTGACCAAATCGGGCGAGCTCGAAGTGACCGAGATGCTGCCTGATCCGGATCATTTGCTCTGGAAAGAAGCGGACGGTCGCCGGAGTTTCGAATTGCGCACGCTCATCATTCCGCGCTCATGAAAATCGTCGCGATCGCTAACCAGAAAGGGGGCGTGGGCAAGACGACGACCGCTGTGAACCTCAGCTGCGCGCTGGCCGAGCGCGGCGTGCGCATTTTACTTGTCGATCTTGATCCGCAGGCCAACGCGACGAGCGCCCTCGGCCTGCAGGAGCTTGAAGCCGATAGTATTTACGACTCGCTTTTGGGCGGCGCCTCCATTGCTGACAAAGTGCTGCCCGCCCGAATCAAGCATCTCTTCATTGTTCCGGCGAATCTCGATCTCGCCGGAGCGGAAGTGGAGATCGCGCGCATGAGCGATCATCTCATGCGTCTGGCGAAGGCATTGTCGATCTTGCGCACGGATCAAACGTTCGATTTTGTTCTGCTCGATTGCCCGCCCTCGTTAGGCATTCTCATGACGAATGCGCTGGCCGCCGCTGATGAAATTCTCACGCCGATCCAGTGCGAGTATTTCGCGCTTGAAGGACTTGTAAAAATCGTTCACGTCGTGGAGCAAGTGCGCGACTCCGGCGCGAACGATCAGATCGAGATCGGCGGCATTGTGATGACGATGTTTGACAGCCGCACCAACTTGAGCGCGCAGGTCGTGGCAGAAGTTCGCCAGCATTTTGGGGAGCGGGTCTATCAAACGGTAATTCCGCGGACGGTACGCTTAAGCGAAGCCCCAAGTTTTGGTAAATCGATTCTGGAATATGATTCGCATGGAGCGGGAGCGGGTGCATATCGCGCCCTCGCGCGCGAATTCGTTAAGCGCCACGCTTTGCCAGTCCCTGCTCGCGCCGCAGCGCAAACACCAGGGTCGGAAAGCCTTTGAAAACTGTTTGTCGCTCGAAGAGCATCCCGATTTTTTCCGAGACGCGGCGCGAAGCCACGTTGTCCGGATGAATCAGTGAGATAACGCGCGGCAGTTTCAAATCGCCAAAGGCGTGATCACGCACTTTTCTCGCCGCCTCGGTGGCGATGCCTCTGTTCCAGTAATCAGGATGAAGCCGATATCCAATTTCGATTTCTTTCTCGCCGTCGACCTCCTGATGCAGAAATCCGCAATAGCCGACAAGCACGTGGTCAGATCGGATGACTACCGCGAACAGTGATGGCGATCCGGTGCGATGCCAGTCGATGACATTTTCGAGAAACGCGGCGGTTTGTTCACGCGTCTTCGGACCGAGAGAGAAGCGCATGAAGTCGGGGTTGGCCATCAGTTCCGCCAGAAGATCGACGTCTTCTTCGCGAAAGGGCCGGAGAGTCAGACGCGCAGTTTCCAGGATCACCATCGAAGTTAATGAATACGAATCGCGCTCGACTTTCGATTCCTATTCGAGATGCGAACGAATGACGAGGAATATGTGCGGCCGGCAACGCCGCCGGATACATCGAGCTGGTCGCAACTGCGCGAAGCAGCGCGCGATTGCACGGCATGTCACCTTTACAAAAGCGCGACCCAAACCGTCTTCGGCGAAGGCCCGAAACGCGCGCCCATCATGCTGGTCGGCGAGCAACCGGGCGATTACGAAGATGTTGCTGGAAAACCGTTTGTCGGGCCGGCGGGAAAAATCCTCGATCGCGCGCTGGCAGAGGCGGGAATCAATCGCGACGAGGTTTACGTCACCAATGCCGTCAAGCACTTTAAATGGGAACCGCGCGGCAAACGGCGGATCCATCAAAAACCAAACTCGCGCGAAATCGCAGCCTGCCGGCCCTGGATGGAAGCGGAAATGCGTTTTGTAAAACCGAAACTGGTCGTTTGTCTCGGCTCGTCGGCAGGGCAGGCGTTTTTTGGTGCATCCTTTCGCGTGACCCGCGAGCGCGGCAAAGTTTTGTCCTCGAAGCTGGCGCCAAAAGTAGTGGCGACGGTTCATCCCTCCTCTTTGCTCCGTCAGCCTGATGAAATGTCGCGCGACCGCGAGTACGCGCGTTTCGTTGTCGATCTTCGCGTCGCTTTGAAAGCGGCCGGCGAAGGATAAAATCTGCGGCGAGCCACGCGCGCCGCAGATCAAGCAGCTACGCTAAAGTTACGCTTTTGGTGAAGCCGACGCCCTTGGAGAGGCCGAAGCTTTTGGGGAAGCTGCAGGTGCCTTTGCTTTTTCCATTGGCCCGAGCTTCACATTTTTGGCTTCGAGCATGCCGTCCGGATTTTTCCAATATGAACCACTGACTTCTTCGTTCTCCACGATGTCTTTTATCGTCGCAGCATTTCCACCTTTCGTCACAGTGGTTTTGTCCGTGACCTTAAAGACGCGCGATTTCTCCTTGCCCGCAATTGTGAATGTTTTTGCTTTCTGATCGATCGCTGAAATCATTCCGTGAAAGGGGAAGGGTCGTGCAGTTTGTTTCGCGGGAGATGCGGTCGCGCTCGGCGAAGCCGAAGTTGAACTCGACTTCTTCGGCATTGTTTGCGCGGCGAGCGAGAGGCAAAGAGCGAGAGCCGCGACGCAGACGCCGCTAATAAGATAAATTCTATGTTTCATAATTTTGGTTGGTTGTTGAATCGAGGATTTTTGATGGACCCTCGCTCAATGGACGAACCGAGGAGAGTTTTTCTTCAAGCGGCTTTCCCGCGATTTGCCCTAATCAGAGCAAAAATCGGAAGTGGAGGTAAAGGGATTGGCTTCCCGGCCTATCCAATACTGATGGCCTGACTCTTGGATTTTACCTCCACGCCTGCGGCCTTGGAGGTAAGGGGATTCGAACCCCTGGCCTTCTCATTGCGAACGAGACGCTCTACCAACTGAGCTATACCCCCGCAAGATCGACAATCGATCGTCGGCGAAACTATCGAAGCAAACGCGGCACAGGCAAGCGAACTTGCCGATCTAACTGATCGCTCCGAAGGCGAGACCGAGGCCATAAGTCACCGCGGCTTCGATTACTCCCACGATTGTCATTTCCAACCCGGATGCCCACCACGAGCGCAGCGTGATCAGTGATTTCACCGCGCCGACAAGGAAATGGGCGAAGATGCTAATCGCGAACGCAGCGATGACCGCGCGAATTCCGCTCATGAAAAAGAATGGAATGATCGGGATGAATGCGCCGATCGCAGTGGAAATCGCGGCTGAGGCCGATGATTTCCACGGATTCGGGAAACTGTGTTCGGACAAACCGAGCTCGCTTTGCGCCATCGCCTGCACCATCTGGTCCGGTTGCTCAGCGAGACGTTCCGCCATTTTTTGCGATTCTTCCGGACCGAATCCCTGCAGTTGGTAGAAGAGCGACATCTCCTCGATTTCTTCCTCAGGATTTTCCTCAACCTCGGCTTTCTCGCGTGCGATCTCGGCTTCGTAAACTTCCGCTTCACTTTTGACCGCCAGATACGCGCCCGCCCCCATCGACAACGAGGATGCGATCATTCCGGCGAGACCGGAGATGAGAATGTAATGCTGTTGATTGTTCGTCGCGCCGGCGACGCCAGAAACAATTCCAAAAACCGCGCCAAGTCCGTCGTTCACGCCGTAAATCGCGTCCGCCACCCAACTGCCGCCGCGGCCATGCCAGCGCTCGCGTTTCAGAATTGTATCGAGCACAGTGCGCGGGCCGAGGTGCGGCACCATTGTTTGCAGCGCGCGCGCGTGCGCTTTTTCTTCCAGCGCGCTTTCACGCAAAAACTCCTTCACGTCGTGTTCGCCCGCGAGTGCGCGATCGCGCTGGTCGCGAAACTGCGCTTCGTGTTTTTCTTCAGCCGCTTCCATTCGGCGAATGGCAATTTCTGTTCCGAGCGCGCGGTTCAACCATCGCTTCAAGCGCCGGCCAATCGTAGCCGGCAATTGCGGCAGCGGCGCGCCAAGATCGACAAGCTTCTTTGCCCAGCGCTGGGCATGACGTTCCTCTGCTTCGGCCATGCGCAACAAAATTGCTTTGCGCTTCTCATCCGCCTCGCGCGCGGCGAGCTCGCGATAAACCTGCGCCGTCTCCACCTCCGCCCGCCAGTTGCGCTGCACCACTTCAATTGTCTCTTGTCGATCTTTCGATCCGTCAGATGACTTTTCTGTTTTCATCGGGCGCAACCTGCTCCGGCGATTTGTACGGCAAGAGCTGGCTCGGTTCTGGACTTCATCTGCTGCGAGGTGATGACAACCGCCACCGACCCGATAATCAATCCCGCACCGATCCACGTCCGCAAAGTCAGACGTTCGCCGGCGAAAAGCGTTCCGAGCAAAATGGCCACGATCGGATTGACGTAAGCATAGGTCGCCACTTTTGCCGGCTCGCAGTGGCGCAGCAGATAAAAGTAAGCGGTGTATCCAACGAGCGCCCCGATAAGCACGAGATAAACGAACGCGCCTAACGAAAGCCAGGTTACGTTGCGGATATCGAATTGGCGATTTTCGCCCAATCCGAGTCCAGCGAGGATGAGCAACGCTCCGCCGCAAACCATTTGCTGACCCGCCGCGACAAACAGTGACGATGAATGTTTAGCCTTGCGCGAATAGAGCGAGCCGATCGACCAGAGAAGAGACGCGATCAGCAAGATCGACATACCCCACGCGAGATGATTTCCGGTCGAACGTGTGAATGCGGGCCCAACCAAAACTCCGACTCCGATAAAACCGCCGATCAATCCGAGCCAAACGATCGACGTCGGCCGAGCCGCCGTGCCGCTGAGCCAACCAAGCAGCGCGATGTAAATCGGTACCGTCGCGACAAGCAACGCGGCCAATCCGGTCGGGACCCATTTTTCGGATATGGTGACACCGCCGTTTCCGCCCAGAAGCAAACAAGCGCCGATAATCAGCGCCGTCCACCATGTCGATCCTTCCGGTTTCGGCGCGCCTTGGAATCGCGCGATCCCGTACATGATTACACCCGCGGAAAAGAAACGCACGCCCGCCATCAAAAACGGCGGGAT
>QHPX01000106.1 GCA_003219195.1 Verrucomicrobiota bacterium
TGAAGCAAAATGATAGTACCTTCTTGCTTTCAGAATGGCTAGGAATTTTGTTGAGGATGTCTGGAACATTCGCATTGCAGTCTCCCGGAATAAACTCGACATCTGCTTCGGGAAACTGATCATGGACCCGTTTCCTGAGGGCTGTGAGATTCTTGGGAGATTTTTCACAAAAGATGTACTTGTCAAACCTGTCGGGAACGTTCAAGGCAATCAGAGGTGATCCCCGCAAGATCCGTTTTGACCCTTTAACCCTAACATGGCCTGCTCCAGCATAAAGATCAATGTAGACACGAGTATCCCACTTGTTCTTCATGCCTGTTGAAAACAGCCGGTCGTAAATGGCGACAAGGCGGTACTTCTCCTCAGCCCATGACCCGACAGGTGGTGTTTCTAAACCATCGTCAGCGATGTCTTCAGAAGGCGGTAAGGGTGTCACCCGCGAACCTGTATGCACCTTGTTCGCACAGAGATATGACAATCAGACACAAGAAACTTGGTTTCGTTTAGCATAAAAAAGGGGACAGGCACCTTTTTCACTTGGAAATCAAAAGGGGACAGACACCCCGATGGTGTCAGTCCCCTTTTTAGGGCGTGTGGGAGAGGGGCTGTAAGCCGGATTCTGTGCCGCCGCTCCTCGCGGAACGACGCGGCGGCGGTCATTTCTCTGGGACCCGGATTGCTCCGGGCCTCGTGCGGCCTACCCACGGCTCAATCTTCTTCACAACCCCCTTCACCTCGATGTGGGTGATGTGCGGAAAGGGTCCAGCACTTAAGCCGCGTGCCTGGTGTCAGTGGTGGAGTCTTCAGGGTGTTTTTCGTGGGATCCGATCTGTCCGGTCTCGGGAGACTCCGGTGTCCTGTACATGAACACCATACAGAACAAGAACACTGCGATCATCGCCACCAGCCCGGTCACGATGCCTAAGTACCCCCAAAATCCCCACTCCGACATCGCACATCCTCCAGAGTTAAAGGGTCAATTACAAGCTTTTCCCCTTTTCTTGTTGTGCAAGCGGAATACCACGGGCGCCGAAAGTTTGGACGCAGCCTAGGTTATTGATCTTTAGGCGAATTTTTTCGGGTGGCGCTCGGTCTGGCAGCGGTTTTCCAACCGGTGGTGGTTGAGCATTGATTCTGTTTGGTGGACTTCAGCCAACCACCATTCTTTGACCTGCTTTTCGCGCTCCTTCAGGTAGGCGTTGAGGACGGCATTCACGGAACATCGGCGGCGCACCGAAAGCCGAGCGTCGGGCCCCAATAGGTCATCTCGTCCCACCCTCGGTAGGTGACGCGCAATTCCAGTGGGCCCTGGCTCCAGTCACCACCTCGCAACACACGAAACGAGCCGCGGAGGGGTCCCTGCGGATCGCGAGGAGGCGCCACTGCATAATAGTCCTCGGCGTACCAGTCCTTCACCCACTCCCAGGCGTTTCCGACCATGTCGAACACGCCATAAGGTGACTTGGTATCCGGAAGACTGCCCACCGGGGCAGTGCCATTGCTACCCAGCTTGAGCGCATATTCTTTCACCCGGCGCTTAATCAGCTCCTCGCTGTTCCCCCAGGGATATCGCCAACCGTCAGTGCCTCGTGCCGCCTTTTCCCACTCAGCCTCGGTCGGCAGCCGATGGCCCCTCCACTCGCAAAAGGCACGGGCCTGCGCCCAGGTCACGTTCGTCACTGGATGCTGAGCGAACTGTGAATCATCAAAAGCCCGGCGTTCCTTCGGGAGCGAGCATACCCCACTATCCACGCACCGACGATACTGCGCATTGGTAACCTCGTACTTGTCAATCCAGTACGCGCTCAGGTAGGTCCGGTGCATCGGCCGCGCATCAGACAGCCCATCCTCTGCCCCCAGTAGAAACTCCCCAGCCGGAATCAGCACCATTCCTTCCGGAGGATGAACGCCGTTCTGAGCAAGCCGCTGCAGTTCCCTGTGCTGTGCTACCATGGTCTGCTCGTTCACCTTAGCGATCGCGCTTGGGTCATCGTGTCCGACTGAATCTTGGTCCTGAGCAGCCTCGGGCTGGGGCCGTGGAAGAGGGGAGCGCCGCGGTTCACCTTTCGCCTGGCTGGTGGGTGGCTCGGCCTGGCTAGCAGACGTCGTGGGCTCCTGAAAGCGAACAGCTTCAATCCGGACTGTCGTCCTCGCCATCTCGCGCACTGTCGTCTCCATGTCTTTTTTCTTCGACGCTTTTCGTCCCTTTCCGATCGCCGCAAAATCAAAATCCGGAACGTTGGCCAAGAGCGGCGTCGCATAACTGATCGGCACGACAAAGCCCATCCCCTCCGGAGGAATCCCGGAAGGATGACTGAATTTGGTCGTCACGATCCCGATCAACTCACCCCGGCTGTTAAAGACTGGCCCCCCGCTGTTGCCAGGATTGACGGCTGCATCAACTTGGAAGACTCGGTTGACGCCTTTCGTTCGCACTGCGGAGATCCGCCCATGCGAGACCGACACTTCCCGAAGGCCAAACTGGAACCCGACCACGATGACTTCTTCGTCCAGCCGGACCGCGCCGGCGTAGCCTATGGGGGCTTCGGAGAGCCCGATGGTCTCGATCTTCAGCAAGGTCAAATCGTGCTCGGGATCGGTACTGACAATGATGGCTGGAGCCCGGAATTCACCCGGAGTGACCACGACGATGCGGCGAGCATTGGACACCACGTGATGGGCGGTCAGAATATACCCATCCGGATGGACGATCACGCCGCTACCGGCCGGTTTTTCCGCCGGCCCGCTGGGGCCTTCGGCTGCACACAAAATGCCGGCCCCCAATAAGATGGCAAGCCCACAACAAAGCCCAAGGCTTCTCATCGTTGGATCGGGATCACCACGCTGATCGCTCCGGCATTTTGCCCCAGATGAAGACCTTCCCGCAGATGACCCGTTTTGTCAAGTTCCCCTTTCGGTTCCCCATGACAGGTTAGGCACTGGCGGGTGGTGTAAAGCGGAAACATCAGCCGCAGCGACTTGCTCTTGGCGGTCACTTCGCTGATCACCTTTTCCCGAGGAAAGGAAGGATCGGCGAACTCCTGCAATACGCTCCGCTCGAAGGCGTCAGGGGCGTTCATCGGGTTACGGGGAGTTAGCGCAGTCTGCTTAAGCCGCACCCCCGTTATCTCCGTAAAGCGGCTGGCCACTCTCAACCCGAATATCGCTGGTATAAATCCTTTGAAACCTACACCCTTTCTGTTGATTTCGGGCTGAGCCGCAGCCAGCACCTTCTTGCTCACAGTGACCAGGACCGCCAGCATCTCCTTCGTGCGTCGTGGGAGCCGCGCGGATTGAAGCTCCTGTAGGTCAATCCCTGAGCGACTGCGAAACACCTCAATGAGCTGTTGCTCGAACACCTCAGACGAGAACCCCTTTTGCTCTTTCTTTGGATCATCGAAAAGGTCCTGGTTCTCATTGATCACATAGCGGCCGGAGTCAAGTAAGATCGCGAGCAGACGAGCGGTTTCCTCGGTTTCTTGGATGGCTTGGAGGGGTGGGCCTAACTCTGGAGGCTTTTCCCTGCCAGACACAGATTCGCTCCCTGCCACACCAATGCTGACCAGGAGCACCGGAAAGACCAACATGAGAGCATACCGCACCATGGCTTACCTCGGTGGATTCGCCTCTTTCACGGTTAGGAATCTACTGGGAACTGGAGAGGAAACCACCGGGGCACCAAAGTAGGAACCTAGTGCCCCGGTATTTAATTTCTCACCTTGGGAAACCCTCAGTCTTCGAGCCCTCGTGTACGTCCTTTCCAGACTCGCTCGCGTGCTTTGTTCGCCTGCAGGATCCCTTTCGGGCCAGCATGCTAGGCTCTCTGCAATCAACGGTTCAGTGTTTATCCACCCTCAGCTCCACCCATATTATCCTGACTTTCATGACGATTCGTCTTGGTGCCCGGATCCGGCACCCTTTCAATCGAAAAATTGCCGCACGTCAGGCGAGTAGGGGTTGAAGTACACTCCTCTACCAGCGGCTCAGACAGATTGAGCTGCTCCATGGGCGTGACCATCTGCCAATGGTTTAAGATCTCGTCCGCAGCCACGTCGTTGATGCCATGGGCTCGAGAGCGCAGCATCGTGAACAACTCTTGAATTTCGGCCCTCACGGCATTCTGATCCCCGCGACCAACCGCCTCCCGTAGGATGCCTACCTTCTGCAGGTAGGGATCAAAATTAGATGTGGGATAGGTGGCTTTGTAGAAAGTCAGCGAGTTGGCCATCTGGTCACACCATGTGCACTCCGATGCGAGGGCGACACCCGACGTCAGGAAACCCATCGCACAGGTTACCAACATCACAACTAAGAGCCTCATGAGTAACGCATTCATGTTTGCCTCCCTTTCTGAAACTGTTGCCTCTCTCGTAGTCCATGTGACGATTCGAAGGGGTAAGTGCCGCCCAGCAGATCACAAGCGGAGGACTCCTGTCACTTGTCTGTTTCGTCATCTACAGGTCACTCCTCTGTTTCAGGTCGCTGGGCGAGGCTACTATCCCGACCTGGCGGTCGTCTCGACTTGAGCCAGGAATGTTCTTTCAACCTTGACAATCGCTGAAAGCAAGAGCCAGACCATACAATCACGCTTGCAACTCGTTGGAAATGAAAAAAAATGAAAAAGTCGGTTGGCCTGGGAATATCCGCTGGTGGTTGATCTCCGCCACAAGACATACCAACTCCACCAGATGAACCTGGCAGGTCATACTCCTACATGTATGCTGATTGGACGACAGAGGGGGAGGAGATACAAAAGGGAACCGGCAATTTTTCCAAATGTAGCCGGTCCTTTTAGGGCGTGTGGGAGAGGGACTATAAGCCGGATTCTGTGCCGGTCCTCTTGCGAGAAGCGGCGGCGGTCATTTCTCTGGGACCCGGATTGCTCCGGGCCTCGTGCGGCCTACCC
>QHPX01000150.1 GCA_003219195.1 Verrucomicrobiota bacterium
AAGTCAACCGGCGTTGCGGCAGTGAAAATGGCCGCATGTCGGCCGGAGGCTGAATTGGCGCAACTGGTAGAGGCGGAATGTCTGTGCGCGGCACGATCGGCGGCGGTGGTTTCGCTGTGGTTGGTTGCCCAAGCGCCTCGAGAAATTTGCGAACACGTTCTTCGTCCGCTTCCGCCGGCGAGTGAGGAATTGGCGGAGGCGTTCGCAGCGTAGATGTCGATCTTGGCTCCGATTCTTCCGAATCTTTGCTCGTTTGCCCTGCTTTGCTCGCCAGCCACCGGAACAGCAACGCGACGGCAACCAGCAAAAGGAAGAGCAGATTATCGAAATGCATTGTCCGAATCGTTATAAAGTTAAAAAAGTTACATCGTTTAAACGGCTTTTCTTTGTAACTCTTTCAACTCTTTTAACGTTTCACTAATCACGTTGCTTCCGTCCGCGGCTTGTCGGTGCCCGCGATTGATTCCCGCATTGAAGTATCGGCCTGCACGTTTTTCATGCGGTAATAATCCATAATCCCAAGATGCCCGGAGCGAAACGCGTCCGCCATCGCTTGCGGCACCTGCGCTTCCGCCTCGACGACTTTTGCGCGCATCTCTTGTGTCTTCGCGCGCATCTCCTGCTCGACCGCCACCGCCGCGGCGCGACGCACTTCTGCTTTTGCCTGCGCGACACGTTTGTCGGCATCGGCCTGCTCGCTTTGCAATTTTGCGCCGATGTTGTCGCCAACATCGACATCGGCGATGTCGATCGAAAGAATTTCAAACGCGGTGTTGCTGTCGAGTCCTTTGGCCAGCACCGCCTTTGAGATGCGGTCAGGATTTTCCAGGACATCTTTGTAAGAATCCGCCGACCCAATCGCGCTGACGATCCCTTCGCCCACGCGCGCGATGATTGTTTCCTCCGTTGCGCCGCCCACAAACCGATCGAGATGCGAGCGTACCGTCACACGCGCTTTCACCTTTGCGCCGATGCCGTCCTTGGCCACGCCGTCAATCGTGGCGCGCCCCATGGCTGGATTTGGCGCGTCGATCACCTTCGGATTGATGCTCGTGCGCACCGCTTCGAGCACGGTCTTGCCAGTCCCTTTTGTGGCCAAATCGATCGCGCAGGCGCGATTAAAATCGAGCGAGATGCCGGCCTTGTCCGCCGCGATCAACGCGAGAATGACCTGACTGACATCGCCGCCCGCCAGATAATGGGCCTCCAAGGGATCGCTTGGAATTTCGATGCCCGCTTTGACCGCTGTGATCCGGCTGTCGACAATTAATCCTACCGGCACACGCCGCAACCGCATACCGACCATCTTACCCATGCCGACCGGCGCGTTCGCAATGCGCGCACGAAGCCAGACACCGAAAAAGTTGAAAAGGATGACCGCGAAAACAAGTCCGAAGACCGCGAGCACCGCGACGCCGACAAGATAAAGAGCATCCATAGGTGTCTCGAACCTATGCCAGTCGAAGCGCGCCGGAAAGTCTAATCGGGCTGTGGTGATTGCATGCGCGCCGGATCCAATGAAGGTCGGCGGTCATAGACCGCCGCTACGATGCGAACTGTGCGTTGCAATTGAACTGAGACGGCATACGCATTGCGCGTTGTGCAAAAACTGCAAGGGCCGTTGTCAAATAAAGGCGCAGCGCGTGGTGCTCGGGGCGGGACTTGAACCCGCATGCCTTTCGGCATACGCCCCTCAAACGTACGTGTCTGCCATTCCACCACCCGAGCGTTTGCGCGCGGGCAAACTCTTCCGCAAACTGCTCCCTGTCGCAAGTCTCCCTTCGCTATTACTCTTCCACGTGCTCGTGCAATCCGCGTAATCCGCGGCTAAGTTTGCGGAAGATGTCGATCTTGCGAAAAGATGATGGCGATGGCGATTGGATCAAGGTCGATCTGCACATTCACACGCTCGATGATCCCAAAGACGTCATCGATTATTCCGCTCACCAATTGCTCGAGCGCGCGCAAGCGCTTGGCTTCGGCGTTCTTGCGATCACCCTGCACGACGCCGTGTTTGATCGACAAGAAGTTTTCGCCGACGCAGAGGCGATGAGCATTTTGCTTATTCCGGCGGCGGAAGTCCGACTATGTGGCGCGGATGTGATCGTTTTGAATGTAACTGCCGACGAAATTGCGGCCCTCAAAAATTTTGACGATCTGCGCCAGCTGCGCGCCCGGCGCGGGATGTCGATCTTTACGATCGCGCCGCATCCATTTTATATTCTTGGGGGTTCGATCGGGCCGCGTCTTTTCGAAGAAATCGACTGTTTCGACGCGATCGAGGTCTGCCATTTTCACAAGGGTCTCTTGAACCCGAATCGGCGGGCGGAAAAGGTGGCGGCGCGATTTGGCAAGCCCTTGATCGCCACTTCCGATGCGCACCGGTTGAATGCTTTCGGCCGTCATTACACCAGCATCCCGCGTCCGGCCGCACTCACGGCCGAAAATGTTTTCGCGGCATTACGCAAAGGCCGGTTGCGCCTGACGAGTCCGCCATGTTCGATTGTCGATCTTGCCAGCGCGATCTACTTCATTTTCCTCGCGCATCCGTTTCGAAGACGGCAACGGCAATCGCCTCTTGGGTGCGCGGCGCCAGCGCGACCGCACGTCGGCCTTGAATCCAAATCACAAACGTGACAGACATGTAGGTTGATGAAGATCATCGCTTCCATTTTGCTTGTGCTCGCTATTGGCTTAAGCGGCTGCCAAACGTTTGCGCAAAAACAGAAAGAGAAAGGGAAGAAAGCGACGGTAAGCAAAGCGACGGCGAAGCCACGCGAGGAAAATGCCGATGTCGATTTCGAGGCGTTTGTGGGGCGCCTGCGGAAAGCGGTCGCGGCCCACGATGTGCAGACGCTCTCTGCGATGATGACCAATGATTTTGGATACCAGCTCAATCCGGAGGCTTCGGGCAGCGGCGTGTTTCAATATTGGGACGAGCAGGGCCTTTGGCCGGAATTGCAAGGCATTCTTTCCGAAAAATTTGTGCAGAAAGGCGCTTACATGGTCGCACCGCCGCAGTTCGCCGACGAATCGCTTAATTACGATGGCTACCGCGCGGGCGTTCGTCGTGTGAACGGGAGCTGGAAGTTCGCCTATTTCGTTGGCGGCTGAGCTGCCGGAAAGTTCACGCGCGTGAGGGATATAAAAAACGCGCCCAAGTCGATTGCCGATCTTGGCTTGCCGCACCGTCCGCCGTTCGTTTTTGTACGTGAATTGATCGCGTGCAAGCCCGGTATTTTCGCAGAGTGTGCGACAATTTTTGAAAGCGACGATCCAATGTTCGCCGGTCATTTTCCCGGCAACCCGCTCGTGCCTGGCGTGATCCTGACAGAAGCGCTCGCGCAAACGGCCGGGATCGTGGCGGCCGCGGTGTATGCGGAAAATGCGAGACCACGCTTTTTGCTCTCAGCGATTCGGGCAATGAAATTTTTTCACGCGGTCCATCCGCAGGAACGGATTGTTTTGCGCGCCGAAAAATTGGCCGAGGTCGACGATCTGTTGCAATTCAAAGCGGAGGCGCTGGTCAATGGGAAACAGGTTGCTGCCGGGCAAATCGTACTAAGCATCGCACCCGACCCGGCACCGGATTGAGACGACGTTTCAGCGCGCGGCGGAAGGTCGCGGCGGCTGCTCCAAATCGTAAATTGCGCCCCAATCGCCAGACGCAACCAACCAGGCGGTCTTTTCCCACGGCCGCTTGCTCGTCGGGTAATTGCTTTGTTCCTCTCGCCCCCAAAATAGATAGCGAGCGTGCAAGTCACGCGCGGTTTCCCGCCAGTTTCCCGCGCCTTCCATCAACTGGCGGAGTTGATTCTCCGTCCCCGCGTAATCAAAACCTTGCGTCCAAAGATGTCCTGGATAACCCATCACGACCTTCCGGCCCTGGAGTAAAAGTGGATGATTGTAGAGTGGATAGGCGGCGAAGCGAGCTTCTACCGGCACGTTTTGAATCGCAGCACCGACTTCATCGAGTTCCGCGCGATTCGCAAATCCAAAGCCAGTTCTTCCCGACGCGAGGCCGCCGAACAAGCTGACAAACCCGGAGGCAAAGAGTCCGATGCAAACGGCGACGCGCGCCTCGAGAGGCCATCGCGCGATCAGATCGGTCCACAAAAATGGAAGCACGAGAAAGTAGGCCCAGATCATGAGCTTTAAGTTGTCCCATTCCCACGGCGCAAATTTAAAGAGCAGACCGGAAATAAAAATTGCAGCCGCTGGCAGGAGAAACGCGATTTTCTCGGGCAATTTTTCATTCCGATTGATCCCGAACTTCCAGAGGCGCCAGCAGCAGCTAGCGAGCAAGCAAAGGGCGAGCGGAATGAAGATGCCGAAGTTTGTGAACCAGAATTGGAAAATCGTTGGTCGACCAAGCTCGGGATCGTGCATAACCCAACCGGGGTTCCAATCGAGCATGGATGCGGCGTGAAAATTATCGCTGATCAACCAGACGAAGAAAGTGGCTGGAACAAATGCGCCCGCAATCAGGATCGCGATGTGTCGGCGCATTGGCGGGTCACCGCCGAGAAACAAGCAGACGAGGACAGCTGAGAGGGCGAGAAAAGTGTGCACATGGAACAGCGGCATCGAAGCATAAATCGACAGTTCAACCCAGAATGGCAGGGGCGGATGATGTCGATCTTTCCGGTTTTCTGCGCCATAGAATTTGTCGCGCCAGTGCCAGAGCAGGAGCAGGCCAGCCGGAATCGCATAAAGCAAGCCGCGCTGCGTTACGAACATCGCCAGTGGAATGCTTTTCCAAGCGATCGCTTTGTCGCCTTGATAATCGAGGAATTTAAAAAACGTCGAGGAGCGGAGTATTTGGAAGCCGGCGATGCCGCCGTTAAAGAGAAAACCGGCCACCGCAAAGGAACCGCCCCAGCGATAAAAAGCATAAAAGGTCGCAAGCGAACCCAGCAGTCCGGTCCAGACTAAGCCCCGTGTTAGATCGACATGCAGACAGCAAAGCAGGGCATTGAACAAATCAATGCCCGCTGGATATCTTAGTTTGCTAAAGACGTAGATCGGATTGTCCGGCCAGAGAGAAACCCCGTTCGCGAAATTTCTAATATAAGTGATGTGGAGCGCGAGATCGCCGAGATTGTTCGGCGATTGGATTTTCAGTTCCTCGCTGTCGATATAAATCAGCCAGCAAAAGGCGCGAAATGCGAAAATGGCGAAAAACGCTGCCAAGATCCATTTCCATGCATCCCGATATTTAACGAAAGAAGAATGCTGCGACACGACATCGGCGCCGCCTGGCTGTTGCCATCTCGTATCGGGAAAAATGTTTGCTTCCGCTTTCGACGACTCTAAGACATCAGACTTCAAAGAATCCGAGGCTATGAGATATGCTGCAATAGCCGCGCCGAATATAACCGAGATAGCCGCGATCGAGAAGGTCAGGCCGCCGCCAACCATTCCGAGAATCAGGCCGCAAGCGGTCGAAAAATTGACGAAAGTTACCCCGGCGGAAAGCCATTTCATCGCCACCGCACCATTTCTCTAGCCGGACCCTTTCCCTTTGAACTCGGGTCGCCGGCCGGGGAAGATATCCTTGAAAACCTTGGCATTGAAATACACTTTCGAAAGGTCCTGGTAAGCGCGAATCCGCAAAGGTTCGGTATAATAAACCTCGTGTAATTTCGATTCGACGTCGGCGATTCGGTCCTCCTGCACGAGGAGAAAAGCGGCATCGAGCTTCGCGGGAAGGCTCTTCTGCTCGTAATAGCCGATGCGTGGAAAATCATCCAGCATCCACGGCAGCGGATAGGCGCTGGTACGGATAATGTGTCCGGTCAACTGATAGTAAACTGGATTTCGCCGGACGAGGGCGAACAACGGATCGGTCAGTTTATAAATGTCGTTGTAAGTCTGGACATAAACGTAAGGCTCGCTGTCCGTCGTGCAGTGAAAGTAATTGAGCCAGATTGTCGATCCAAGCGAAGCGCACAATAGCGTCGCCCATATAACATATGTCGCGAGACGATATCTTAGAGGAACAATAACGAGTGCTGCTCCGAAGATGAACAAAAAAGGCCAGATAAAGCTGACGATGCACCACGGGGTTTTATAGTGGACGATGCTGTAAGCAATCAGAGTCCCTACGCCGTAGATGGCGAGATAACGCAGGCTGACGTTCTTGAAGCGCTGATAAGACAAACAGAAAATTAAACCGGCGAGAACGGGCCACTCATAGCGCACAATCAACGTCGATACCCAGTAATGCCAAGGCTTTTCATGGCCATGCCCCTCGTGGCCGGTGGCAAACCAGGCGGCGTAGGCTTGATAGAGACCTTTTACACCGCTCCAGTGAAAGAATGTTCCCGAATAAAAAAAGACGAGCAGCCCAATGCCGGTCACGAGGACCATTGCAAGATCGACATAATCCCAGCTCTGCCGGACTGGCCGCGCGTCCGGAGGCCGGTCGATCGCGTTAGAAATCCACAGCACCGGCACGGCAATCAGTGCGCAACCGACATGGATGACATAAGTCTCCTTCGTCAAAATCATACCGGCCATTCCCATGCCGACGCACCAAAGGTAATCCGGCGTTCCAAACTTCCAAAGACCGAGCAAGCCGAAAATGAACAACATCGAGAAGAGTACCAACCACACTTCGTGGATCGAGTAGCGCCCGTAGAAAACGAAACCGGGCGAGACCGCCATGGCGAGCGCCGCCATGCGACTGACGCTTCGTCCGACGAACGGCTCGAATTTCATAGTGAGCCAAACGCAGGTGATGCTTACGAGCACGACGGGGAGGCGTAACGCCCAGAGATTCCGGCCAAACAAAGTTTGCGAGAGCAGCACAACGTAAAAGTGCAGCGGGCCGTGATAATTTGTCGGATCGTATCTGTAAAAACCGTTTTTAATCACTTGATCGACAAACCAACCGTTGATCCCCTCGTCGAAATGCGGTGGCTTGATCCCGAGCAGAAAAAAGCGCAGGAACGCCGCCAGCCCGATGATCATCCAGGGAACCCAATCGATTTCCGCGAAGCGCGTTTGCCAGGCCCGGACTTTATCGTAATCGGGTGCGCTTGTACTTTGAGGGTCAACGCTGGTGAGGTATTTCATTCGGAATTTCTCGCACGACGGACACAAAGGTCACAACGGTCACAAAGAAATGTCAGCGGGATCTTTGTCTTCTAGTTGGCCGTTGATAATTCGTTTAATTCCATTCTCTAGATGTGCTTCGCCGAAATTGATGAGTAACCCAAGCTTCAATCCACTTAAACGCAACTGGGTGAGGACCTGTTTCGCGTGAACGGCAGACAACGCTTCCACGGACTTAAGTTCTGCGATGACTTTTCCGTTCACAACCAGGTCCGATCGAAATGCCTCATCAAATCGAACACCATCATAGGTAATCGACACCGTCTTTTGCCGCTCGACCGTTAAACCTTTCTTTCACAGTTCATACGCCAGTAGAACTTCGTAGACCGATTCAAAAACACCCGGACCAAGCTTGGTATGGACAAGAAAGGCAGCGTCCAAAATGTGTTTGGCAATCTCATTCTCAGTCATCCGTTGTGACCTTTGTGGACTTTGTGTGATGCTTTGAAGGCGGTGACGGAAAATCTGCTAGCGCGCCACCGTCCCCGCTGCTAGTACGCGCTGCAATGCGCATTCTCGTAACGGGCGGCTGCGGTTTCATCGGGAGCAATTTTATTCGGCATATTTTGCAACATTACAAGCCAGCCAGCGTGACCAACGTCGACGCGCTCACTTACGCCGGTAATCTCGCCAATCTTGATGGCGTGGTCGAGGAACATGGCGAACGCTACGAATTTTTCAAAGCCGATATTGCCAATGCCGACCAAATGGACGCGCTCATGACCGAGCATCAGTTTTACGCCGTAATTAACTTTGCCGCTGAATCGCATGTCGACCGCAGCATCAATTCGCCCCTTAACTTCATTCACACCAATGTCGTCGGCACGAGCGTGCTGCTCGATTGTGCGCGACGGCATGGCGTCCAGCGTTTCATCCAAATTTCCACGGACGAAGTTTACGGCTCGCTCGGCAAAACCGGGAAGTTCACCGAGCAATCGCAGCTCAATCCAAGTTCGCCTTACTCCGCGAGCAAAGCCGGCGCCGACCTTCTTGCTCTCGCGAGCCACAAAACTTACGGCCAGGAAGTGATCGTGACGCGTTGCTCGAACAACTATGGGCCGTATCAATTCCCGGAAAAATTGATCCCGCTCATGATCATCAAGGCGCTGCGCGACGATCCGCTCCCGGTGTATGGCGACGGCCTCAATGTGCGCGATTGGATTCATGTGAGCGACCACTGCGCCGGGATTGTGGCCGCGCTCTTCGAAGGGAAACCGGGAGCGATTTATAATTTTGGCGGCGACGGCGAAATGGTGAACCTCGATCTTGTCAAAATGATTTTGCAGAAGCTGGGCAAACCGGAGAGTCTCATTTCGTTCGTGACCGACCGGCTCGGGCACGACCGCCGTTACGCGATCGACTCCTCGTTGGCGCAGCGCGAGCTGAAATGGAAACCGCGAAAGAATTTCAAAGATGGCCTCGACGCGACCATCCAGTGGTACGTCGACAATCCATCGTGGTGGGAAGCGTTGCTCCAACGCGCGGAAAGATATTAGCGATCATTAGGGAATGTTTTTCTTCCTGTATGTTGTAGGTGCCGGTGTTCCCACTGGCAGTTTAGTAGTTCTGCCGCCAGAGACAGCGGCAGCTACAACAGCATGAAAATCGTAATCCTCGGCGCGGGTGGCCGGCTCGGTTCCGCGCTGATGCGCGAATATCGAGAAAAATTTGACGTGACCGGTTTCAACCACGCGCAACTTGATCTCTCCGATCATGCGCAACTGCGCGAGAAGCTCGGCACGTGCGATATCGATCTTGTGATTAACACCGCCGCCTTTGCCAATGTCGATCTTTGCGAGACGCAGCGCGGAGAGGCCTTTCGGATCAATGCCGAGGCGCCGCGCGTCCTGGCAGAGATTTGTCGCGACAAAAACGCGAAGCTCATTCACTTCAGCACCGATTACGTTTTTGATGGCGAAAAGCGCGAGCCCTACACCGAGGACGATGTGGCAAAGCCGATCAGTGTTTACGGCGAATCGAAATGGGAAGGGGAGAAATTAGTTCTGCAAACGCACGGTCATCTTGTCGTGCGTGTCTCCTGGGTTTTCGGTCCGGATCGGCCGAGTTTTATCGACGGCATGATCAAGCGCGCCCGGGAAAGCGATCAGGTCGATGCCATCGCCGACAAAATTTCCACGCCCACGTACACCCGCGATATCGCGCAAGCACTTCCGCAATTTTTCGATAGCGATGTTCCGGGCGGCATTTTGCACTTCGCAAGCTCCGGCGAATGCAGTTGGCAGGAATACGCCCAGTGGGCAATCGATTGCTGTCACGCGGAAGGCGTTCCGCTCAAAGCCACAACGGTCGAGCCGCGCCGTATGAGCGATATGAAAAACTGGATCGCACCCCGTCCGGTTTATTCCGTTCTTTCGACCGCGAAATACACCGCGCTTACGGGAATTGCGCCGCGCTCTTGGCGTGACGTTGTTGGCGATTATGTTAAGGGTTCTTATTCGAAAAAATGAAAACGAGCATCTTCGCATTTACATTGTCGATCTTTGTTTGCCTCGCCGCGCGCGCCGAATTGAAATGGGAACAGACCGCGGTGGAGTTGCATCCGGCGGTCGGCGACAAAGAGGCGATCGGTCGTTTTAAGTATCAGAACACCGGTGATAAACCGGTTCGGTTCAAATCTGTCCGCAGCTCCTGCGGTTGCACGACCGCACAGACGCAAAAGGAGGAGGTGCCGCCCGGTGAAAAGGGAGAGATCACAGCAACGTTCAAAATCGGTGGTCGCACCGGCACACAGGTGAAAAACGTGACCGTGGAAACGGACGATCCGGCGCATGCGGTAACAGTGCTTACGCTCAAGACGGTGCTACCGGAGGTGGTGGAAATCACACCGAGCTTTGTTTATTGGCAGAGCGGTGAAGCGCCCAAGCCGAAGACGATTGTGGTGCGCCCCGGCAAAGATTTTCCAGTGAACGACCTCAAAGTCACTTCATCGAACCTCGAATTCTCGACAAAAGTCGAACGGGACAAAGCCACTGGCGAATTCAAGATCGACATCGCGCCAAAACAGACGACGAGCCCGGCCACCACCATACTCACCCTCCAGCCCGACAATTCCACGAAGATATTTTACGCGAACGCGCGGGTCATGAACGCGCCGGTTGCTCAGTAACTTGTGAAATCTGCGCTACTGCGCCAGCTCTCGCTCCTCGCCGCGCTGGCGCTTGTTCCTGCGATCGGCCAGGCTATTTACTTTCGCAATAAAGTTTCGTGGCAGTCGCCGCTTCCCGTTTCCGAAATTGTTACGCTCACGCAAGCGCGCGCCTGGGGCGGGAACGCGATCTGGGTTGACGCACGGCCGGATGAGGAATTTGCGCATGAACATGTCCCTGGCGCGATCTTGTTGAACGAAGATCACTGGAACGATTTAGTTGGGCCGTTTCTCGCGACGTGGTCACCGGACAAGAAAGTTGTCGTTTATTGCAGCAGCCAAAGCTGCAATGCCAGTCGCGAAGTCGCGCGCCGCTTGCGCGTTGAAGCGCAGCTTAAAAACGTCTTTGTCCTCGAGGGCGGCTGGGAAGAATGGCTGAAGAAGAAGTGACGAGAGCTCCATCAACCATCCCACAATTCGTCTGGCGAATTGTGGAAATCATCATCGGCGGCGTTTTCATTTACGCCGGCGCGATTAAAGCGCTCGATCCGATTCGTTTCGCCAACGACATCGACAACTACAAGATTTTGCCGTGGATGATCGGTGTCCGGCTCGCGTTTTATTTGCCCTGGCTGGAAATCTTCTGCGGACTCGCATTGATCGCGCGCCGACTTTATCTCGGGGGATTATCGATCTTGACCGCGCTTGTCTTCATCTTCGTCATCGCGACCGTTTCCGCAAAAATCCGCGGCCTCGACATCAGCTGCGGCTGCTTCGGTCACGTCAGCAAAAACTGGACTTTGCCTGCGCATCTCGCACTCGATTTCGGCTTGCTGATCTTTCTTCTCTTGCTCTTACGTCGCGTGCGCGGACAAGGCGGCGCGAATTTGCCACGAAAAGTCGATGTATAAAATCCCAGAGGAGCTTCGCGATTTGCCCGAGGCGGACCGGCTCAGAAGAGCACAAGCGGCCTTTACCGCTGCGGCCAAAGAAGGGAGAAATTTAACATTCGAAAACGAAAAGAGAGTTCGTCTAGTTGGTGAACGACTGCGTAATGCTCAGAATGAACTCGGAAAAGCCCAGAAAGCCTTCGATTTGGCGACCGGCGAACCCAAGCCGGTTGGATTGACGCCTGCGGTCGTCGAGGAGATCGGCAAACATTTTCCCGCCGCTCAGCATGATTTCATAAAACAAATTCTCGACCAAGAATGCGGGCGGCCGATCCCGTTCTGCCGGGAGGCAACGGCGCAAGAATTGGAATATATTCGGCTGTGCGTGCTGCGGCTGAGCAAAGGCAATCTTTCCGAGCTCCGCAAATACGTCGAACTCGCGAATATTGATCAGCGCGACGTGTTTTGGCGGCGGGACCGTTGATGAAAAAATGAAATCTCTATGATCAGAAAGCTCAAGTCTGGCGGCTATCGATTGTATTCACGGAAAAAGAATCCAAAGACGGGGAAGCGAAGGAATCTGGGCACGTTCCAGACCCGCGCTGCGGCTAAGAAGCACGAAAGAGCGGTGCAGTACTTTAAGCGGAAGTAACGATTTGTGGGGCGCAGCTCTACCGAATTATTTTTTGGCAACCGGAGCGGTTGCCCTACAATTTTTGGAGAACTAACAACAAGAGGAAATTATTTATGAATTACATACTGATTCGTCACAAAGTCGCTGACTTTGCCAAATGGAAACCCGTTTATGACGGGCACGCATCCGCGCGTGCGAGCGCCGCGCTCAAAGAGGAATATCTGCTGCGCAACATCGACAATCCGAACGAAGTGATCCTGCTTTTCTCTGCTCAGGATCTCGACAAGGCGAAAGCATTTGCGGCATCGCCGGATTTGCGGGAGAGGATGGAGAAGGCCGGAGTGACCGACAAGCCGGACATTTATTTTCTGAAATAGCCAGCTCGATCTTTTGTTCTTTGGGCGTTTAGTACGGCAGTGAACATTCGCCCAGCGGTAGAACAAGATCGCGATGCGATCTGGAATATCTTCCACGAGGTCGTGGCGGCGGGCGACACCTACGCGTTTGACCCGCAGATGTCACGTGAAGATGCGCTGGCCTACTGGTTTTGCGAAGGCACGCACACCCACGTGGCCGAGCAAGATCGACATGTTGTCGGCACCTATATTTTGAAGGTCAATCAAGGCGGGGCCGGTTCGCATGTCGCGAACGCGGCGTTCATGGTCGCGCTGAATGCGCGCGGACAAGGAATCGGTCGCGGCATGGGCGAGCATTGCCTGAGCGAAGCGCGCCGGATCGGGTTTCGCGCGATGCAATTCAATTTTGTTGTTTCCACGAACGAATCGGCGCTGCGACTCTGGTACCAGCTCGGTTTCAAAATCGTTGGCACATTGCCGGGCGCATTTCGGCATCCGGAGAGGGGATATGTCGATGTTTACGTCATGTTCCGCTCGCTGCTGTAGCCGCGCCTCTGTGAGGCACGCACACGTCGCGCAGTGGCGTGGCTACAGCAATTGCCGTTTGTAATTTCCGCTCGTTAGGCCGAATTGTGACCCGGCGATGCAAACGGTGATTCAAGTCATCACGAGTGGCCACGGATCTTTGCGAAGCAGGATCATGGACGATTTGCAACTCGAACGAAAGTTTAAGTTCGAGCGTAAGTGGCATAAACAGCCTGGACGTCCTCATGGTTGGGCGAAAATTCGCAGCGCCAGAAAAAACGTTCCCGGTGCGATCAATTTGGAATGGCATGGACGCAGCGGAACCCTTATCTGTCGGGTGGTGACCAAGCTGGGCAACAAACCAAATTCCATCATCGGCGACTTCATCGATTATCTGCTCGCCCGACATCAGAGCCGCATTCTCTCCATTCACATCATGCGGCGATAATTGCCCGGATGAAAGCAACTCAAGCCGCGCTCGGTTTTCGCGTGAAATCAGGCTGGGCTGTCGCCATTCTCATGAGCGGTTCAGTGCGCTCACCGCATTTGTGCGACAGTCGCGTGATCAATCTTTCTGATCCGTGCGATCCGGCAACGCGACAGCCTTATCATGCCGCGATGGGGCTGCTCGAGACCAATGCGACCAAACTAAAACGGCGGACGCAAAGCGTGCGGCGCACGACCGAGCAATCCGTTGTCGATCTTCTCCAGCGGTACATCGACAACGATTACAAAATTCGGTTCGCCGGCCTTGTTGTCGGAAGCGTGATCGATCCGCGCTCGATCGCCAATCCGCACATTCGCGCGCACGCCTTGGAAGGACGCCTGTTTCGAACGACACTCGCCGCTGCTTTGCAATCGCGCAGGATTCGCTGCGCTGCCTTCACGGAACGCGGTGCTTACGCGACCGCAGCCGAGGCTCTTGGTAAATCGCCCACCCAAATAAAATATACTGTAACTAGTCTTGGTGATTCAGCGAATGGTGCGTGGCGCGCGGAACAAAAACTGGCGGCGCTGGCCGCCTGGATGGCGCTGCGATGAACCGAACGCGCTCGGTTAAAAAGATCATGAAGATTTTGCAATCGTTCCGAACTCGCCTTGTTGTTGAATGAGCTTTGCGACAAGGCCGGTCCAGCCGGTTTGATGCGACGCGCCGAGCCCTGCACCGGTGTCGCCGTGAAAGTATTCATGAAACAAATAACGTTGATTCGCTCGCCGCGGCGAGCTCGCCCGCTCGGGCTTCCCGTCCATGTTGCTCGGCTCCGGCGGGCTCCATTGTCGATCTTGCGCGCCGTTTGGCGAGTTGCCTGATGCGCGCTCGAACGGGCGCTCGCCGTTCTTGCCGCGCAGCCAAATTTTGATCAAACGATTGGAAAGCTCGTTTGCGATCTCGTTCAGTGTCAGGAAATTTCCCGAGCGCGTCGGACATTCGACTTTGAAATCGTCGCCGTAGTAATGATGAAATTGCTGGAGCGACTCAATCAGCAGATAATTGATCGGAAACCAAACCGGGCCGCGCCAGTTTGAATTGCCCCCAAACAGGTTCGTTCGCGATTCGGCTGGCTCGTAGTTCACGATTTTTTCGTCGCCGCGCACGGTTAGCTTGTAGGGATGAGCCTTATGAAATTTGCTGACGGAACGCACACCGTAGTCGCTCAGAAATTCGTCGGGATCGAGCATGCGCCGCAACAAACATTTCATGCGATGACCGCGGGTGAGGGCGACAAGCCGGCGCTCGCCCATGCCCGGCTCGTGCCAGCGGGAGATGAGACTGCAAAGATCGGGACGATTAGCGAGGTACCATTCGAGACGCGCTTTGAAACCGGGCAACGCTTCGATCAATTGCCACTGGATCGTTTCCACCGCCAGTAACGGCATCAAGCCGACGAGCGAACGCACCTTCAGCGGTAAATATCGTCCGCCCGGTGTGTGCAGCACGTCGCAGTAAAACTCGTCTTCTTCATTCCAAAGACCAATGCCTTGGCCGCCGAGATTGTTCATGGCGGCCGCGATCCCGAGAAAATGCTCGAAGAACTTCGTTGCGATATTTTCGTAAACATGATTCTCGCGCGCGAGCTCGAGCGCGATGCGCATCAAGTTGAGGGAAAACATTCCCATCCAGCTGGTGCCGTCGCTTTGCTCGAGATGGCTGCCGTCGGGAAACGCCGAGTTGCGATCGAACACGCCGATGTTGTCGAGCCCGAGAAAACCGCCCTGGAAAATATTATTGCCCTCCGAATCTTTGCGATTCACCCACCAGGTGAAGGCGATGAGCATTTTGTGGAAAATAGTTTCGAGAAAAGCGCGATCGCCTTTGCCGGTTTGTTTGCGTTCGATCTGGTAAACGCGCCACGCCGCCCAGGCCATTACCGGCGGATTCACGTCGGCGAAATTCCATTCGTAAGCGGGAATTTGTCCGTTCGGATGCTGATACCATTCGCGCACGATGCTATCGAGCTGAGCCTTGGCGAAATGCGGATCGACCAGTGCAAGCGGAATGCAGTGGAAAGCGAGGTCCCATGAGGCGTACCAGGGAAATTCCCATTTGTCCGGCATCGACATGACGTGTTCGTTGTGAAGATGACGCCACTCGGCGTTGCGGCCGTGCCAGCGTTCGTCAGGCGGTGGCGGTTGACCGGGATCGCCTTCCAACCATTGCTCAATGATGTAATGATAAAATTGTTTGTTCCAAAGCAATCCCGACAGCGCCTGCCGCTGAATAGCCCGGTGTTCCTCGCCTAAAGATGATGGCGCGAACGCGGCGTAAAACTCATCGGCTTCGACGGCACGTTGCAGAAAAATCTTGTCGAAATCAGAAAAGGCGTCGCGCGGTCCTTCTCTGGGGAGCGCGCGCGCCTCGCGTGCACCGGTCGGCGCCTCGCAGACCGGGTTCTCGGAAGAAGAACGTCGCGGCGAGCCGCCGCGAAGAACAGGCGGGCCGCCTGTGCTCCCCGGACTGTCGATCTTCGTTAGTCGCAAGCGAATTGTGCGCGTCTCATCAGGCGCGATCATGAATTTGTAATGCGCGGCCGCTTTTGTGCCGACGCGCTGCGGATTAACGATGTCGATCTTGCCATGAACAACGCGATCGTTGATCGAGTCTTTGACAAACGGCGTCGAATTCGGCAGGCCCCAGAGCCGTTCGGCGTTGGTCTCGTTTTCGGTGAACAAAACTTCGTCGGCGTTTTCACAATACAGTGCGTACCGGTCGAGCGCGTGATCCGTCGCTTCGACGATGTCGATCTTCGATTCGGTTTTGGAATTTTCTCGAAGATTTGGTTTTCGATTATCCCGGCCCCAGCTCCAGGTATTGCGAAACCAAATTGTCGGCAACAGATGCAATATTGCCGGCTCTGATCCGCAATTCGTCGCGATGGCGCGGATCAAAATGTCGTTCGGCGTCGCTTTCGCGTATTCAATCTCGATATCGAAAAAATTTCCGTCGAGTGCACCCGTGTCCCAAAGCTCGAATTCGCCTTCCATCTTTGAGCGCGCACCGCTTTGCGCGACGAGCTCTTCATAAGGAAAACGCGTTTGCGGATATCGATAAATCATCCGCATGAAACTGTGCGAAGGCGTATTGTCGATGTACCAATAAAGTTCCTTCACATCTTCGCCGTGATTGCCCTGCGGGCCGCTCACGCCAAAGAATCGTTCCTTTAAAAACGGGTCGCGCTCATTCCAAAACGCGAATGCAAAACAGAGCCGGCCTTTGTGATCGGAAATTCCGCCGATCCCATCCTCGTTCCAGCGATAGGCGCGCGAACGGGCGTGATCGTGCGGGAAATAATCCCATGCGTCGCCGTCTGCGCTGTAATCTTCGCGCACCGTTCCCCAGGCGCGCTCGGCCAGGTACGGGCCCCAGAAATGCCACGGCTCTTCCGTTGAATTGTTTTCCTGAAGACGAGCTTGCTCGGCGTTCATGGCAACGCTGTTCAATCACATCCGAGCTTCCAAGCCAACTTGCTTTTGCGATCGACTCCACGGTTTTGTTCCTTGCTAACGTTCGACCGCGTCGAACGTCTTCATCCAGAAGGCTGCCCGTTCTGCCAGATGCACGAAGGATCAATAGTCGCATAATTATTAGGTTTGGGTTTCAATCCAGCGTTTGCCGGTCGTCTCGTTGCTCACGACGATGCCAGTCGCAACACCAGCGCGGCGACGGCCAGCAGGAGGAACACGACCGCCAGGCCGAACGAGTAGTCGCCTGCATGCAGGTGGGTGATGATGGCGCCGACAAAGAACAGGATCAGGCCAACTGCCGCGGCCGTCCCAATCAGCGGCACGCCGATGCCGACCAGGAGTCCGAGCGCGCCTGCTGCTTTAAGGATGCCCAGCATGGTCATCCACGATTCCGGCACGCCCGCGTTAGCCATCGCGATACTGACCTGCTTATAGCGAACAAAATCGCACGTGGCCGAGAAGATGTTAGCGGCGGCGGCCAGGATGGTGACCGCGAGGTAGGTGTCAAACATGGGAACTCCGACAGTTATTTCGCGATGCCCACGATTTTGTGGAAATGTCTTTTTTGCTCGATCGCGTCGAGCATGAATGCCGCAACCGCTTTGCGGGCCAGGGTGAAACCCATCTTGGGAGCAGCGCCTTCCCGGCTTCGATAGGTCGCGTATTCTTGCTGGGTGAGACGTGGAGGACGGGTGATCGTCCAGTCGAGACCGCTGCCTTGCACGATTTCTTCCATGGCAAGCGAATCACGCATGTGGTTTCGCATGATAAAACTGGCGATCCGATTGGGAATACCAGGGAAATGCGCTGCAGCCGAGAGAATGACGAGCCGTTTCACTCCAGAACGGTTCATTGCCCGAGTAGTCGCAAGGGCGCTGTCGTGGAGCATTGACCTTGGTTTGAATACCTCTCGCGGTCCCAGGGTCGAAACGACCGCGTTGTGATTTTGCATTGCATCAAAAAGTTCATTTTCGTCCATAGCATTCCCCTTGAGAACGGTAAGTCGTTCATTACGTAAAGTGATGCTCTCAGGCGAACGAACAAACGCGGTTACATGATGACCTCTTGCGAGAGACTGCTGAACAATCTCCCGCCCGGTCCGACCAGTCGCTCCTATGACAAATAGCTTTATAATCAGTTCCTTTCTGTTGTAATCGTTCCTTTAATCCAGTGTCTGCCGATAGCGTTTCATCGCGACGAACATGGCGACGGCCGCGAAGAGTGCGATGGGCCAAAGTTCCAACCCAATGCTTCCGACTCCGTTGCCCTTCAAAAGAACGCCGCGGACGATCCGCACAAAATGAGTTAGGGGGAGGACTTGGCCGATCATCTGGGCCCAGCCTGGCATTCCGCGAAAGGGGAAGGCGAACCCGGAGAGCAGTAGCGAAGGCAAAAAGAAAAAGAAAGTCATCTGCATAGCTTGGAGCTGGTTTGTGGCGATGGTGGAAAAGGTGATGCCGACGGCAAGATTTGCGATGATGAAAACCGCGGCCGCCGTCAGCAGTAAGGCCAGACTTCCGAACATCGGCACGTGAAACAGAAAACGCGCGGCGAAAAGAATTAACCCAACCTGAATGTAGCCTACCAGAATGTAGGGAACGAGTTTGCCGATGAGCACCTCGATCGGGCGCGTAGGCATGGAGAGGAGATTTTCCATCGTGCCGCGTTCTCGCTCGCGCGTAATCGCCAGCCCGGTTACCAGGATCATCGTCAGGGTAAGGACAACGCCCATTAGGCCAGGCACAATATTGTATTGCGTGATGGCTTCCGGGTTGTAGAGCGAGTGCACGCGCAGATCGATCGGACCATTGTTCACGGCGAGTGATTCCAGAGGACCTTTTAAATCATTTTGCAGAGCCATGTTCAGCGCCGTCGATAACGAGCCGATTGCGTTCCCGGTCGTGCCTGGATCGGTCGCATCCGCTTCCACCAGAAGTTCCGGCCGATCGCCACGGACAAAATCGCGGCTGAAGTTTTCCGGAATATTGACGACGAACTGAACTTGACCGCGCGCAAGCAGGTCGTGCCCTTCGACTTCGGTTTTCACTTGTCGAACGAGATTGTAATAGCCGCTGTTCTGAAGGGAGGAGAGCAAGGTGCGGCCCTCAGGGCCGTGGTCGGCGAGAATAACAGCCGCGGGCAAATGCTTCGGATCCGCGTTGATGGCGTAACCAAAAAGAACGAGCTGAAGCAACGGAATGCCAACCATCATCCCGAAAGTCAGGCGATCACGACGCATCTGGATGAATTCTTTGACGAGCATGGCGCGGAAGCGCGCGATCGAAAATCTGTGCCATTTTTTCATGAGGAAGAAGTGTCCGGGGATTTGTCCATGAGATGGATGAAAACATCTTCGAGCTCGGACTCGACCTGATGCCATTCGTAATTGTTCGCGCGAAACGGCGCGATGGCTTGCTTAAGGGCGACCGCGTCGTCTCCACTCACATGCATCGAATTGCCGAACGCAACCGTTTGCTCCACGCCGGGGCGTTCGCGCAGTTGCGCCGTGAGGTTGGGCAAATCGGGACCGCTCACTGCCCAGGTCGTCAGGCGCTCGCGTGCAATAACGTCTGCGACCGTGCCGTGCGTAAGCAATTTGCCGCGGGAAATGTAAGCAAGCCGATGGCAGCGCTCGGCTTCGTCCATGTAGTGAGTGGTGACGAGCACCGTCAGTCCCTCGCCGGCGAGATGGTGAATTTCATCCCAAAAATCGCGGCGCGCTTTTGGATCGACACCCGCCGTCGGCTCATCGAGCAAGAGCAACCTCGGCTTGTGAATAAGGCACGCAGCCAGCGCGAGCCGCTGTTTCCAACCGCCGGAGAGATGACCCGCGAGCTGGTCTTTGCGCTCGGTCAGTCCAAGTTGCTTCAGACTTTCGCGCACGGTTTGCCGCCGATTTTTCACGTCGTACATGCGCGCGACGAAATCGAGATTCTCCTCAATGCTCAGATCTTCCCAAAAACTGAATCGCTGGGTCATGTAACCGGCTTCGCGTTTGATCGCTTCGCTCTCGTTGATGACGTCGTGGCCAAGACACGTCCCTCTGCCTTCATCCGCGCGCAGCAGTCCGCAAAGCATCCGCAAGAACGTCGTTTTGCCGCTGCCGTTCGGGCCGAGAAAACCGAAAATCTCGCCGGCACGCACGTCAAGATCGACATGATCGACGACCATGCGATCGCCGAAGCGCTTCGTCATTCCGCGCACATCGATGGCTGATTCGCCATTCATGACTTCGATTCAAATTGCACATCCACCGGCTGGCCCGGATGCAGGTTGGCCGAAGCCGTCGGATCGAACACGGCTTCAACCATGAAAACGAGCTTGTCCCGGCTTTCCTTGCTGTAGATGACTGGCGGCGTGTATTCCGCGTGGGGCGAAATGTAACTTACTTTTCCGATGAAAGGTTCACGCACGCCATCCACTGCGACCCACACGCTCTCGCCGTAATGAATCGATCCGACGCGCGTTTCCGGGACGAAGGCGCGGACCTTGATATTTTGCGGTGGCAAAAGCGCAACCACCGGTTTTCCCGCGGCGACCCATTCACCCTGACGGTAAAGCGTGTCGTAAACCAAACCCGCTTGCGGAGCCGCTTGTTGCTTCTGCGAAAAATTCCATTCCGCTTGAGTTAAGCGCTGCTGGTCCTGGTCTCGCGTCGAACGGGCGCGATCGAGATCCTGGCTGGCGGCTACACCGGTGCGAAAAAGCTTGTCCTGGCGCGCGTATTCCGCTTCCGAAAGCACCAGCGCTGCCTGGTTTTGATCGCGGGCAGCTTTCTCCGCAGTTTCATCCAAGACGAAGAGCGGGTCGCCGGCCTTTACTTGCTCGCCGCGCCGCACCTGCAACGTTTCCAGCGTCCCAGCTAGTGGTGACGCGACATAGACAAATTCACCTTCGACATAACCTTGGAAGCGATTCTTAGGCGGGTCGCTGCAACCGCCGATGAAGAGAAGCGCTATTAACGCACCGGCGGCGCGGGCAAGTTGCCGATCTTGAACAAAGTAAAATGCATTCATAATTTCGTTCCTTTCCGAGCAATAACGCCCTCAAGGACAACTTTGATGACGGCGGAAAAGCCGCTCTTTGGGGTCAGGCCAAGCTCTTCTACCTTCGCCGGATTCACGATGGCCTGAACCGTCGCGAGCAGAATCTCGATCATGAGTTTGGTCGAGATATCCTTGCGCACCATTCCGGTCCGTTGACCTTCAACGAAAAGCTTCCCGAAGTGACGCTGAATCAGCGCGGCGCGGCGGCGCTCGACGATCTTGAAGATGTGTGGCGCTTTCTGGCGCATATCGCGGACGAACGGCGGTTTAATCTCGTCCAATTCGCGCTGCGTATTGGCGAGCAGTTCGTGCAGCGCTACGGGGAAATCGTGAGGGTGTTCACGCGTGATTTGCTCCAACGCCGCACTGACGCCGGCGAACTTGTCGGCAAGCACGGCCTCGAGCAGTGCGATCTTACCCGGGAAATGAGCGTAAAGTGTCTTTTTGCTGATGCCCAATTCGGCTGCCAGGTCATCCATGGTCACGCTGCGGAAGCCATGGCTAAAGAAGTGTGCGCGGGCCACTTCGACAATGCGTTGAGAGCCAGCGTCCGATTGTCGGCGACCAGCGTCGGCCGATCGGCTGTTCTTCGACGATTTATCTGTCAGTTTCCGTGCCATAATTTGTCTCTTATACTCTAGAAACTAAACTAGTATATTTAGTTTCCTCGTCAAGCAAAAAAATCGACAGAATTTTTGGGACCGGGTCGGCGAGACTTGCCTTCTTTTCTGCCGCTAGCCAGCCGACGGCCGGCCGGACGCGGCTGCGGTGACTTATAGAATGGGCTTCGAATTTCAGCAGGCAACGCCAAAATCGACAATCGAAAATTGTCTCACTCCCACTCGATCGTGCTCGGCGGTTTGCTCGAGACGTCGTAGCAGACGCGGTTAACGCCGCGCACTTCGTTGCTAATACGGGCGGAGATGCGCGCAAGCAATTCGTAAGGAAGTCGCACCCAGTCGGCGGTCATGCCGTCCTGACTTTCTACGATGCGGAGGACGATCGTGTTCTCGTAAGTGCGCTGATCGCCCATCACGCCGACGGAACGGACCGGCAGTAAAACGGCAAAGGATTGCCAGACGCGATAATACCAGTCGGACGATTCCATTTCGCTCACGACGATCGTGTCCGCTTCGCGCAAGATCGACAATCGCTCGGGGGTGACTTCGCCGAGGATGCGCACGGCCAAGCCCGGCCCAGGGAACGGCTGCCGATGAACGATTTCCTTGGGCAGACCGAGCTGCAAGCCAAGTTGCCGTACTTCATCTTTGAATAACTGGCGCACCGGTTCAACGAGCTCGAAGTGCATTTTCTCCGGCAAGCCGCCGACGTTGTGATGGCTCTTGATCACTTGCGACGGATTGCCCTCGATTGAAACGCTCTCGATCACATCCGGATAAAGCGTGCCTTGCGCGAGAAACTTGTAACCACCGTGTTTGCTCGCGCCGTTTCGGCGATCCTCTTCCAGCAATTCTTCGGTCGCGTGATGAAATACTTCAATGAATTCGTTGCCGATGATCTTGCGTTTCTGCTCCTCGCCAAAAACGCGCTGCACCATTTCTTCCTCGCGCGAGCGGAGCAGCCCGTTGTTCACAAAGATGCAGGTGAGCTGGTCGCCGATCGCCTTGTGTAAAAGTGCGGCGGTGACGGATGAATCGACGCCGCCGCTCAAACCGAGCACGACTTTTTCATCGCCGACCTGGCGCCGAATGCGCTCGCATGCTTCCTCGATGAACGAGCCCATCGTCCAATCCATCGCGCAATGGCAGATGTGGTAGACGAAGTTTTGCAGGATCTCTCTGCCACGCGGCGTATGCGCCACTTCGGGATGAAATTGGACGGCGAACAAATTACGCTCCGAATTTTCGATTGCGGCGAAGGGTGAATTTTCGGTGCGCGCTGCGGCGTGAAAGCCAGCTGGCAAAGCAGTCACTTTATCGCCGTGACTGTTCCAGATATCGAGCTGCGGTCCGAGCCCTTCGAACAATTTCGACCCATTCATGACGTGTAAAACGGCCGCGCCATACTCGCGTCGCGCGCTGAACTCGACCTGACCGCCGAGATGATGCGCCATCAACTGCATCCCGTAGCAAATTCCCAGCAGCGGAATGCCTAACGAGAAAATTTGCGGATCGACATGCGGCGCATCTTGATCGTAAACGCTGGCCGGTCCGCCGGAGAGAATGATTCCGTTCGGCTTCATTTTTTTGACGTCGGCGGCCGAAATATCGAAGCGAACGATTTCCGAATAGACCTGGCATTCCCGCACACGGCGGGCGATCACCTGCGTGTACTGCGCGCCAAAATCGAGAATGAGAATTTTCGAATGGGCGGGCGCGACGGTTTTCACGGAGGCGGAGGATAGTTTGGCGGCGTCTCCGATGCGGATGGAGCACCGGTCGGATTGTTGGTGGATTCATTCGGGACCAATTGGCCCTGGCCGGAAATGCCGCGTTTGAACTGTCCTTCCACTTCTTGCGTGCTGCGCTGCTCCAGCGGATCGGCGCAACCGCCCATGATCAGCGCGCATGCGATTAAGGACAGGATCGACAGGCGCTTCATCTGTCCATTTTAGGAATGAAGTCTTGCATTGCAAGTGCTGTAGCGGCGTTTGTGCCAAACGTCGAAATCCAAAAAAATTAGGCGCTTGGCACAAGCGCCTCTACAACTTCAAGTTTGTCGCGACCATGATTGCTTCGGAACTTTTGCTGCAAGGTTATCGACTCGGGGTTTTCCCGATGGCGATGGAAGACAACGCCATCGAATGGTTCTCGCCCGATCCGCGCGCGATTATGCCGCTGCAAGAATTTCATGTGTCGCATGCGCTGCAACGCATCTTGCGAAAGGGAGTCTTTCAGATCAAGATCGACAATCGATTTGCCGAAGTGATCCGTGCCTGCGCCAGGCGCGAAGATACCTGGATCAATCCTGAAATCGTCGAGAGCTACGAGCGATTACACGAGCTCGGTTACGCGCACTCCGTCGAGACGTGGAGCAAGGGCAAACTCGCCGGGGGACTTTACGGCGTCGCCATCGGCGGCGCGTTTTTTGGCGAGTCGATGTTCCATCGAGAAAGAGACGCATCCAAGATCGCGTTGGTCGCATTGGTCGAACGTTTGCGCGCGAAAAAATTTGCGCTGCTCGATACGCAATGGCTCACGCCGCATTTGCAACAGTTCGGCGCGATTGAGATTTCAAGAGAGCATTATTTGCGGCTGTTAGGCCGCGCCGTCGAGTTGCCACGAAAGTTCCTGTAGCGACGCTCTGCGAGCGCCGGAAATGTGCGACGGTCGTAGACCGCCGCGACAACGTCACCGCGCTCTTGCCCTGCAATCGAAATCTTGCATAGTGAACGCCCGGCTTTGGCGTGCGATTGTCGATCTTACGGCTGGGTAGCTCAGTTGGCAGAGCAGTGGACTGAAAATCCACGTGTCGGCGGTTCGATTCCGCCCCCAGCCAGTCCCCCGTTTCGGAGGGAAAACACGAGGGAAACACGTCTTTTCTGGTCGGCGATCTTCACGGCCTCAAGGATCAAAGCGTTGCGCGCTTTCACGTACTCGCAGTTATGGCCGACTGGTGGCGGGTCGCGCCGAATCAACTTCAGCCTTGACCGAGGGAGGCCGATTTGATCATTTCGGCTGTTCGGGCCGCGATTCATGAAGACGAGCTATCTCCTGTCCCTGACACTTTTCTTCTTCACAGCTTGCGCCACTGTAACCCGCGGGGTTCATGACAAGCTTAGCGTGTTAAGCGACCCGTCTGGAGCGAATGTCACGCTTTCTTCGGGAGAAAGGGGTGTCACTCCCACGAAATTTGTGAAGAGTCGTCGGGACAATTTTACGGTTACGGTAAGCAAGCCGGGCTATATTCCGCAAACCGTAAAAGTTAAAAGTAAGGGGTCCGCAACCGGCGGAACGGCCATGGCGGGTAATGTTGTTGTCGGAGGCCTCACTGTTGTCGGAGCCGTCGCTGGGATAGCGGTCGATGCCACCAGCGGTGCATACAACTCTCTCTATCCAAACCCGGTTTCCGTGCATTTAGTAGCGGCGGAAGAGAACTCCGCCGAAAGGATTCCAAATCGTTCAGCAACTGTTGCCTCACGTGTGACTCGCGAGGAGACGGCGCAAACAAAACCAGAGCCGTCGTCATCGCCGCGCGCTTCCTCTACCAAGCTGGAATTTCCGACAGCTAAGTCGGTCCCCGGCAAGCCTGGATACGTCTTCAGCCCCTTCGACGATACAAGCGGAAGATATATCGATGTAAGCGGTTACGCATCTGGCAGCAAAGTAAAAGATCCGTGGACCGATAAAATCTTCATCGTTCCATAACGCTCAGGAAAATTTCTTGTAGCGTGTCGGCGGTTCGATTCCGCCCCCAGGCACATGCCGATAAAATGCCATTAACCCCCCGATGTCCGATCGACCAAAATAAAGCTGTAGGGGACGCTGCTAGCGTCCCAAATTATTTAGATGGGAAGCTGTCAGCTTCCCCTATATTTCCAATTTCAACATCAATGGCTCAATCTGGTCGTGGTCCGGAGTTTTCCAATGTTAAGTACGATTGGAAGGATGCGGGAGAGGAATGGTCGGGATCGTGGGGAACCTCGGCCGCGCAATGGTCCGGCGCGATTTTTCCGCGCATTCGGGGTTGTCTGCCCACCGGTACGATTTTAGAAATCGGATCTGGTTTCGGGCGGTGGACGAATTACCTCAAAGACTACTGCGAACATTTGTGGATCGTTGACCCTGCCGCCGAATGCATCGAAGCCTGCCGCCGGCGTTTCGCCGCTCATCCGCGCATGCGCTGTTACGTCAACGATGGGCGTTCACTGTCGATGTTTCCTGACGAGTCGATCGATTTCGTGTTTAGCTTCGATTCTCTGGTGCACGTAAAACGGGAGATTATCGAAGCCTACCTCAGCGAACTGGGCGCCAAGTTGCGAATCGGCGGCAGGGGATTCATTCATCACTCGAACCTCGGCGAATACGCGCACTCCCTCCGCGAACGCCTTCCGCCGCGCGT
>QHPX01000151.1 GCA_003219195.1 Verrucomicrobiota bacterium
ACGGTTCGATGAGCAGCACATCGGGGCGATGTTGTCGAACAAGTTTATTCGCCTCCTCAAAAGTATGTGCGGCACCGCACACATGATAACGCGGGTCGCGGCCAATAATTGCGACCAGGCCTTGCTCGCTAATGATGGTATCGCCGACCGCCACGACCCGCCGTGGTTCCGTCCCCGCACGAGATTGCGCGGCTGATTTCATAATAAGGTTAGCCTATATATATGAATCGGCTTGTTACGCTTTGGCGGATGTCAGGTAAAAGCCCAACACCCGCCAACGAACAGAAATTACTTCGACAACAATTCAGCGAGCGCTTTTGGATCAGTCACTGGCGCTTTGCATGTGAAATTTTCACAGACGTACGCGGTGGATTTGCCGTCGACCATCGCGGCAGAAAATGTCGGTGCACTTCTTCGAGCAGCGCTTTCGTCCCGGGATCATCGGGCTTTCCGGCGATCACGATCTGACGCGGTTTGCCTAACGAATAATCGAGCGCGACCAGCATCTGCGGCATGGCGCTGGCGAAATGTGAGAGCGTCGGTGCAAATGCGTCGATCGTTTTCCTGGCGCGCTCTTCCAGTTGCTTATCATTCCGAAACTGTGCCAGCCGCAAGAGGTTTAGCGCCGCAATAGAACTAGCCGCCGGTTCCGCGCTGTCGTTGTCATCTTTCATTCGCAGCGGCACGCTCGATTCTTTGCCACTCGTGCTAAAATAGCCGCCGCTCTTCTCGTCCAAGAACAAGCGGTCCTGTGTCGCCTCCAATTCAACGGCAAACTTCAGCCACTCGACGTCAAAGGACGCCTCGTAAAGATCGACAAGTCCCTGGATGACGAAGGCGTAATCGTCAGCGAAGCCTTCAATCCCGCTCCGGCCCTCGCGATAATTTCGATAGAGCAATTTGCTCTTTTCTTCAAATAGACGTGTCCGCAGGAATCGGGCTGCGCGTGTCGCAGCTTCGAGATAGCGCGGCTCATCTAAGACTTGCGCCGCGCGTGCGAACGCCGAAATCATGAGGCCGTTCCAGGCCGAAATGATTTTGTCATCGAGATGCGGGCGTGGTCGTTTGGCGCGGATCAACAATAATTTTTCCCGGCTGCGCGCAAGCGATTGCTGAACTTCGTTTTCGCTTTTCTTAAAATGCTTCGCCGTCTCGGCAATCGGGTGTCGCTCGATCAAAATATTCCTGTCTCGAAATTCATCCTGCGGATCGCTTCCTTCCGGCGCGTTGCCATGCGGTTGCACGCCGTAATGAAAATCAAAAATCTCCGCGGCATCGCCAAGTGCGGCATCGATCTCCTTTTTCGTCCAAACGTAGAATGCGCCTTCACTCTTCTGTAGCGGCGCTCTGTGAGCGCCGACTTCCAACGACTGCGGTGACTCACTTCGGCGGTCATAGACCGCCGCTACAGGAATTGGGCTGTCGGCATCTTCGGCGGAAAAGAATCCGCCTTCTTTTGAAGTCATGTCACGCGCGACGTAGTCGAGAATATCGCGCGCGACCGATTCATACTGTCGATCTTGGGTGATTTGAAACGCGTCAAGATAGGTGATGGCGAGTTGGGCCTGGTCGTAAAGCATCTTTTCAAAATGGGGCACGTGCCAGTAACGATCGACCGAGTAGCGATGAAAACCGCCGCCGAGATGATCATGCATGCCGCCGGCCGCCATTTTCCCCAGCGTGACTAAATCCATTTCGAGCGCATGCTTGCCGACTTCACTCTTCGGATCGCGCGCGTAAAACCGGGAAAGAAAATTTAATGCGACCGGCCGCGGAAACTTCGGCGCGCCGCCGAAGCCGCCTTCTTTCTCATCGAACGTGCGAGCAAACTGCTCGTAGGCTTTCTCGAAAACCTGGCTGTCGATCTTGGCGGAGGCGGCGGATTGCGCGGCCTGCGATTCGCGCAACGCCGAGACGATTTTCGAGCTTTGATCGACAATCTTTTCGTGGTCGCGCTTCCAAGCCGCGGCGATGCGTTCCAGAACTTTTTTGAAACCGGGCTGGCCGTAACGGTCCTCCGGCGGAAAATAAGTTCCGCCGACAAATGGTTTTAAATCCGGCGTTAACCAGACGCTCATCGGCCAACCGCCCCCACCAGTCGTCGCCTGCACGAACGTCATGTAAACGCGATCGACATCCGGCCGTTCCTCGCGATCGACTTTGATGTTCACAAACTCCCGATTCATGATTGCAGCTGTCTCTTCGTTCTCAAACGACTCATGCGCCATGACATGACACCAATGACAGGTCGAGTATCCCACGGAGAGAAAGATCGGTTTGTTTTCGCGGCGCGCTTTGGCGAAAGCTTCTTCGCCCCACGAATACCAATCGACCGGATTATGCGCGTGCTGCAAAAGGTAGGGCGACTTCTCGCGCGCCAGTCTGTTGGTGTGCTCCGCGTGCGCCGGTGAAACTTCGGCAACAATATCGATCGGTGTCACCAAACACATTAGCCCGAGAAACAAAAAGCGGAAGTGCCTTGTCGCCACGCGACCATGGCCGCTCGAACCGGCCATAGGCCGGTGGCTACGTGCTATGCTTCGAGCAAATGGACTACTCGCAGCTCGTTTCCCTCTTGCTAGCTGTCGGCCTGATCGCGTTTCTCTATTCATCGGTGGGGCATGCCGGCGCATCGGGCTACATCGCCGTGATGACTTTATGGGGTGTCGCTGCCACGACGATCAGACCCACCGCTTTGGTGCTGAACATCCTTGTCGCTTCGATCGGCGCGTTTCAATTTTGGCGCGCCGGCCATTTTGCCTGGAAGTTATTCTGGCCATTTGCCGTGTTGTCCATCCCGGCGGCTTATCTCGGCGGTTATCTGCAACCGTCGGCTTCGGTTTTGAGAATCCTGATTGGCCTGGTGCTGCTTTTTTCGGCGGTGCGCTTGATTTTTCGGCGCAGCGATCCGCCGGACGTCGTGCCTCCTCCCAATCCGACAGCGATCGGCGTTGGAGCGGCAATCGGATTCCTGTCCGGCCTCACTGGAACGGGCGGAGGAATATTTCTCACTCCCGTTCTGCTGTTTTACCATTGGGCGCACATTCGCCAGGCGGCCGCAGTCTCGGCGTTATTTATTTTGGTAAACTCAATTTCGGGGCTAACCGGCTACTTTACCGCGAACCAATCTATTCCGTGGCTTGGAGTTCTCCTCGCACCCGCGGCGGCGATTGGCGGCGTTCTGGGTTCACATCTCGGCAGCCGCCATTTTCCCATCCGCACCATCTCGATCTTGTTGGCGACAGTCCTGGTCATCGCCGGACTGAAGTTGCTCTTCACAAGATAGGGCGATTGACTCAATTGCCCGCGGGGGCGGTTCGCTGAACCGCCCCTACCTGTTTAATTTGATCTTCGGCGCCCGCGTAGGCGACCACGGATTTATTTTAAAATCCGAGCGCGTGATTTCCTCGCGCGCATTTCGCAGAAGATCGAGAAACACGGCGACATCGAGCGCGTGACGAACCGGCGAATATGGCGCAAGGTTTTTCTCCGCGAGCAAGAAGAGTCGCACCGCGGGCTTCAATCGCCGGCTGTGCTTCGCATGTGTCGGATGCTCGAAATTTTTCTGGAGATGCACAAATGCGCCTGCCGCCTGGATGAGACCTTTGAAAAAATCGTCGTCATCCGTATCGGTGTTTAACCAGAGTTGCTCGAGCACGTCGTGTGCTTCGTAGTAGCGCTGCTCGTTCCAGCACTGAAAATAGGCGCGATAATAGGGATGACTCGCAATGTCGATCTTTGCCGGATCGACATCTTCCCCCACCAGTTCGGTGACTAGCCGCGAAATCCGCTCGCCTTTGCTCATGAAGAGCCTAACTTGATCGCGGCTCAGACAATGGGCAAACCAGCATGCATTCGCTTTCCGGAGGACGAGCGGGCGCGCCATCGCTCTCGCGTTAAGGAATGACGGTTGCGGTCTTCGCCATTCTGCTGGTCGTCATCTCGATTTTGATTTTCTGTTCCGCCCTTTTTTCCGGATTGGAAACGGCACTCTTCTCACTCAAGTCGCACCAGTTGCGCCGGCTGGAAGAACATCATCCTGCCGTGACGAATTTCGTTCAGCGCTTTCGCGAAAATCCGCGCCGCGTTTTGAACGTGCTGCTCCTCGGCGACGGTCTCGTAAAAGTGCCGCTGGTGGTGCTTTGTCTTTTTCTTTTATGGGAAGGGCCGTTCGCAACGCGCATTCCGCAGTGGCTGGCCGCGATCGTGATCTTCACAATCGTCGTGGTGCTTTGCGATTTGATTCCAAAACTGCTGGCCCTGTCCGCTCCTTATCGGCTTTCGGCCATCGGCGCTTTCACTTTGAAGCTGTCAATGCCACTGCTCGATCGCGTCGGTCATGCGCTCGAGAGCACGAGCACGGCAATTGTCGATCTTTTCACTCCGTTGCATCTGCGCACCCGTCCACGCTTGAGCGACGAGGAGTTCGAGACGCTGGTTGAAATTGGCGAAGAAGAAGGTGCACTGCATGAAGCGGAAGCCGAGATGATCCAGGAGATCATTAAACTCGGCGACAAAACGGCGAAGGATTGCATGACGCCGCGCGTCGATACGTTCACGCTGCCGGACGATTTGACGAACGAGGAAGCGATCGCGCGCCTGAAAGAGAAACGTCATCGCCGCGTGCCGGTCTACGTGGACACACCCGATCAAGTTCTCGGGATCATCGATGTGAAAACGTTCCTGCTCGATCCGTCGGAGCATTACACCGAGCGATTAATCCTGCCATCCTTTGTGCCGGAGACGATGCGGGCGCTTGATCTGCTCAAACTCTTCCTCACTCACGCCCAGGGGCTGGCCATCGTTGTCGATGAATTTGGCGGGACCGAAGGCATCATCACCATGTCCGACATCGTCGAGGAAATCCTCAGCGACGCTGTCCCACGCGGAGATGTCGATCTTTACATCGAGCCGATGGAGGATGGAAAATTTCTCGTCAGCGGAAACGCGCGCCTCGACGATCTGAGCGAGCATCTCGGATTCGAAATTGAAGCGGAAGGAATCGACACGATTGGCGGCTTCGTCTTCAACCGGCTCGGTTATTTGCCGCTGTCGGGCACGCAGCTCGAAATTCCACGCCTGGCCATCACCGTGCGGCGCGCCGGACGCAAACGAATCGAGGAGATTTTGCTGAAAAAAACAACCGTGGTCGGCGAGGCCGATGAACCATCGAGCAACAGCAGCGCTGCGGCATGACGATTTCGTTTATCATAATTTGTTGCTGGATCGTTTCGTTCTTCTTCAACGGAATTGAAAGCGGTTTGCTCTCGATCGATCCAGTGCGGCTCCGCCAAAACGTCAAGCGCCGTGTGCCAGCAGCGGTGCGACTGGATCGATTGCTGAAACATCCGGAACGGTTGCTCGTCACGGTTCTGATTTTCACGAACGCAGCCGATATTTTGGGACTGCTGCTCTTGACTCGCCAATTGGTGCGCTCATTCCACTTGACTGGATTTTTCATCGCGTTGCTGATCGCATTGCCGATCTATCTGTTCGTGCTCGCTGTCCTACCGAAATCGCTCTTTCGGCGATTTCCATTCCGCGCATTGGCTCGGCTGGCCTGGATTCTGGAACTCGTTTCGGCCCTGCTTTGGCCTTTGCTCGAACTCGGCGCACGTTTGGGCCGGATTCTCCTGCCGCAGCGCGCGGAAAAAGGTCGACTTTTTGCCGCCCGCGAAGAGCTGAAACAAATCGCCACGCAGAGCGAACGCGAAGGGTCTCTCACCGCTACCGAACGCGCCATGATTCACAACGTGTTCGATTTCCGGAGCGTGAAAGTGCGCGATGTAATGGTGCCTTTGGCGAAAGTGGTCGCCGTAAAACCAGATACCTCCATTGATGGAGCGGTCGCGCTCGGCGTTTCTTCCGGTCTCGATCGTCTGCCCGTCATTACGGCGCAGGGCCAGCCGAGCGGATTGGTCAACGTGCTCGATATTTTGCTCGAGAAAAACGGCGCGAAAACACTGAGCCATTACATGCGCCGCCTCGTCACGGCGAATGAAGAAGAGCTTGCTTATAAAATTGTGCGACGATTGCGCGCAGCGCGACTTGGTTTGGCGGCGGTGTTGGACCGGGAACGGCATCTGCGCGGCATCGTCACGATCGAAGACCTGATTCGGCGTCTAGTCTCGTCTACGGAAGCACGAGCATAATTATCGATCTTGCCAAGATTGACAGTCTATTACGTGTCGCTACCCGGAACTTTCACCTGACCGCCCAGGATACGCGCCGTGTTCACCAGCGCCAGATGCGTGAACGCCTGTGGGAAATTGCCTAACTGACGTTTCGCGATTGGATCGTATTCTTCGGAAAGCAATCCGACATCGTTTTGTAAGGCGAGCAAGCGCTCGAACAATTTCTTCGCGTCATCGGTGCGTCCGATGAAGTGCAAACAATTCGCGAGCCAGAACGAGCATGGCAAAAATGTTCCTTCACGACCGGGCAATCCGTCCACGCGTTCCTCTTCCGTTCGATAGCGAAGGACCAAACCGTCTTGCATCAGCTCCCGTTCAATCGCTTCGATTGTGCCGCGCATGCGCTCGTCACCCGGCGGAAGAAAGCCCACCCGAGCCATCATGAGCAAACTCGCATCGAGCGCGTCGGAGCCGTAGAACTGCGTAAACGCCTTCTTCTCGGCATTGTAGCCGCGCTCGCAAACTTCTCGATGAATCTGATCGCGGATTTTTTTCCAGCGCTCGATATTTTCGCCCGCCGCGCATTCACACAACTCCGCCAGCTTCACCGCGCGATCGAACGCGACCCATGTCATCATCTTGGAGTGAGTAAAATGTTTGCGGCCGCCGCGGACTTCCCAAATTCCTTCATCCGGTTGATTCCAATTCGATTCGAGAAAGCGCATGAGCTCGACTTGCAGGCGCCAGTCGGGCTCATTGGTCTCCAAACCGGCGATATGCGATTCGTACATCGCCAAAAAAACTTCGCCAAAGACATCGAGCTGGAATTGATTCGAGGCCGCGTTGCCGATTCGCACAGGCCTCGAATTTTCGTAACCAGCGAGCCACGGCAACTCGAATTCGTCCAGTCGCCGTTCGCCGCGCACTCCATACATGATCTGCATCTGCGAAGCGCTCCCGGCGATGGCCCGCAGGAGCCATTCTCGCCACGAGTTTGCTTCATCCCGATAACCGACATGCATCAGAGTGATCAGCGTGAAGGTCGCGTCTCGAAGCCAGCAGTAGCGATAATCCCAATTCCGCACGCCGCCGATTTCCTCCGGAAGCGAAGTCGTTAACGCAGCGACCAGGCCGCCGGTAGGCGCGTAAGTCAAGCCCTTTAGCGTGATGAGCGAACGCATAATCACGTCTTTCCAGGGGCCCGAATAATGAAAACGCCCGGCCCAGCCGTTCCAGAATTTTTCCGTGTCGCGCAAGGCGTGCTCCGGATGAATCGCGCGCGGCGGCGCTCGGTGCGACGCGAACCACGTCAGAACAAACGGTACGCGTTGGTCTCTTTTTACGGTGAACTCTGCAACCGTCTTTAAATCCTCACCCCGCGTCTCAATCGGTGTCCGCAAAATGAGACCGTCAGGTCCTGCGATCGCCTCGAGCCCGTCGTGTGCCTTTCGCACCCAGGGAATGATCGACCCGTACTCAAAGCGGATGATCAGCTCCATTTTCATGAGCACTTCGCCGCGCAATCCTTCAACGATGCGGATGATGTCCGGGTTCTCGCCGCGCGGCGGCATGAAATCGATCAGGCGAACTGCGCCCTCTTTTGTTTCAATTTCCGTCTCGAGAATGAGTGTGTCGCCGCGATACCGGCGTTTCACATTCTCGATCTTGGCCGCCGGAAAAAAAAGCCAGTGACCATTCTCCTTCTTGCCGAGCAATGAGGCGAAACAGGCCGGCGAATCAAAACGGGGAAAACACAACCAATCGACGCAGCCTTCACGACTCACGAGCGCGCCGCTCTGCGTGTCGCTCAGAAACGCGTAGTCTTCGATTTTCGCGGGCGCCTTGTTCATGCGAAGCGAATACTTCGCCTGAACTTCACGATTGCGCGAGTTTCGCGATTCCGTCGGTGGTGAGACGAAAGACCGTCCATTCATCCATCGGCTTCGCGCCGAGCTTGCGATAAAATTGAATCGCCGGCCCGTTCCAATCGAGCACCGCCCACTCCATGCGGCCACAGCCGCGGTCGCGCGCGATTTTTGCCAGGTGAATGAGCAAGGCGCGGCCGTAACCTTTTCCACGCGCTTCCGGTTTCACAAAAAGATCTTCGAGATAAAGACCGGGGCGACCGAGCCATGTCGAGAAGTTGTGAAAGAAAACCGCGAAACCAATCGGCATTTCATCCTCGAAAGCGAGCAGCACTTCCGCCACCGGTCTTTCGCCGAATAAAACATCGACAAGTTGCTCTTCCGTTGCGGCGACCTCGCTTGGCGCGCGTTCATAGGTGGCCAGGTCACGAATCAATTGGAGGATGATCGGGACATCGACAATCGTGGCCGGTCGGATCGTGAAATTCTTCGTTTCGGTTCTCATTCCCTGGCCAAATTCAATTTGTAGATCCTGAATTCAGGAGTTGCCTCGAGCGGCGTTGTCCTCTGCGCGAGATGTTCGGCGAATTCGTGGTAGTAATCCAGCCACCAAAATGTGCTCGAGATGAAAACGAGATGCGTCGCGCCGCGCCCGCGCAGCTGCTCAAGATCGACAATCAATTGTTGGTTGTCGCCTGGATTGCCGTCGTAAATGCCGTTCTTCTCGAGGAAATGCCAGCCTTTGCGCTCCGCGTAATAAAAAATTGTGGGATCACCGTTATCAGCCGCGACAATTAAGGAATTTCCCGGGGTTGTCCGTCGCAATTCCAAACCGAGATCGCGCAACTGGACAGCCGACGGCTGATAAAAAGGTCGGACGTAGTGAAACGCAAGAATGCTAAACGAACCGGCGAGTAAGATCGACAACGTGATCCTGACGCTTCGCGCGGAAATTTTTGATGCCAGCGATGCGCAAGCCGCGCCTGCCAATGCGGCGGCGATTGGCACGAGCGGAAGTTGATACCATTGATGGCGATTGCCGTAGCCGGCGACAACGATGAAGATAATCATCGCGGCGAGCCAGAAATGAAAAAGGCCCGCACGCGTTGATTGACTCGCCTCCCGGCTCATCAACCCTCTCGGGCCTTCCCGTCCACGTCGCTCGGCTCCCGCCGGCTCCGTTGTCGATCTTGTCATGAATGCGCCGGCGGTTGCGAGCGCGAAAAGCACCGGAGTTAAGCTCGAAGTTGTTATCTGTTTTGCGATCTTCCAGTACCAGCTCGCGCTCATGATCCGAATTCCGCCCGCGCCAAAAAAATGATGAGGATAAAATTTCTCTGCGATCTCGTGCGCATGCCAATACCAAATCGCGGGCGGCGCCAGCGTGATTAGAGCGAAGAGCCAGAGCTCCCACCGCGCGACGAGGCGAACCATCAAATTTTGTAGCGCCGGTCTGCGACCGCCGTTCGAAAGATCCGAAGAAGTGGGACGGTCATGGACTGCTGCTACAGCGAGATACAGCAGAGGCGCGCCGATGATCGCGGTAGGAAGTTTGATCAAGAGCGCCAGCGAAATAAAACCGGCAGATGCAATCAGCCATCGTCCAGCGACGCTTTCACCGTTTGCGCGATACGGCATCAACTCTCCAGCAGGCGACCATGCTATACGTGAATCACGTATAGCATGGCAGTAACGCAGGAAAAAATAAAGGCCGATGAGGGCGAGACTGAGTGACGGAACGTCGGGCATGAACTCGCGGCTGGTGAAGAGATTAAGCGGCGCAAAGCTGTAAAAGAACAGTGCCCAGCTTGCCGCGGTCTCGGCAAAGCGGCGTCGATATCCTGTCGATGGGCCATGCGCGGGAAGCCCATGCCACGTGTCCCGCACAAGCAAAAAGAAAAACGGCAAAGACGCCGCGAATAAAATCACCCCTTGAATCCGTCCGATCCATTCGTGAACGCCGAAAAATTTGTAACAGATCGCGGCGAGGAACGGCAAGATCGGAAACTCCGTTCCGACAAAGCCGGGCCCATCGCCGGCCCAGTCGATTTGCGGATGAGCGAAATGAAAACCGCTTTGAAGATAATTGCGGGCAATGGCCGCGACATCGCTTTGCCGCCAACTCCAATTGTCGATGTACGGCTGGTCGATCAAAATCAGTCGCGCGGCAATGGCCAGGATCGAGATGAAAATCGCCAGTTGAGTCGGGCGTGCCACGGATCGCGTCTTGACAAACTGCTCCACCAAAGTCAATCGAGTACAGGGATTTGAATCGATCAATACCGCGCGTTCTTATGAAGAAATCGACGCCGAATCATCCATCGACCTGCCGGATTGCCCTGTGTTTCGCAATTGTTGCGCTCGGCGTGCTGGTCGTGCTGGCTGCGGAATCGCGCGCGCAAAACGAGCCGATGCTCGTGCCCGACGTGGTCGATTATTCGAAATTGCTTCCGGTTTTGCCCGACGCTCCGTCGGGTTGGATCGCGGACAAGCCGGAGGGATCAACCGCTGATGTTGGCGGATTCCAAATTACGAATGTTCATCGCGATTATCGCAAAAGCGATGCCGCTGATTCGCCGACTACCGCGATCAGCATTCTCGATTCCGTGGCCAATCCCGATTATGTGCAAGCGACAACCGCGGCGTGGAACCAGAACAGCGAAACGTCCGAAGGTTATAGCAAATCGGTCACGATTGATGGAAATCCGGGCTTCGAAGCTTACGAAAAAGAGGTGAAGACTCTGGCAAACGGAGAAAAGAAGGAACTGAAGCACGCTTCGCTTTGGGTGATGATCGCGAAGCGTTATTTCGTGGAGATCGAATTGCAAAATCAGGACCCGAAGGAATTACAGGACTGGGTCAAACGTCTCGATCTGAAAAAGTTGGCAGCAGTCAAGTAACAAGCCAACAGCTTGTCGGTGTAGTAGCGGCTGTCATCAGCCGCAAATCGCTATCAGCGCGCGTGAGGACACACGCCTCTACAAACAAAGGCCATTCACTGACGTTTCGTCGCTTCGCCCGCCATCGGCACGAAGCGTACCGGCAACACGGCGCGCTGCTTGAGTTGGCCGTTTTTCTTTTCGAGAAGATAAAGTTCCTGTTCGCCCGGCCCGCCAACCGGAATGATCATTCGTCCGCCCTCTTTCATTTGGCCGACAAGTGGCTGCGGAACGTGATCCGGCGCGCACGTGACAATGACCGCGTCGAATGGCGCGTTTTCCGGCCAGCCTTTGTAACCGTCGGCCACCTTCACGTGCACGTTTTTGTAACCGAGGCGCTGCAGCGTGGCCTCGGCCGTTTTTGCGAGCGGCTCGATAATTTCGATCGAGTAAACCTCCGCAACCAGTCCCGCTAAAACCGCCGCCTGATAACCGGACCCCGTGCCAATTTCAAGAACGCGATCGCTGCTCGACGGTCGCAATTGCTCCGTCATGAAGGCAACGATGTACGGTTGCGAAATGGTTTGACCATATCCAATCGGAAGCGGTTGATCGGTGTAGCTGGCGGCGCGGGAGTCCTGGGGCACAAATTCTTCGCGCGGCACTTTGTCCATCGCGGCAAGGACGCGGTCGTCTCTGATTCCGCGCGCCTTCAACTGCTCCGTCACCATGCGCTGGCGCTGCGCTGCAAAATCGGTAACCGGCACAGCTTGCTGACCGCAACCCGCTACCGCGAGCACCGCAATGATCAGCCATTGCCAAATTCGCCGCATGGCAAAAGCTAATGTGCACACGAATGCGGCGAAAGTGGGAGTTGCGGGTGCGCTAACCTGAAGTTGTCGATCTTCGCCGCGCAAACAAAAAGCCGCCACGCGCTGACGCGTGACGGCTGATTGTGAAGTATGTCGGCTCTATCAACGAGTCTGAATGGCAACATTGACACTGGCCGTAGCCGTGGGATCCGGGCTCATCCCTCCCATCACTAGCACGCCGCGATTGCCATGCAGCACGATGGAGGAGTGAGCGGCGCGAACGACACTCATGGAGCCGGCCTCCGTCGAGGTACCCGTCCGCGGGTCATAGAGCTCGGCACTAGACACCGGCGTTTCCAAGCCGTGTGGCTACCGGGGACCAGCACGCGGCCGTCCGGCAGAAGAACCGAAGCAAATTCAATCTCGCTGCATCCAGTCGTCATGTCGCCGGTTGTGGTCCACTGCCCGGTATGCGGGTCAAAGATCTCGGCGGTTGCCGCGATATTCCCCCTTCTTTTAACCAGTTACCGCATACCGGTATCGCAGTTCCACTGGACCTTTTTGATTTCGCCCGGAGCTAGATCGATCTCAAAGGGGCCGTAGTGCCCGACGACGCCTTCCCAGTCTTTCATCGAAACAGCGTAGTGACCTGAAGGCAAAGAAATCCGAAAGCGCCCCTGATCGTCGGTATTAAACGACATAACAATGCGATCTCCCTTCTTCACGACGAACGCGGTATTCGCAAGCGGTCTCGAATCGGGAACACCCATTCGCGATGGCCCACCCTGGATGGGGCTTACGGAAACTACTCCTTCGAGCCCTGTTCCGGATTCCGGCTGAAGCGGCGACTGTGTCTGTGCAACGATGACGCCACAAAACAGAGTGAGAAGCATTAGAGTTATCACGAGAGGTCGTTGCTTGTTCATGAAGGTATTGAAGCATAACAAGATCACCAGCGACGACAAAGCATAATCATTTCGAAGGCAGAAAACATGAGAACTCGCAGTAGTGGGTCGGGCGAGTTATTACTAGATTCTCTAACGCGCCGATCCGGTAACGTCATTTGACGACACTAAGAATGGCGCTTTCACAGCATTATGACAACTTTCTCGCAACACCCGACGATGTCCCTGTCGAAGCGATATCTTCCATTTATCATCATCGCCGCGGTTGCTGCGCTCACGGTCGGTGCCGGTGTAATGCTCTATCGGGCGAAGCAGCGCGCCATCCCAACTGCCAGGACAACTTCAATGCCCGTTGACAAAACCATTAGCGAGACCGCCGATAAAACCAAAGAGACGGCGGCACATGTTCGCGGTGAAGCCGACGCGCCGGTCACACTGGAGGAGTTTGGCGACTTCCAATGTCCATCATGCGCCACGGTCTCCGGCGTGATTAGTAAACTCGAGCAAGAGTACGGCCCGCGTTTGCGGGTTGTCTTCCGGCAATTTCCTCTCGCGATGCATCCACATGCGCTCGAAGCTGCACTCGCTGCGGAAGCTGCTGGTTTACAAGGCCGTTTTTGGGAAATGCACGATATGCTCTACCAATATCAGTCGGTCTGGAGCAAAGCTTCGAATGTTCGACCGCTTTTCGATGCCTATGCAGGCGCCCTCCACTTGAATGTCGAGCGTTTCAGGGAAGATTCGAACTCCAACGAAGTTAAGACACGCGTCGTTTTGGAAGGGGAAGATGGCGTATCGCGCGGCGTGAAGAACACGCCCACGCTCTTCGTCAACGGTCAGGTGGTGCGCGCTGCTTTCACTGCGGAACGCTTGCGCGAGGCAATCGATGCGGCGCTCATTGGACAGAAAAGTTCCAATAATTCAACCAAGGGAGGGCATAAATGACCGCTGCACGTTTCCAGATAATTCTTTCTGCCATCGCGGCCGTCATCTCTCTGGCTGGGCTGGCTGATGCAACCTATCTCACCGTGGCGCACCTCACCGGCGACGACCTTGTCTGTGGTTCGCCCGGGGGTTGCTCTGCTGTCCTCGGCAGCGTCTATGCCTCGGTCGCTGGGATCCCCACGGCAGCTTTCGGCGCCCTGGCCTACTTTGTTGCATTCAGTTCGGCCACGCTCGCCGTTTTTGGTTACGCGCGCGCGCGAACTCTCCTCATGCTCGTTGTCATGGCGATGTTCGGCGCGACCTTGTGGCTGCTATACGTGCAGGCGTTCATCCTGCATGCCTTCTGCCCTTTCTGCCTGCTGTCGGCCGCACTTACTTTCTTACTCGCCGGCATCGTCGTCGCTACGCCTTCTTCTGATTGAAGCGACAGGCGTGACCGGCGCATGTCCGTCTGTGGCGCCATGAAGAGCAGAATGTGACGCACGGTTGCGCAACAGTCGAATCCTGAGTTCCTGCTCCAGGGACTCAGAGTGCACTGCGTTACCGTGCACCTCTGGCGCTCCGACCGAGCTCGCGGAATCCTGGTCATCCTCTCGCCGCACAATCCGTGGGCAGTTCCAAGCGAAAGGTAACAGAACTGTTACTAAACTCTGCTTGCAAAGAGGATCGCGCGAGGGACAGACTGTTCCGACTTGGAGCCATTTTAACCATTAAATCTAACAATTACCAAATTGTAATAAAAACCGTGACATTCAATCAGCCGCCACATATTGTCCAGACGAGGAAAAGCTTTTACCCGTTAGAACAAACACACAAAAAGAGAAAATCTCTATCAAACCTATGAAAAAAACGTCACCTTCTCAATCCGCCTTCTTTAATCCGCGCGTCCTGCTGGGTTTTGTGCTGTGCTCACTCGGCCTCCTCCTGGCGCTGCTTGGGTTTAGCGGTTACTCAAGCTCGTCCGCCCTGGCACAGGCGGCAAATCAAGCGGGCAGCGATGCTATCGTCGGTGCCTCATATCACAATGACGTCTCCCCGGCGCTCCGCGATGTGCAGCAGGGATGGCCCCTCGTATTCAAGGAACAGCACGAGGCTAATCCGAACCCGCAGATTCCAAATCAGCACCAAGACAGTCCTGACGCGGCGGTGCAAAATCCGGACATTTCCGCCCGTGCCCTTCTGGCACCCACGATACCCGGCCCGATCCTCAACTTCAAAGGCATCCCGTATCCCGGTGTGGGGTGTAACTGCGCGCCGCCCGATACCAATGGCTCGGTGGGATCAACGCAGTTCGTTCAGATCGTAAATGAAGGCTATCAGGTTTTTGACAAAGCCACCGGAGCTTCAATCCTGGGACCGAATAGCATCGTGTCAGTTTGGAGTGGCTTTGGCGGCGCCTGCGAGCTCCACGGTTTCGGCGACCCGACCGTGGTCTTTGACAAGAGCGCCAGACGCTGGGTCATCACCGAATTCGCCAGCAGGAACGGCGGTTTTCCGATCACCGACGAGTGCATTGCGGTCTCGACCAGCGACGATGCCACTGGCACCTATAATCGCTATGGCTTTCACCTGAGCAACCAGTTCATCGACTATCCGCACCTTGCTGTGTGGCCCGACGCCTATTATCTGAGCATTAACCTATTCAACTCATCCGGCACGGCATTTCTCGGTCCTCAGCCTTTCGCGTTCGATCGCGCGATGATGTTGGCCGGCCAGCCAGCTACCTTCATTACCTTCCCACCATTGGGCTCCAATCACGCGCCATTTTTGCCCGCCGACCTGGACGGCAAGAAAAAGCCGCCGGCCGGTGCGCCGAACACGTACGTGGAATGGCCTGTAACCGGTGTCTACAACGTGTACCACTTTCACGTCGACTTTGTCACACCAACAAACTCGACTTTTACCCTGTTCGCCACTCCGGCGGCCGCTGGCTTTACGCGACTCTGCCCGACGACTCGCGACTGCGTGCCGGAGTCGGGAGTCGGAGTCGGTAACAGACTGGACGGCATTGGTGACCGCCTGATGTATCGGCTGGCCTATCGCACTTTCCGCGATGGACACGAATCGTTGGTCGGAAACTATACCGTCAAGTCGAACAATGTGGCGGGCATCCGCTGGTTCGAACTTCGCGGCGTGACGGCCGGACCGGTGACCGTCTTTCAGGAGAGCACCTACCAGCCTGACACGGACTGGCGCTGGATGGGCAGCATAGCGATTGATAAACTCGGAAACATGGCCCTCGGCTTTAGCGCGTCGAGTCCTCTCATCCATCCGCAAATCCGCTGGGCGGGGCGACTGGCGACCGACCCACTAAACACTTTGGCTCAGGGTGAAGCCCATGTCTTTGATGGCGCGGGCAGCCAAACGGACACCGTGAACCGTTGGGGCGATTACAGCTCAATGGCTATTGATCCGGTGGACGACCGCACCTTCTGGTACACCACCGAATACTACGATACAAACAGCAGTTTCAACTGGCGCACCCGCATCGGCAATTTCAGATTTCCGTAGCCTTGCTCCCGATTAGGGAGTGGATCACAGCGCATTGAGTGTTGCCCCGTGAAAAGGGAAAGGGGTCAGTCTGTCAATTTTTCACAAAGAGATTGGCAAGCAGCTCCCTCTTGTTTTTAGCTGCCTAAAAGCGGCAAGCAGTTTTGCCTCGAGTTAGCCGTTTTTTTTCTTTAAGCACCTGCTCACCGCGCTCGCATGCCAAGCTCCAGCTCCCGCGCGATCCAGCCGTTACCTCACCGCGGGGCCGCGCCGGATAACTCGAGCGATCGCGAGCTTGCGCTCATCGCTCTTCTTCAACTGCCGCAAGGTCGCGCCATTCATGCCAAAATGGTACGCTTTCTCCCTCGCGAAAGAGAAAATCGCCCGCCCCGATGCCGAGTATTCCGGACTCTTGACGAAAAAGTTCCGCGGGATTCATAAATATAATTTTGAATT
>QHPX01000107.1 GCA_003219195.1 Verrucomicrobiota bacterium
GCATATTATGCGGTGTCGCATTTTGCTTTTCGTTGTCGATGTTGGGGGAAGCGAAGGCCGCAATCCAATCGAAGATTTAGGAAGTCTCCGGCGAGAAATCGATCTTTACGATCCGATGTTGTCAGAACGGCCATGGTTCATCATTGCGAATAAAATGGATTTGCCAGGGGCGAAAGAAAATCTCGAAGCATTGCGGAATCGATTTCCTTCGATCGAGCTGGCAGCTATTTCCGCCAAGACCGGAGCCGGCTTGGATGGTTTGAAAATGAACCTCGAAAGGTGGTTGGAATCGTTTCCAGTTGTCGCAGTTACGTAAAATGTTTTTTGTTCGGAAAAGGTTGCGAACCGGTGCCTTGCAAGCAGAGTAAACGAAGTCCGCAGATTAAAGAGCTAGACAGGGCGCAGTGCCTCGTTCATACTCTCGAGTTTTTTCATGGCTAAACACGTCGTCGCCAGTTATTGCACTTCATTTCTCAAGCCGGAGATGTTGCACATTTACCGGCAGGTTAAGGCGCTGCGTGGCGTCAAGACATTTGTCATAACGAAAGAGGTGCAAAACGCGGAATCTTTCCCATTTCGCGATATCGAAATCATCCCGCAATCGCGCATGAACCTTTTGCGTCACGGCTGGCTCAAGTTCGTGAAACGGGAGCCGCCGATTGTTTATCGTGGCGAATATCAGGTGCTGGCGTCGTTATTGGAAAAGCGTGGGGCCGATCTCATGCACATTTATTTTGGTCACACTGGCGTGCATCTGTTGCCGTTTATCGAGCAATGGGACAAGCCGTGCGTAGTTTCTTTCCACGGCGCCGACGTCGCGATCAAGAACGACATCGCCGATTATCCGGTAAAGTTGCGCCGCTTGTTTGATCTTGTGCCGCTGGTTCTGGCGCGTTCGCAATCGCTCGCCAATCGATTGCTCCGCTTTGGTTGTCCGCCCGAGAAGCTGCGAATTAATCGCACCGGCATTCCATTGGATGAATTTCCATTTGTCGATCGACAACCACCGCCAGATGGACGCTGGAAGGTAATGCAGGCGTGCCGTTTAATTCCGAAAAAAGGCGTGGCCACCAGTTTGCGCGCCTTTGCGATTTTTAAAAGAGACAATCCGCACGCCGAATTCTTCATTGCGGGCAAGGGTCCGCTGCAGCGAGAACTGGAAATGCTCGCAGCCGGCCTCGGTATTTTAAAGGATGTGCACTTTGTCGGCTTCCTTCCGGAACGAAAGCTGATGGAGCTCTACGCGAGCTCACACATGTTCCTGCATCCGAGCGAGACGCCACCGGATGAAAACCAGGAGGGGATACCGAACTCGGTGCTGGAAGCGATGGCAACCGGTCTGGTCGTCGCGGCGACACGGCATGGCGGAATTCCCGAAGCGATCCAGCACGGCCGCACGGGCTGGCTGGTTCCGGAGGAGGACCATATTTCCCTGGCCAGAACGATGCAGGAAATTACGAGCTCGCCGCAAATATTGAGCGAGATGGGATTGCGCGCCCGCCAGACGGTGGCGCAGCAATTTCAGCAGCAAACGCAGATCCGCCTCCTCGAGTCGTTTTACGAAGAAGCAATTGCGGTGAATGGCGCCGAGGAGCCCGTGAAGTCTGAGGCGATGACCTCGCAAGTCCCGCAGTTCGTCGAGCCGGTTGCGGCAAATTGAAGCCGCTTCGAGAATTTTGTTTCTTGTCATCCGGGCAAAACGCGCTTTGATATGCGCGACGCAAGCCGGCCTTGTGTTGAGCGTCATTGCCTTTGCGGGCGACGCCAATAAAGAAGTTCGGGCGCAGGCTTGTCACCAACCGAATGCAATATCGTTTTTCCTTTCCCTTATCATTGTCGATCTTGGCAGTCCTTTGCGGATGCGCCCTTGCCAGCTCGACACTTGCAGCCGAGCCGGCGCGGGCTGAGGCAAAAGAACAACATGAAGCAGCAGTACCGTTAAAGCCGGCCGAGCTGGTTCACATCGGGAAGTTTGCGATCACCAATTCGATGTTGGTGACGTGGGTTGTGGCGGTGGGAATCATCGTTTTCGCCCAATTAGCAATGCGAAAGATCAAGCCGGTGCCGAGCGGCGCGCAGAACTTTTGGGAATGGATGGTGGAGAGTCTTTACAATTTTCTCGAGAGCATTATCGGCCGCGAGCTCGTGCAAAAAACATTTTGGTTTTTCGCGACGATTTTCATTTTCATTTTGTTCGTGAACTGGTTCGGGCTCATTCCCGGGGTCGGAACGATCGGCTGGGGACATCACGATCCAACAACCGGCGTTTTCCATGTCGATCAGCCTCTCCTGCGTGGAGGAAACGCCGATCTCAACATGACCTCAGCGATGGCGCTGATTTTCTTTCTTCTTTGGATCATCTGGGCGATCCAGGCGAACGGCGTCGGCGGATTTTTGCTCCACATTTTTGGACCGAAAGGAGAAACCTCCGGTTTGTTGAAGATCATGATGATCGTGATCTTTTTCATGGTTGGCTGGCTCGAGATCGTGTCGATTTTGTTCCGCCCGATCTCACTCAGCTTTCGGCTTTTCGGAAATATTTACGCCGGTGAAAGCATCTTGGAAGCGATGTCCACGATGGTGCCCGCGCTTTCCTGGCTCATTCCGATTCCGTTTTATTTTATGGAGATACTGGTGGGAATCGTGCAAGCGCTGGTTTTTATGTTGTTGACCGCCGTTTTCACGCTTTTGATTGCGCAACATGAACCTGGGCACGAACCACAACACTGAAAATTTCGGCAAGCCGATCGCAGCAACTCTGCGACGATTGCCAGAGAGAAAACCAAACAGGAAAATATGATACTACCATTATTGGCAGAGATGAGCGGAAGCATTCACGTGGGCCTTGCGGCAATGGGCGCGGGAATCGGCGTTGGTCTAACCGGCCTCGGCGCGGCGTCGGCGGTGGGCCGCAATCCCGGCGCAGCCACGCCGATTCTTGTGCAAGCGATTCTGGCGATCGCGTTCACCGAGGCGATTGTCTTCTACGCACTCTACCTGCTGCCTCACTAAAAAAATTTCGGGCGCCGGCCGATAACGTTCCGTGCTCCTACTTCAATTGATATGCCTTCGATTTTGATTCTTGCGCAATCCAGCGGCGGCATTGTGGATTCCGCCAAAGAAATCGCCGACACCTTCGGCTGGAATCCGTGGTTGTTTTTGTCGCAAGTAATCAGTTTTGTGATCGTTGCCCTTCTGCTGCGCCGCTTCGCTTACAAACCGATTCTCGCCGTCCTGGAAGAACGGCGGCAGCGGATCGAGCAAGGCTTGCTTAACGCCGAGTTAATCAAAAAACAACTGGCCGGGGCCGAGCAACGTTATGCCGAGATTTTGACCAAAGCCAATGCGGACGCGCAGAAAATGATCGACGAGGCGCGCGCGAGCAGCGCGCATTTAGCCGAGCGCAAGGAAGAGGAAGCGATCGCCGCAGCGGAGCAAATCATTGCGAAGGCGCGCGAAGCCAGCGCGATCGAGCATGAGCGCACAATGGAGGCGTTGAAGCGCGAACTGGGGCGACTCGTGGTCGATACCACCGCGAAAGTAACCGGCAAAGTCCTTACGGCCGATGATCAACGCCGGCTGCAAGAAGAGGCCGCGCGTCAACTCGCCTCATGAAAATCAACAAGGAAATTCGCCAGCTTTCCCGGGAAATGTTGCGGGCCAGTTTCACGGATGGTCAGATCGATCGCGGCAAAATCACGTCGCTCGTGGAGTCGCTCATCGCGAAAAAGCCGCGCCGTTACCTCGACATTCTGCAATATTACAAACGGCTTGTTCGGCTCGAGATCGAGAAACGCCACGCGCGAATTGAAAGTTCCACCCAGGTAGGTCCCGAGACGCGTGCGCGAATCGTCGAGAACCTCAAGAAAAAGAGGGGACGCGATTTAACCGCAGAATTTGTTCTTAACCCGGAGCTTCTCGGTGGAATACGCATTCGGGTGGGCAGCGACGTTTGGGACGGCAGTGTGCGCGATCGATTGGAACGTTTGCAAAAACAACTTTGAAAGATCGACAACAACAAGATCGACAATCATGAGCAGTATTCTTGAAGAAATTGAAACGAAAATCGCGGGACTGAAAACATCGACGACCAAGAGCAACGTCGGTGTCGTGCGTGAGACGGGTGACGGTGTCGCGCGTATCGAGGGATTAAGCGACGTCATGCTCAACGAGATGATCGAATTCCCGAATGGCGTTTTTGGTATCGCGTTGAACCTGGAAGAAACGGAAGTCGGCGCGATTTTGCTCGGCGATAATGCGAAGATATCCGAAGGCGACGAAGCCAGGACCACGGGGAAGCTCCTTCAGGTCCCAGTCGGCAAAGCGCTTCTCGGCCGCGTCGTTAACACCATTGGTCAACCGCTCGATGGCAAGGGGCCGGTCAAAACCGAATCTTTTTATCCACTGGAAAAAATTGCGCCGGGCGTGATCAAGCGGCGTGGCGTCAGTCAACCGGTGCAGACCGGCATTATGGCGATCGACGCGATGATTCCGATCGGTCGCGGCCAGCGTGAGCTGATTATCGGCGACCGCGCCACGGGCAAAACAACCATCGCGATCGACACGATCATCAGTCAGGCGCGGCTGAACAAGGCGGCCGAAGACGCGAAGGAGAAAGATTATCGTCCGCTTTACTGCATTTATGTCGCAGTCGGTCAAAAAAATTCCAACGTCGCGCGCGCTCTCGACATTCTCGGAAGAGAAGGAGCCATGCCGTATACCACAATCATCTCCGCCCCCGCATCCGATACGGCGACAAATCAATATCTCGCGCCGTTCGCCGGCGCGGCGATGGGCGAGTGGTTCATGGACAACGGCATGGACGCACTCATCATTTTCGATGATTTGTCGAAGCACGCCGTCGCTTATCGGCAGGTTTCGCTCGTGCTGAAACGGCCGTCCGGTCGCGAAGCTTATCCAGGCGATGTGTTTTATTTGCATTCGCGCTTGCTCGAACGCAGCGCGCGCGTGACCGATGAATTCGGCGGCGGTTCGCTCACCGCGCTGCCCATCATCGAGACGCAAGCCGGCGACGTCTCCGCCTACATTCCGACAAACGTGATCTCAATTACTGACGGACAAATTTATCTTGAGACCGATCTATTTTATCAAGGCGTGCGGCCCGCGATTTCGGTCGGTCTTTCCGTCAGCCGTGTCGGATCAGCCGCGCAGATCAAAGCGATCAAACAAGTGGCCGGCAAAGTGAAACTCGATCTCGCGCAATTTCGCGAGCTGGCCGCTTTCGCGCAATTCGGTTCCGATCTGGATGCCGCGACGAAAGCGCGGCTCGATCGCGGCCAGCGCATCGTCGAGCTCTTCAAGCAAACGCAGTACAATCCCATTCCAGTCGAGCAACAGGTGGCAGTGATGTGGGCGATGCAGAATGGATATGTCGATCCTGTGCCGGTTGAGCGGGTGAAAGAATTTGAGTCGCAATTGAAGAGCGCGCTCGAAGAATTCAAGGCAATCTGGCAATGATATTGTTACTCGCGCTCGATTCCGCTATGTCTTCTACTCGCAAGATCGACAATGTTGAAAGCGCGATCTACTTGATCCGCGGCCAGCGCGTGATGCTCGATTCGGATCTGGCTGCGATCTATCAGGTCACGACTAGGCGCTTGAATGAGCAACTCAGGCGAAATCGAAAGCGTTTTCCAGAAGACTTCGCGTTTCAACTTACGGCTGAGGAGTTTAGAAACTTGAAGTCGCAAATTGCGACTTCAAGTTTGAGGTCACAATTTGTGAGCTCAAGTTCCCACGGAGGCAAAAGGAAGCTGCCGTGGGTGTTCACCGAGCACGGTATCCGGATCGGGAAATCGGAAATCGGAAATCGGAAATCGGAAATTTCATAGATGGCAAACACGCAGGACATTCGGCGCCGGATCAAATCGATCCGCAACACCGCGCAGATCACGAAGGCGATGCAGATGGTCGCCGCATCCAAGATGCGCAAGGCCCAGCAGCACGCCCTAGCCGGCCGCCCCTATGCCGGCTTGATGAACAAGGTGCTCGTTTCGCTGCAAAAACGCACTGATCCCAGGTTGCATCCTCTTCTTCATATTCGCGATGTAAAAAAAGAGCTCGTCTTGATCATCAGCACGGACAAGGGATTGGCCGGTGCGTTGAACACGAATCTTTTTCGCGAAGCAGCCAATTTCGAGGCGGCAAGAACAGTTTACGTTGTCGCTGGGAAAAAGGCGCGACAATTTATTGCGCGTGTGAAACGCGAGCTGCTAGCCGATTTCGAATTGAAGGATGCGCCCACCTTCGTCGAAACAAAGCCGATTGCGAAATTTTGCACGGAAAAATTCCTTAAACATGAAGTGGACAAGGTTTCCGTGCTGTACACCCATTTCATT
>QHPX01000152.1 GCA_003219195.1 Verrucomicrobiota bacterium
ACCTTTTTTACCTTGTAACGTCAACGCAGCGAGCTTCGACTCGGCATGCCATTCAAAAATGAAAACTTTCACATACGTTTACGTCTTACAAAGCGAGACGGACTCAAGACGGTTCTACACTGGTTGCACACTCGATCTTCGCAAGAGACTCGCTCGTCATAATAATGGCGAAGTGCCGCACACCTCAAAATGGAAGCCGTGGCGAATCAAAACCTACATCGCTTTTTCAGACAGAGTGCAGGCTAAGGCTTTCGAACGCTATTTAAAGTCTGCTTCTGGCCGTGCCTTCCTCAAAAAACGTCTCTAGCGATAGCGTCTCGCGATTGCAAACTTCCTCTATCGTCCTATTGATTATTGCCGACCATTTGCGGCGCCGGTCTGCTGATCTCAAGCTGGTCGCTCATTTTCTGGAGGCCCGCAGTGAGAGCCTCCATTTCCTTCTGCTGCTGCGCGACAGTCGCTTCAAGCTTAGTGTGATGTTGGCTTGGAAGTCTTTGCGCTGCTGCGCAATGGTCGTTGCCTGTTGCTCGACCTTCCGGTGCTCTTTGAGAAACTCGTTAAGCAACATGGCGTTCACTGCCTCGTAGCGCAGCCTTGTCCATTGGCTTAATGGCGTCCTTAAAACTCTCCGAGGAGACGACTGTGCCGAGGTGACCGTTGGCATCGACGATTACCTCAACGCCTTTGGCCACAATTACCCCGCTAATGCCGGCGATGACGGTGTTCTCGTGAGTGCCTTTGTTACCGATGCGGATCGTGTTGGACTCACCAGCAACACCAGCGTTGCCGATATCGATGTTGTTACTATCAGTCGTGAGATGGCTGCCCGCATCACTGCCCACCCAATTGCCGTGTTGTCGCTGCCGGTTGTGAGGTGGAAGAGCGACGCCGCGCTGCGGTCTAACGACTAGTCTTTTTCTTGATCTTGTTCCCATTTAATGTCATCGCCTTTCCGCTTTGTTGCGACGCCTCGCGCGCGCGCGCGAAGGCTCTGATTTCTCTCGCGCACCGATCCCAACCTTATCACCGGTTTGGACCAAAACGCGTCGTGAAATATTCAACAAGCGAAGGTCGACTGGTGTCGGCGAGGGTGTTACTGGCGCCGCTGGGGCCGAAAGGTGTATCCCTGCACCACGTCGATCAGGTTGAACAAAGAGCCGCCGATGCCGCCAACCGATGGAACGCTGTTCGCAGGCTGCTGGAGGGTCATCGTGCTGGCAGTGACTTCGTGCAGGCGGTTATCAATCGCTCCGGCCTCTGTCACATCCGCGAGTGGGACGTCAATCGTGATTGTGCCGTTCGGGCCCAGTGTTGCGTTGCAATTTGCAGCGGGGAGCGTCGTTGCGCCGGGATAGGTGAGCGTCACTCCGCCGCCGACCGCCTGCGCAGCGTTCTCGCCGGCAAAACATTGCAGCGCGCCGCCGTTGAAGGACTCCGCATAGACCATGAAATTCTTTCCGCCATTCGGATCGGTCGTGGATGGAACGAGCCATTGGGTTAGCCACACCAAATCGGGATCTGGATCCTGCGCGGTGGTCGGCGCGAGACTCAGGTTGTTCAACTGCATCACCACTTGATAACACGGTGCTGCCACACTACACGGCGCGGTGGTGATCTTGCTGACGCTCGAGTTGATGATGTCGAGCTGCGGCATATTGGCGCTGGTGGTTCCGCTGACTTCGTACTTGCCATCGCCAGTGGGATCTGAAACCGCGTTGAAGGGCGTAAGTCTCGGAATCTTCACCGGCGAACTCGCGACCAGCAACCCATCGCCGCCGTTCTGTCGCACATACAAACCGTGTGGGGCGAAGACCTCATCGATATTGTTTGAGTCGGCGTAACTGATCTGCGCCTCACCGTTGGATCCCATCCGCACCTGCAAAAAGTCGCCAAGAGTGCGGTCGCCGCATTGCGCACCTATGAGGGTCTGGATGCTCCCACGGTGGATAAAGTGCTCGCTCGCGAGAATCGGCGCGGTGAAGGTCGGAGTGGGTGCGTGCGCGTTCAACGACTGAACCATCCACAGACTCCAAAGGGCGTTGGTCGTAGAGTCAGGCCCGCCCGTGCCGTTATTCGGTGCGCCTGAACCGCAAGTGGGGTCAGCCGGGTTCGCGAGTCCGGGCGTGCCGTACCAGACGATGTCCACGCGCCCGCCATCCCCAGCGACTATCCACGCGAAGACGTTGTTGTGCAAGGCGCCGCCCGGGGCTCCAGAAGTGTCTATCTGTATCGGCGTGGACCAGGTGTTGCCTTCGTTGGCCGAGTAGGAATACATCAGCACGGTGTCGCCGGTGACCTTGCCGTTCGCATCGATAGGTGCTTGTTCCCACACCGCGTAAAGGTTGCCCCCCTTATCAATCGCCATCGTCGGGAAATTTCCACCGGTCTTGACGCCGGTGCCCAGGTCGCGCACCAGGATGTTGGTGCAATTCAAGCCGCTGGGATCGCTCACGTTCGGGACAGGCGGGCCGAAGGCGACCGGGAAGCAGCGACCGATCTGAATCTGGTGCAAAGCGGCGTCGTCGTGGATGACGTAGACATGTTTGACGGGCGTCGGCAGAACAGCAAAGCCACCTAAGCCATCCGGCTGCCCGGTGGTAGTTGCGACGGGACTCACTTCGTCGTTGCCCATAATGCCCTCGTCGCAGGAGAGGTCGGCGGTGATCGTGTTACGTGGTCCGAATTGGAGTCCTGCTGTAGCGCCGGCGCCGTTGACTGGCGAGCGGTACATCACAAGGACGTTGTTGCCGAGGGAATTCCCACAAATTGGTCCGCCGGGTCCGATCTCGTCGTTGACCAGGTAGATGCTGCCGCCGCCGTTCACAGGGTCGCCGTCGGTCGCGTACCACTGGCGGTCTACGGCGGTGTCAGGCACACCGGTGTTATTGCAGGGGAAGGTGACGCCCCCGTCGTCGGAGCGCGCGACGCTAAAGTTCGCGAGCGTCAGGTCGTTAAAGTAGAGATGACCCGCCGAGTCCACAGCCAGCTCGCTGTCGCCGCCGCCCGCGCACGCGGTCGACTTGCCTTCGAGCGGCGTACCAGACGTGATCCATTTGAAGGTCTTGCCGCCATCGCGGGAATGCCAGATCCAACTCGTGTCGGACGAAAGCGAACCGGGCCCACTGGTGTACACGAGGTGGGGGTCCGTGGGGTCGAGCCGCAGATCCTGTTCGAAACCAACCCCGCCGATGCCGCTGATGACCGGATGCCCGAAGGTGGGAGGGCCGGAAGTCGTCGTCGCGAAGCTGAGCACAACGAGCGAACCACCAATTGCGCAAAGAATGAAAACCAGGAAGATGCGCAGAGTGGAGATACCTGATTCAGAACCGGGATTTTTTTTCATAATATAATTTTAATTTTTTCTAAATCTGCCAGCAGATGATTATTCAAAAAAATCGGTCGTCCCACTAATCTCTTTGGGAAATAAGCCCACCGATACTAACTGAGTCTATCTGGGAGATCCGCGACAGTTTGTCGAGCTTTATTTAACGCCTGAAACCAGGGGAGAAACGCCTTCTGCCTCGAGTTAGGTTGAGTCCGCAGAGTTTGGGAAAAATCCCGTCAGCCATGATTTCCCAGTACTTCAGCGCTGGCCGTGTTATTGCTGCCGGTTTGGTTGCTTGCGAGCGCTTCAAAACCGTTGGCTGTGTTGTTGTTGCCGGTGGCGTCGCTCTCGAATCGCCCAGTAAAAGTATGGACGCGAAGTCGTTCATCGAAATTCATTCGCGAATCTGGCCCTCGCCGCGGATGACGTACTTGTAAGTCGTTAGCTCTTCGAGTGCCATCGGCCCACGCGCGTGAAGCTTGTCGGTGCTGATGCCAATTTCCGCACCAAAGCCAAATTCGGCACCATCCGTGAATCGCGTCGAGGCGTTCCAGTAAACTGTGGCGGAATCGACCTCGTTCAGGAATTTCTCAGCACGCGCGGCGTCGCGGGTGATGATGACGTCGCTATGATGAGAGCCACATTTTTCGACGTGCTCAATCGCTTCTTCGATGTTGTGCACGGTGCGGGCGGCGAGGATGAGATCGAGATATTCCGTGGTCCAGTCTTCGTCGTGGGCGGGACGAAGTGGCTGGTAGCTGAGAGCTGAGAGCTGATGGAAGCTGTCGGGATCGGCACGCATTTCCACTTTCTTTTCGGCCAGTATCGGTGCGATTTTTTTGAAAAAGGGAGCTGCGATTTCACGGTGCACAAGCACCGTCTCGATGGCGTTGCAGACGCCGGGCCGTTGCGTCTTCGCGTTGACCACTATCCGCACCGCCATATCGAGATCGGCTTCTCTGTCCACATATGCGATGCAGACCCCGACGTAGTGTTTGATCACCGGCATCCGCGCATAACTAACGACCGTTTCGATCAATGCCCGGCCGCCGCGCGGAACCATGAGATCGATGTATTGGTCCATCTCGGCCATGTGACGCACGGCATCGTGACCGGTCTTTTGGATGAGTAAAATACTGTCTTTAGGCAACCCCGCGCTGGCTGCGCCTGCGCGGAGCGCTTCGGCGATGGCGACGTTCGAGTGAATCGATTCCGTGCCGCCACGCAGGATGACTGCGTTTCCCGTCTTTGTGCAAAGCACCGCCGCGTCGCTGGTCACATTCGGGCGCGACTCGTAGATGATTCCGATAACGCCGATGGGGACACGCACTTTTGAAATGTGCAATCCATTGGGACGGGTCCATTCGGTGATGACTTTCCCCGCTGGATCCTCGAGTGCAGCCACCTGACGAATGCCGTCCGCCATCGCCTGAATGCGCTTTTCGTCGAGCCTTAGCCGGTCGATCATCGGCAAGGAAAGCTGGTCGGCGGTCGCTTTTTCGACGTCCTTGGCATTCGCGCGCAGGATTGCGCCGGCGCTGGCGCGAAGTTGATCTGCCATGGCGAGCAAGGCGGCGTTTTTCCGCTGAGTGCTCAGCCGCGCGAGTGCGCGCGCGGCAGCGCGAGCGCGCTTGCCGAAATCCAAGACCTCGTTTCTTAAATCGTCCAAATCAAAGGCAGGCGAAAAGTAGTCACTCTAACTCTCAACTCTCATTTCGCCGCTTAAAAACGAGCCTCCGTCAGACTTCCTCTGCTGCGCAGGGAATCGTGTTCCGACTCGCTCGCCCGCCGCGATTCGCGGGATGATTCCGGCGCGGCGACCGTTTGCGATCACTGTGGGAATTCCGGCTGCGGTCGCAAGTTTTACGGCATCGAGTTTCGAGACCATGCCGCCCACCGAGACCCTGCCTTTTTCGCTGCGAACGAAACGATCCGCGTCCGTGACATCAGCGATCATCGGAATCCGTTTGCCGGCATCATCCATCAGTCCGTCAACACTTGTAAGCATGATGAGCAATTCGGCTTCCACCAGCACCGCGACCTCGGCGGAGAGGCGGTCGTTGTCCCCGAAGCGCAGCTCCTCCACTGCCACCGAATCGTTTTCATTAATGACCGGCACGACATCCTTGCATTCGAGCAGGCGCTGTAGTGTGTTCTTCGCGTTTTGATGGCGGATGCGACTGTCGAGATCGCCATGCGTGAGTAAAAGCTGCGCAACGTTCAGCTGATGTTTTGCGAACATCGAGGCGTAGAGATGCATCATCTTTGATTGACCCACTGCGGCGCACGCCTGTCCCGTCGTCAAATCGGGTGGACGCTCCTTCAGCCCGACTACGCGCATTCCGGCGGCGACCGCACCGCTGGAGACGATGATGCACTTGCATCCGCCGCGAACGAGTTGCGCTACCTCGGCGGTGAGACGCGCAAATTGTTTCGCATCAAGCGCGTTGGCGCGCGGCCGAGTGAGAATGCCGGAGCCGAACTTGAGGAGAATGCGCCTGGGTTTTCTGGACATGCAGAGCTGCTAAGCAAATCGGAAAACGAAAGCGCGCAAAAGCAATTTCCGAGAAAATATCAGACCGCAATTATACCCGCGACAGAAATATCGGGGGAACCAGGCTCAGCAACCGGTTCTGACAAGATCGAGCGTGAATGAGGACGAGACGAGCCGGGAGGGCCTGTTCGCTGCCACGCCGGGTTGATCGGCTGAATTTGTGGAGTACAGCCAGGCGCGTGCTGTAAGAGACAACGCAGGTCACGGGGCGCACGACGGCTTCGCCGGAATGTCAGAGGTTCCTGGAAGATCTACTCGTTAGTGTCCGATGCCGGTGTTGAGCTTTTTAGCCGGCGCGATGAAGGGCTGGTTCCAAGCGGATGCCTCGCCGGGGCTTTCTCAAACTCTGCAGGGTGTTGTGCGAACACTGCGGATAGATCACTTCGCCAGCAAATCCAGCGCAACAGGAAAAATAATCTTCTCCCACGCTGCGTATTCTTTTGCGGAAGGATGCAAGCCGTCGGCCGCGACTAATGAGGGGTCGCCGCCCATTTGTTTGCTGATCGGGAAAACATCGACAACGCGCAGGTTACGCTTGGTCGCTTCTTCAGTGATGATTTTGTTAAACGAGGCAATGCCTTCGGAAATGTTTCGGCCGCGGGCGTATTTCGGGCCGGTCGGCGTAACTCCAAAATCGGGAATGGTAACGATGAGGAGCCGGTTTTTGTCGCGCAGCACTGCGAGCATTTGATCGACAAGGTAGGTGAAGTTTTTTTGAAATGTTTCCGCATCGACTCCCTGGACCCAATCGTTCACTCCGATCTGCAGCGTTGCGAAATTTGGCTTTGATTCCACAAAGATTGGTAACTCGCGATCGATGGCCTGTTGCGTCGTCCACCCGGTGCGCGAGGGATTGGCGACAAGATCAACACGCAGGCCTTTGTCATTGAGGTGGCGAGTCAACAATGCTGGCCACGATTCGTTAGGCGAAGCGCCTTCGCCGATCGAATAGGAATCGCCGATCGCGACGTAGCGAATCTTCTCTTTATCGATCTTATTTTCGGCGGGGCTCACGGTCGCAACAAAAATCGCAAATAACGGCAACAGCGCTCTCATCTAGGACAACATTTCAGCAACTGCAGCCTGGCAATGAATTGTTGTCGTGTTGAGAAGCGGAACGCCGTGGTGCTCGGGTTCGCGCAGGATCAACGGCAGCTCTGTCCCAGCCAAGATAACGCCGTCGATGTCGATCTTCGCTTTCAATCGATCGACAATCGCAAGCAAGCCTGCCCGCGTTTCGGGCAAGAATTTCCCGGGAACCAGTTCGTTCATGTATTTGTCGTGAATATAATCCTGGTCGGCATGATCGGGTTGCACGAGCGCGATGCCTTCGCGTGAGAATACCTTCGGATAGAACTCGCCGGTCATGGTGAATTTCGTGCCAAAGAACGCGAGCTTCTTCAGCTTCCTTACTTTGGCGGCTCCACATGTTGCTTCGACGATGCTGATGAGCGGAATGGATGAGCGCTCCGCAATCTGGTCGAAGGTCAGGTGCGGAGTGTTCGCTGCGATCAGTCCGAAGCCCGCACCGGCCCGAGCGAGCTTCTCGATTTCCTCTACGATCGTTTTGATGAGGCGTTGCAGATCGTTGGCGATCACGAAGTCCCTCACTTTATTCAGATCGATGCTGTTGATGAGGAATTGCGGATAGCTACCGTCGCCAGTGCGCTCGCGATACACGGCGATGATTGTCTGGTAATAATCGATGGTGCTTTCCGGTCCGAGCCCGCCGATGATCCCGAGCGTTTTCATAGCGTTGTTCGTTTGCGCTTCCTCATTGAGCAACACTTATTAAGATCGACATCGTGAAATCGAAAATGCTTTTCTTCGCCGCGATCTTCGTGGGCAGCGCAACGGCCTTGGCCCAGACAACCAACAGACCCGATCTTTCCAGGAAGGCATTGATCACACAAACAACTAAGGAAGAAGTGATGGGCGCGGCGGCGTTGCACAAAGTTGCCAACGAATACTATGCGTGGCGCAATGAAAATTATCCCGTGCAGAGCAGCGATGCCGGACTGCATACGTGGGACGATCGGCTGACCGATTATTCATCGGCGAAAATCGCGGAGCGCGCACGGCATGTGCACGCGCTGCTCGAAAAAGTGCGAGCGATCAAGATCGACAACTGGCCGAAAGACGAGCGCATTGACGCGATTCTCTTTCGCGCGCAATTGGAGGACGTCGATTTTCAGAACCGCGTGCTCAAATTCGAGCGGACGAATCCGCAGGTTTACGTCGGCGGATGCGTAAGCGGCATTTTTTCGCTGCTGAAAAAGGAATACGACACGCCGCGCAAGCGCGCTGTAGCGGCGACCGTGCGGTTACAGCAAATGCCGGCGATGCTGAAGCAGAGCCTGAGCAATTTGCAAAATCCGGTAAAACTTTACGCGCAGCTCGCCATTCAATCGGCGCGCTCGATTGATCCGCTCCTGAACAACAGTTTGATGGCGCTCGATGTCGATCTTGCGCCAAACGAGCACGACGAACTCGTGAAAGCGCGCGATGCGGCGCTCGTCGCTTTGCATGTTTACGCCGATGAACTGGAGAAACGATTGCCAAAGATGGTGGACTTCGCGCCGATGGGCGAAGCGAATTACAATTATTACCTCAAGCATGTCCTGCTCCTGCCGGTCAGCGGCGCGGAAGTGGAGATGATCGGGCGTGCGGAGCTGGCGCGTTATCGCGCGCTCGAAGCCCTCCTGCCCAATCCGAAACTAGCCGATCCCGATCCGGCGCGTAGCGCGAACATTCCGCCCGACCAGGCCGCGTTCTTGAAAGCCTACGAGAGTCGCGAGCAGGAGATGATCAATTTCCTGAAAGAACACAATCTGGTCACGTTGCCCGAATATCTTGGCGCGTTTCAAATCCGGCAGTTGCCGGAGGCATTCAAACCAACCAGTCCCGGCGGTTTCATGAATCCGCCCGGCGTTTACGACAAGGACCCGACCGGTTTTTATTTCATCCCGACGTACAATCCGCAATCGAAGAACTTTTATATTCGCGCCGCGATCGAGGACCCGCGGCCGATCCTCGGACATGAAGGTATTCCGGGACATTTTTTGCAGCTCTCGATCGCGAACCACTTGAGCGATGAAATTCGCCGCCAGCATGAAGACGGTGTGTTTGTCGAAGGCTGGGCGCTTTACGGCGAGGAAATGTTAATGCGCACCGGCTTGTATCCGAACAACTCCGCGGCCCAAGGGCAAATCCTCCGCTTGTCGCGTTATCGCGCGGCGCGGATCGGCGTGGACGTGAACCTGCACACCGGCCGATGGAGCTTCGAGCAAGCGGTGAAATATTTCGTGGAAGCGGGCGGCCTCGATCGTGAAGCGGCAGAAGGCGAAGCAGCCGGCGCAGCCTCGAGTCCGACCCAAAAAATCAGTTACATCATTGGCAAATGGCAGATCATGAATCTACTTGGTCGCTACAAAGATCGACAAGGTGACAAATTCCGGCTCGGCCAATTTCACGATGACCTGATCAAGAACGGCAGCCTGCCAGTTTCAATCATCGAATGGATTTTGCTCGATGACGCTACCTCAATACAAAAGGTGACGACTGCAAAGTGATGAGTGACGAGTTGTAGAGGCGGCTGCTGTCTCAGTAGCAAACCGTCTAAACCGTAGATTACGAGGATGTTTCGGGACTTCTGGCCTGACTTCTGATCTCTGATTTCCGGGCGTAATTCCTGCTCATCCATGAAAAATCATGGGCACCTGGCGACAGGAGGGCCGGGCAATTCAAGATCAGATGATCAAATACGAGCTGATCGAGTGGTTTCAACGCGCCATCGACAATAGTTATCGGCGGTTGCGCGAGACAGCGCGCCACGAATGGGAAAGTCGATTCGCCGGCAAAGAAGATCCAAGCGACGCGAGCGTCAGCATTCGCGTCGGCCCGTCCGGCATCCAATCGCCGGTTCTGCCCTGCGCCGGTTACCTTCCAAAACCGCTGCGACCGTGCAACGGACAAACACGACCGCGCTTAGCCCATCCGCTGAGTCGCATGACAAAGTAGAAGCGGCATCTCGCTACTTTCTCGTCTCCTCCCCCACGAGGTTACCAACTGTGTAATGCTCGGTCGGAGGTTCGAGCGCGTTGACGAACTTCCGAAAGCGCGCGGAAAAAACTTCCGGACGAAGTTTCCAGTACTGAGCGATTCCGGGCGCAGCGATGTAATGTCGAAGGAGCCCGCGCCAACCTTCCCAGAGCTCCCTGTCCATGAGTCCATAAACATAATGAAAATGAATCGTTTCGAACGCTTTCAAGAATTGGTAAGTTGCGTGAAAGAAACGCGCCTGATCTTGGGCGGAGAGTGCGCTGAGATCTTCCAGACCTACTCGCCAGATTCGTTCCAACTCCGCGTTTTCCATGAAGGGCTTGGTCACATCGCGCAGGGCAGTGGCGGCGGCGTCTTGCGTGGCCAGCTTCGCCACGCGCGTGCTCCGGTGCACTTGAATGCCGAGATACAGCACCGACAAGACGACCGCGATCGAGCTAACCAATTGCGAGACCGCATTGATCGCTTCCCAACTCATGCTCGCTTTGCTCGGCCTTGAATTGCCGAGACGTTAAAACGTTGATCCGGACACATTTGATCTCTGACCTCTGTCTACTTCGGTTTCTCCGCCACTTTGAGCACAATCTTGCCGCGCGTGTGATGCGTATCGGCCTGTGTCTGTGCCTTGGCCGCTTCCGCCAGCGGCAACGTTTGCGAGACGATCACCTTGATCTTTCTCTCGTCGATTAACTTTGTTATCTCGGCCAGTTCATCAGAGTTCGGCTCTACGCCAAGCGGCGCACCGCGAATGCCGTGCTTGTCGAGCTCCGCCTGATCGGGTTGTGCCACTAGCGACACGATAATACCGCCCTTCTTTACGATCCCGTAGGAACGGGCGAGCGTGTCTTTTCCGACCGCATCGAGCACCACATCAACATCTTTCGCGACATCCTCGAATTTTTGTTTTGTGTAATCGATCGCCACGTCGGCACCGAGTTGCTTGAGCAAATCTTGATTCGGCGTCGATGCTGTCGCGAACACTTTCGCGCCCCGCGCCTTCGCGATTTGAATCGCAAAACTTCCCACGCCGCCCGACCCGCCATGAATAAGCACGGCCTGGCCCGCGCTTAGTTTCGCAGTGTCGATGAGCGCTTGCCACGCCGTCAACGAGACGAGCGGCACCGCCGCAGCCTCCACGTAGTTGAGAGACTTTGGCTTGGGCGATGTCTCCTTTTCAGTTGCAAGCGCGTACTCGGCATAACCCCCTCCTTTGTCCAACGCGATATATGCGTACACCGGATCGCCCGCTTTGAGCTTCGTGACGGTCGCGCCGGTCTTCTCGATCACTCCCGCAATATCGTATCCCGGAATTGCCGGCAATTTGATGTTTAGAAACTGCGCGAATTTTTCAGAGCGAGCCGCCGAGTCCACCGGGTTCACACCGGCAGCGATCACCTTCACCAAAATTTCGTTCTCCTTCGGTACCGGGCGCGGCACATCGTCAAGCTTTAACACCTCCGGTCCGCCGTACTCGTGAACGACGATGGCTTTCATCGTCGGCTTGTCCGATTGAGCACTGACAACGCATGACCAAAGGCAGATCAGACAAGCAGAGAGAAATTGAAGTTGTTTCATAATGGAATCGGGGTTTTTAAGCTATTTCTTTGGAATGAGCGGATAATTAAGCGAGCGAAAAATTCGCCAACTGCCGTCGCCTGACCGACCTCGGATGCAACGTTCAGCACTTGCTGCTCATCGCCGCGATCAATGCGTTCGCGACAAATCCGCCGCCGTGGGCGGGCCTTCAACCCAATTGATGTCCCACGCGCCGTCCACAGTGATGAACGTCAATGAGCCGGCAGGCAACCAGGCTTCATGCACCATTTTCGCCGGCATGAAGTTGAATCCGCCCGCTCCGATCTCAGCGCGTTTGCCGTCGCAAGCGAGGGTGGCCGTGCCCTTGATCATGGTGTGCGTTTCATTGGCGGTGTGCCAATGCTTCCGAACATGGATCGCTTTTGGCGTGCGAATGAGCAGGTTGGTCGCCTGCGTTTTTGGATCGACATGCAAGATGCAAATCTCCGGGGAACTTTCGCCAAGATCGGGAAGAATCTTGTCCCATTTGAGTTCGGACAACTTCTTGAAGATCGGCTCGTTCGCACTTGTTTCGCCCGGAGTGCTTGCAACCGTCGCGCTCGGTTCGGCCGAGCGCCCGTTCAAGGCAAAACTTCCTAGCGCCGCCATTACAATCGCGAGACACAATTTCGTTTTCATAGATAAGAAATCAGACAAGGATTTACTGGATTACCAGGATTCCGAAAATCAAATTTTATCCAGTCAAATCTTGTCGAAAGATTCTGCTCGCGTCTTCACATTAGACTCATCAAGCTGCGCGCGGCTACCTGGGATGAAGGGCAACGTCAACCAACAACAAACAGCAAAATGATGAATACCAAAATATTAACGATTGTCGCATTATGTCTTGGCCTGGCCGGGCTTTGCTCGGCGCAAACCAGCCCAACCAGCACAACCACGATGACAACAACGCGTGGCAGCAATGCTCCGTACACGGAAGGCGGCGTTTGGGTCCTCACCATGATCAAGACTAAAGCCGGACTGAGCGATGATTATCTCAAATCGATCAGCCAGACGGTGAAACCGGTTTACGAAGAAGAGAAAAAGCAAAAGATCATTCTCGATTACAAAATCCTGAACGGCGACGCCACTACCCCGCAGGACTTCAGCATCCTCATTATGGTGCAATATCCGAACATGGCCGCACTGGACAGTTTGCGCGACAAGATGGACCCGATCATTGAGAAGGTGATGGGCCCGGAAGACCAACGCCGCGCCACCGCGGTCAAGCGTCTCGACATCCGCGAAATCCTCGGCACGAAAACCATGCGCGAGATCACGCTCAAATAATCTGTTCGTCGATTTTTTCTTAGCGGTAGCCTTGTTAGTGGCCGCCATGGCCATGACCACCTTGGCCGGATTTAACGCTCGGTCCACGACCGACAGCCTTCCCGGTAACTGCATGCCCCTTGCCGTGGATGCTGGTGCTTTTGCCATGAGTGGTCTGAATATGGGCGTTTTGGGCATGCGATGCCGCCTGATCTGACCGGTGCGCGCTGCTCACGATCTTGCCGAGGTTGAGCCCGTTGTCGTGCGCAATTTTTCCCCAGCCTTCCCCGGCTTTGTGCATTGCTACGATGTCGTCGAAGTTCTGGCCGGATGCATTAGCCAGCAAGTGTGCAGTCTCCAATTCACCGTAGCCGAGCCCCGTCGACGCCCTCTCGGCTTGCAACGTATCGACGGGAATGCCGGTTTCGTCGGAAATTCTCGTCAACACAGCTGCGCTCGAAACAGCGACAGCGAGAAAAAATGTCGCAATAATCAAACTTAACGTCTTCATAACGATTAAACCCAATTTTCCGTACAAAAGTTTCGCTTTTGACTCGGCTAATGGCCGTCTGATTTCTGGCCTCAGATATGTCAATCTTACGCGCCACAATTACCACATAGGGAGCGGCTGCTGATGTTTCGCTCGTCCTACGACTTGGGTGGTTGGTCCTTCTTCAGGAAGGGCGTGAAGAGATCGATCGGCACCGGGAGAAACGTCGTCGTGTTGTGCTCGCTGGAAATCTCGCGCATGGTTTGGAGGAAGCGCAGTTGCAGCGCAATCGGTTCCTTGCTCATCATGGCGGCGGCCTGCACCATTTTTTCCGCGGCTTGAAATTCGCCCTCGGCATTGACGACCTTGGCGCGGCGCTCGCGCTCGGCTTCGGCTTGTTTCGCCATGGCGCGCTTCATCGTATCGGGCAGCACCACGTCCTTGACCTCGACCGCCGTGACTTTCACGCCCCAGGGTTCGGTCTGCTTGTCGATGATATCCTGGAGCGTTTGATTAATGGATTCTCGCTGCGAAAGCAGATCGTCGAGCGGCGCCTGGCCCAGCACGCTGCGCAGCGTGGTCTGGGCGATGAGTGAGGTGGCTTGGAGAAAGTTCACCACTTTCACAACCGCCGCTTGCGGATCGACCACGCGGAAATAGACCACCGCGTCGACCGTGACCGGCACGTTGTCACGCGTCATTACCTCCTGCCGCTCGACGCTGATCGTGACGACGCGCAAATCCATTCGCACCATTCGATCGACGATCGGGATGAGAAAAATCAACCCTGGTCCTTTCGCGCCAAGTAATTTTCCGAGACGAAAAATGACGCCTCGTTCGTATTCGCGCAAAATGCGGATCGCCTGCGGCAGGATGATCACGGCAAGGATGATGAGGGGGATGATCCAACTGATAAACTTGAATGGTGCTTCGAGTGGCATGGCTTTATTTTCCTTTGGTTTTTACTTTCAGAGTTAATCCTTGCACCGACGCGATCTCCACTACTTCGCCTTTTTCGATCGGTCTATCGCTGACCGCGTTCCAATACTCGCCTTCGACGAAAATCCTGCCGCCGCGCGAGTCGATGGGCGTCAATGTGGCCACGGTTTTTCCAATCATCGTTTCCGCTCCAGCCTTGACCGGCATGAGCTGCGCGCGCAAACCTTTTCCGATGACGAAAACAAAGAACGCTGCGGTCACGAGCGTGGCCGGAATGATGTAGCTAAGCGATAAACGAAAGAGTGGATCGGCGCGGTTGAAGAGCATGAGCGAGCCGATCAGAAACGAAATGACTCCGCCCATGGTCAGCACACCGTGCGTGGGCGCATAGACATCAAAGATGAAGAGCATGAGTGCGAGCGCGATCAACGCAAGCCCCGTCACATTAACCGGCAGGATCGCCGCCAGATAGAGGGCAAGGATCAACGCGATCGCGCCCACCACGCCGGGCAGGATCGCGCCGGGCGTGGTCAGTTCGCCGATGATTCCGTAAATCGCGATGAGCATGAGAACGAACATGACTTCAGGCCGCCAGAGTCTTTGGAAAACGCGTTCGGGCGCCGACATTTTGATCTCCACGATCTCCGCACCTGCGGTTTTGAGCGTCTTGCTATCCACCACGCGTCCGTTTAATTGCTTGAGCAGCTCCGTTAGATCGACGGCGATAAGATCGACAACTTTTAACTCGAGCGCTTTGTCCGCGCTGATGGACGCACTCTCGCGCACCGCGGATTTGGCCCAATCGATATTGCGATGGCGCCTGGCCGCGATCGCTTCGATGTAGCTCACGGAAAAATTCTCGAGCTTTTGCTTCATGGTGTCGTCGGGCTTCTGTTCGCCGCCGGTCGGATTACCGCCCAGTGTGACCGGGTGCGCCGCACCAATGGTCGTCGCCGGCGCCATGGCCGCAACACTTGCGGCAATGGTAATGAAACAACCGGCACTGGTCGCGGTCGCGCCGGTCGGAGCGACATAAACGACCACTGGCACTGTCGACCCCAAAAAGCTTTGCACGATCGTTTGCGTCGAATCGAGCAAACCTCCGGGCGTGTTGAGTTGAATAATCAGACATTGCGCGTCCTGCGCGCGGGCTTCATCGATACTTCGCGAAATGTAACTGGCCGTCGCCGGACCAATCGCTCCATCGATTTTGATAAGCGAAATCTTCTCCACCGCGACGACCGTAGCCGCGCCCACCAGCCAGAGAGCCAAGCATGTCAACAAAGTCCGCACAGCAATACCCAATCTCAGGCTCCTTTCATGGGCTGAATCTTGAGTGCCAAGTCTTCCACCCGTGGCTTGACGATTTTCTCGTAATCGCGATAGCTGAGCTTAATGGCCTCGGTCTGGGTACCCGCTTCGAAAACGATGTAGTCTTCCTGAGTCAAACTCTTGTCCATATACGTTGGCACCCCATAGAGATTGCCAAAGGGCGGCATTGCTCCAACCGCGCAGTCCGGGAAGAGCGACTTGAATTCCTTCTCGGTGTCCAGCGCGGCGCCTGCGCCGATTGCCCTCGCGACCTTTTCAAGATCGAGTTGATGGTCTGCTGGAAGCACTGTCATTAGGTGCCGGTCTCCGGATTTTACCATGACAAACTTGGCATGGTGCCGGGCTTTCACGTGCTCGGCTTCGGCGATCCTTTGCGCGGTAACGACTTCCGGATGATGCAGAATCTCGTAGTGAACTTTGCTTTCGTTCAAACAATCAATCAATTGTTTTGGTATTTTCAGAAGCAGCCTCCGATGCAAACTACCACTTCCGCGAGCGATCTCTACTTTCCGGGGGAACCTCGAAGAGCATAAGATTCACTCATAGATCCGTACGCGAAACCGAAGGAGCGGAAAGTGGGCGCGAAGCGGCCAAAGATTTCTCATCTGGCGCGCGCCGTCGACACGCGCACACGGGAAGAACGGCGAGCGGAGAAGCAAGCGGTCGCCGCGGAACGACGCGCAATCAAAAAATCAGCGCGGCGGCATTTGAAACAACAATTACACGCCGATCTCGAAGATATCGACTGAGCTTTACGCCGCAAAAAGCGACTGTAAACGCGCCGAAGTCTCTCCACACGGAAGTAGCGGCCCAAAGATCAGTGTATATATACCTATCATCTCATTCTCTTTCATCGCTCTCTTTCATCTGACTTAAAACGGAGTCTCGCGAGCAGGACGGGCGCGCGACCGGGTGAGCCGGAAGGAGAGCTCGCGTTTGCCGGGCAAGATCGACAGCGGCATTTCCAAGCGGAGCAAAGCGGAGTCGGGGAATCCCGTTGCGATTCCTTAAAGTTCTTACCACGGGATTCCTCGACTGCGTTCCACTCTGGTCCACTTCGCTCGGGATGACCGGCAAGTGGAGAAGCAAGCCGTCGCGGCGGAACGGCGCGCAATCAAAAAATCAGCGCGCCGGCAACGTTCCCGGGCCGTGATGTTACCGTCGATGTTTCCCTCGACGATGACCGATTTCGTCCTGATCTCTCCACGAATTCTAGCATTCTTCCCAATCGTGAGCCGGCCGGCGGAATCAATTTTGCCTTCCACCTCGCCGTCAATCAGGAGTTCGTTTCGAAATTTGACCGTTCCTATAATGGAGACGCTGCTCGAGAGAACCCCGCCCGATTGCGCCGTCGGGGTTGCGCGATTCGACGGCTCAAGCGTGGCCGCTGGCTTCTCCGGTTCGGTTGGTGGCTTG
>QHPX01000153.1 GCA_003219195.1 Verrucomicrobiota bacterium
GGAATTGTTTCGACCGAATGCGTAAGCTGCTCGGAATCCGAAGCGCCCGCATTGGCAGTTGAAAATGCGATGAACAAATCGCCGGAGCCATTTCCGGAAACGCTGCCCGTGCGAGCGAGTCCGAGCGAAACGCGACGGGCGAGCCGCTTCAGTTGATGTGGCAACAAGGGCGCGTCCGTCGCGACGACCGCGATGCATGAGCCTGTTT
>QHPX01000154.1 GCA_003219195.1 Verrucomicrobiota bacterium
CGCATTCTCCTTTGCGTTTCCTCCGCTGAGTTCCGCAACGCTCGCGCGCGCAATGCCGAGCCAATTCACATCGAGAACGGCCGAGATGACCTTGTCATCGACAAGCTCGGCAACGGTAGTTGCTCCGCTTATGGAAATGTCGTCCATGCCCGCGCCATCCTCGCCCAGACCGTGAACCACCCACGCGCGCGTGCGCCTCAGCTGTCGCAGCACATCCGCAAACACTGTCGTCAGGCGAGGCGCGAAAACACCGACGAGTTGCTGTGATGGTCGCGCCGGATTCAAAAGCGGACCGAGCAAATTGAAAACCGTGCGTATATTCTGCCGCGCCAGCCGCTTGCGCATCTCGGCGAGAGCCCGAAAAGCCGGATGATATTGTCGTGCAAAAATGAATCCGAGACCGTGTCGCTTGACGCATTCTCGCAACTCCTTGGGCGCGAGATGAATCGGCACCCGTAATTCTTCCAGAACATCGGCGCTTCCACATGTGGACGTGACACTGCGGTTGCCATGCTTGATCACAACCGCGCCGCCGGCAGCCAGGACAAACATGATCGTGGTGGAGACATTGAAAAAGTTGAGACCATCGCCGCCCGTGCCGCACACATCGATCATCGGACCAGCCAACTCCTGGGCGTCGATCGCTGGATCGATAGCCCGTTCCATGAGGAAATGAACAAAGGCCACGATCTCCTCCGCGCTTTCGCCCTTGCGGTGCAGCCCAGTAAGAAACTCCGCTTTCAATTCATCATCGGTTTTGTCGGATAGCAGCATGCTGACCGCGTAACCGATGTCGGCGCTGTTCAGGTCAACGCCGGTCCGTAATTTCTCGATCAGCGCTTTCACGGAAAAACCAAAACAGCGTCGAAGTTCACGCCGCTTGCAATTTCATTTTGCGCAGCCATTCGCGATAAACGACCGGCGAAATCTCGGAAGGTTTGATTTCGCTGCGCCCGCCCCAAAAGACATTTGTGTACGAAACCGGGATTCCTTTCGCTTGCAGATGTCGATCTATCGCTGCTTTGTGCGCGAGCAGCAGTTGCTTGTCCGTGCCGTGCGCGACTGCCATGATATTGACGTTCTTGAATTCGGGACCGGCCTCGCGCCAATAGCAATGCGTCAGAATGTGATGCCGGCCGACTTCACCGCCGGCCTCGATCTCGCGGTCAGGCGGCACCGCCCAATGAAACAAAGCGTTAAAGCGCGTGACCCGCACCCCGCCCGCCGATGGCTTGACGTGTTCGAGAAAGGTCGAGAACCGCCCGATGATTTTTCGCGCGTTCAATTCGTCGGCCACGCGATAAAATTCTTCCAGCGAAATGCCAGCTTCATTCGCGCGCGCCGCCCATGGCGTCGCTTGAATTTCGTCCGACCTGAATTCACGCTTCAGCGCGAGCAACACTTTCCACTCCAGTTCGCTGAGATCAACCATTTGCACCGGAATCATCCTGGCCGGCTCGGTCGCTTTGCTTCCCGGCTCAATCGTTTTGCGGCGAACATGGCCCACACCGAGCGTGAAGATCCCTTTGGCCGGCATGATACGAAAATGTTCTGCGCCAACTTTTCTTGCGAGCAAATCTGCATGTTGCCGCAGCGAAAATCCATGCGGCACTTTCAACGTCGTCCAAAGTTTGTAATCCGAGCCGGCGGTGACTGCATCGGTCGAGCGCAGCACCACATGACCGGAAAATGGATCGCGCTGGAACATCCAATCGAACGCATTGTCGATCTTGTCCGGGGGAACTTTCCAGGCCACGAGCGCGCCATCGGCAAGATTGGTCGCGAGCAAAGTTTGCCGGACACGGCGAATCGTGCCGGCGTCGAGCATGGCCGCGATCCGCGCCATCACAGCATCGACATCTACATCCGAGCGCCGTGCAATTTCCTCGAATGGCTCGCGCACGAAGCCTTCAATTTTGTCCTCCGATATGGCGAGAATCGTTGCGTTGATCGGGTCGTTGTGCTCCACCGCCAGCATGTGGATTAATCGAACGAAGAGGTGAGCTTGTCCACCCGACCGGTTCGTCGGCTCGACGGAGTGATTCGCTCGCGCCCGCTCGCTTCCCCGTTGGGCTTCCCGTCGATGTCGCGGGCTCCCGCCTCGCTCCATTTTCGCCTTACCGATTCCGTTCGACCTTGAGCGTTGAACGCTGAACCTTTGCCTCCAATGACCAGAGCCATTTTCTTCGACGCGGTTGGCACGCTCTTTTATCTGACCAAGAGCGTTGGCGATCATTATGCGCTGGTCGCAAGTGAAGTTGGCTTAAAACTGGATCCGGCCCCGTTCGATCGTGCGTTCTTCTCCGCCTGGAAACAGATGCCGGCGCGCGTTGCGATCGATGGGCCGCGCGAAAATGACGATAAAGATTGGTGGCGCGAACTTGTCGATCTTATCCTCGATCAGGTCGCGCCAGAGCTCGATGAAATCGATCGCGATAATTTCTTCGAGGTCGCCTACGAACATTTCGCCGAAGCCGGCGTATGGGAACTTTATCCGGAGGTTCCCGATGTCCTGGAAAAGTTGCGGCCGCGATTCCCTCTTGCGGTCATCTCGAATTTTGATGGACGTCTGCGCATGATTCTGGAGCAGCTTGGCGTTTCGAAATTCTTCCCGCACGTATTTATTTCCAGCGAAATTGGCGCGGACAAACCTGATCCGCTTATTTACCTACGCGCAGCGAAGTTTCTCGGCATCGAACCGAACGAAGCGTTGCACGCGGGCGACGATCCGCAGCACGATTGGAAAGGCGCGGCGGCCGGCGGATTGTCCATCTTTCGGTTGGATCGACAAAAAAATTCGCTGCGCGATCTACTGAAGATGCTGTAGCGGCGGTCTATGGCCGCCGAATCTAAAGTGCGACGTTCATAGAGCGCCTGCCCTACAAATCTTGCAGCGTCGTTCGAACTGGATTAGAAACTTTGTCTCGCGCGGGTCGGTAGCTCAATCGGTAGAGCAGCCCCGAAACCTTTCGGGGTTGGTTCTGCATTGAAAAATCCCGCCGACATTAGAAACTGAATCTCTGCGTGGGTCGGTAGCTCAATCGGTAGAGCAGCGCCCTTTTAAGGCGTTGGTTCCGGGTTCGAGTCCCGGCCGACCCAACTTTTTATGGCATGGGTTTACATTTTGCGCGGCAAGTCGGGTCGCCATTACATCGGGTCGACGGACAATTTGGAACGTCGAATCGCAGAACATCGGCGTGGCAGTAATCGCACAACCCATCGGCTCGGCAAAGAACTCGAACTTGTTGGAGCAAAGGAGCTGCCTTCCATCGATCGAGCGAGGAAGCTGGAGATCACGCTCAAAAGAAAAAAGAATCCGCGGCTCGCGGTGTTTGCGTTGCAGTCTTTCAGCGGGAATAAATAGAGCAGCCCCGAAAGCTTTCGGGGTTGGTTCCGGGTTCGAGTCCCGGCCGACCCAGTTTATCTCAGAACAAATATCGCCATGCAGAGATTGCGGATTTTGTTTTCCATCTTAATTGCGCTCTTCACAGTGACGCGATTGCAGGGCGCCGATTTTGAACTGGCCGCGACCGCAACCAATCAGCTCGCGGCCGATCTTCACCGTCAGCTGGCAACGGGCGACGAAAATCTTTGCCTTTCGCCGTACTCAATTCAGAGCGCGTTGGCGATGACGTTCGCCGGCGCGGAGGGGGAGACGCGCACGGAAATGACGCGGGTGCTTCATCTTCCAAACGCGGGCGACGCGATCCACAGTTCGTTCGCTTCGCTCGAGCGTGCGCTGGAGGAAATGTCGAAGAAGACCGCGACGATCGCCGAAGAATCGAAAAAAAACGGCGGACCGAGCGAGCCGATTACATTGGCGATTGCGAATCGGCTTTTCGCGCAAACCGGCTACAACTTTCGCGATTCATTCCGCGCTTTCGTAAAACAACATTACGGCGCGCCATTCGAGCCGCTCGATTTTCGCAAAGATGCCGCCGGAGCGACACAGCACATCAATAAATGGGTGGCTGAGCAGACGCGCGATCGGATCCGCGATTTGATTCCAGCGGGAGCGTTGAATGAGATGACCCGACTCGTGCTCGCGAATGCGATTTATCTCAAGGCGCCGTGGGCCGACGAATTTTCAGGCGCAGCGACAAAACCGCAGCCGTTTCATGTTCTTGGCGGCGCGCCGGTCGATGTTCCGATGATGAGAAAGGAAGATCACAATTTTGGTTATGCGAAACGCAATGGATTCACTGCGGTCACCATTCCGTACAGCGGAAAAGAATTGCAGTTTGCCGTTCTTGTCCCGGACGAAGTGAACGGTTTGCGAACGCTCGAATCGAAACTGAATGCCGACATGTTGACGCAGTGCGCGAAACTCGAAGAACACGATGTCGATCTTTCATTGCCGAAATTCAAATTTGAACCGCCAACCATTGCGCTGGCGGACAGATTGCAGGCGCTCGGATTGAAACTGGCCTTCGACCAGCCACGCGGCGGCGCAAATTTCGACAAGATTGCGCCGCGCAAACCTAATGATTACCTCTACCTCTCGCAGGTCTTTCACAAAACCTTTATCGCCGTTGATGAGAAAGGGACTGAAGCTGCCGCCGCGACCACCGCCGTGATGATGGCCACATCAGCAATAGTCAGAAGGTCGCCGCCAATTGAAGTGAAAGTCGATCGACCGTTCGTTTACGCGATCCAGCATGTGCCGAGCGGCGCATGCCTCTTTCTCGGCCGGGTGAACGATCCGCGCTAACTGCAATGGAAATCTCGACGTTCGCTAATCTGGTCAACGCGCTGGCCGTAACAGCCGGCGTTATTTTCGCAGCGACGCAGATTCGCGATTACCGGTGTCAACGCCGCCGCGATTCCATGCTTGCCCTTGTCCGCTCTTTTCAAAGTTCCACTTTTGCCAAGGCGCTGCGATCCGTGATCGAGCTCCCGGACAATGCAAACGCGGAGAAAATTCGCGAGACGCTTGGTCCGGATGGAGAGGACCTCGTCGCGCATCTCACCGCCACGTGGGAGACGGTAGGCGTGCTTCTTTTTCACAAAGAATTGAGCATCGATATCATCGACGACTTTTTCAGCGGCCCGATTCTCATTTCATGGCGAAAACTGCTCCCTTACATTGCCGACTTGCGGCAGCAATATCAGCGCGAGACCTGGTCGGAATGGTTTCGATGGCTGGCGGAAAGAATGATGAAGCGCGAGAAATCGTCGGCGCCGGTCCCGGCGCACGTCGCGCATCGCGCTTGGCGTGCGTAATTACTGGCCGTGAAAATCCTGCCTCTTTACCTTCTCTACGCGGCTGGGTTCTCGCTTACATTAACGCGCCGCGGCTTTCGCGCCGGAGCAACGCCGATAATTCGTGAAACAGGAAAACCGCCTGAGCGGATTCTAATCGTGGGCGCAACCGGCGGCACTGGCCGCGAGCTTGTCCGGCAAGCACTCGAGCGCGGCTACAGCGTTACGGCATTCGTCCGAAATCCGGCCCGGCTTCCGATTCAGCATCCGCAATTAACAGTAAAACAGGGCGACGTGCTCGATTACGCTTCCGTGGAAGCAGCCGTGCGCGACCAGGACGCGGTGGTCTCGGCGCTCGGTCATAAACGCTTCTTCTATCCGAACCGCATTCAATCTGACGGAATCAGCAACATTCTGCGCGCAATGAAAGCGCATGGCGTTCGGCGCCTGATCTGCGAAACCGCTCTTGGCCTTGGCGATAGCGTGGGGCGTCTCGGTCCCGTCGCTACGCTCTTCGCTGTCCCCGTTATTTTGCCATTTTATTTTTGGGACAAGGCGCGCCAGGAACAATTGATCGCGGCGAGCGACCGTGAATGGGTCATCGTGCGGCCGGCTACACTAAACAACAAGCCAGCACGCGGCTCGTATCGACATGGTCCCGAGGCGGGAAGTTTTTGGGGAGTGCCCCGGATATCTCGCGCCGATGTCGCCGACTTCATGCTGGAGCAACTGACGAGCAACACTTACCTGGGTCGCGCCCCTGGGCTTTCGTGGTAGCTCTTGCTAAAGAAGCGAACCGTTCGCCGTGTAGCTGAGTTCTCCGTTCATTACTCGCGCCGCGGACGTGAACGAATGCGGCTCAGTTTTGTTAAGATCGACAATGTGCGTGACCTCGACGCCGCGCGCCTTCAAATAATCGGCAATGAGCGCACGATGACAACGCCACCAGACCGCTTCCGCGCACATGATCACGGCCGGTCCAACTTCGTTCGCAAGATCGATAAGTTGCTCGGCAGCGTTTCGGAATTCTTCTGTCTCCATATAATCCGCATAGCCGCGGAACGCAGCGTTGCGCCAGGCGATGTTGCGTGAATCCGGTTTCGATTTTCGGCGCTCGCCCAGGTCCGGAAAATGCCCGTAGGTAATGCCGCGCTCATTTAATGACGCGGCCAGTGCATCCTTGTTAAACTGCGGATAACGCTTCGACCCTGGCAGCTTCCGAACATCGACAACCAACTTGATCCCATTTGCCTCAAGCAGCGAAATGAAGATGTCGATCTTGCGCGTCGAGTGCCCGATCGTCCAGATTTGCGCAGTCATCTTAGTTCTTTGATGGCAAAGGATCGCTGATAAGTTCCACACGGATAGAGAGGCGAACATGAACAAAATATTCTTATCAGCAATCTTCAGCTTCGTTACATTGGCCATCATGCCAGCGGCTGAAACTCAAAAACAACCGGCGGCGGGAACATCCGCGCCTGACTTCAAGCTCACCACCGGCGACGGCAACCAAGTAAGCTTGAAAGATTATCGCGGCAAATGGGTCGTGCTTTATTTTTACCCGAAGGACTTTACAAGCGGTTGCACGATGGAGGCAAAAAATTTCCAGCGCGATCTCGCGAAATTCGAGCCGTTGAATGCGGTCGTCCTCGGCGTGAGCGTAGATACGGCGGAGTCGCACAAGAATTTTTGCGCAAAGGAAGGATTGAATTTCAAGCTGCTGGCTGATCCCGGCGCGAAAGTATCGGAGCAATACGGATCGACCATGGAATACAACGGAGAAAAGCTCGCCGCGCGCAATACCTTTATCATCAATCCGAAAGGCGAAATCGCCAAGGTGTTCACGGGCGTTAAACCCACTGAGCACAGCGAGCAGGTGTTGAAAGCGCTGGCTGAACTGCAAAAGGGATAGACGGTGTCTCTTTTGCCGAGCGCGGTCCCTTTGGACCACGAGACGGAAGTAAATCGATGCGCTTAAAGAAAGCACGGGTCAAAAAGTACCGGAGCATTCGCGATAGCGGCTGGTTCGACGTCGAAGAGGCCAAGACGATTTTGGTGGGGCCAAACGACGCTGGTAAGACGGCGCTGCTGGAGGCGCTCCAAAAAATCAATCCGCCGAGGGAAGCAGTCCGCAATTTCGATGCGCTGCGCGATTATCCGCGTGAGCGGAGTCAGTGAAGAAGCTAATCGGAACAATTAACTGGACGCTCAAAATAGCATTGTTGAAAAAACGGTCACGCGGTGATATTTAACGGGAGGTTTATCATGCCAGGCTCAAGCAGAAAATCGATCGATTGCAGAAACTATCCGAGCGAAAAGAATTGTTCGCTGAAAATCTCGGGCACGGAAGAGGAAGTGCTCGATGCCGCGCTCGAGCATGCCGCGTCAGCACACGGACATAAAAAATCGCCCGAGCTTCGCCAGCAGATCAAGTCGATGCTCAAAGAGGAAAGCGACTAAGGATTCGACAGCGAGCACGTTTCGGCTTCGCGGCCAATCGGCACAAAAAATATGCGGAAGAGTCGCGCCGCGTTTGTCCTGGCCGGCTTGTATCTCGCTGTGGTTTTCTTTGGGCGTCTGCCAGATCACTTGATTCTTTTTCCAAGCACTGCGGCGATTGACACACACGGAGCCGTTCGAAAGGCCATTCCATTCGAAAACGGCCAGCTTGAACTATGGACGGCAAAATCTCGGCCGGCGCAACAAAATGGCCGTCCAGATGTTTATGTTTTGCGTTTTTACGGTAATGCTGATCGGGCCGAGCGCTGGGTCAGCGCCGAGGCCGACTCATGGAATGAACGAGCTATCGAGATCTGGGGAATGAATTATCCCGGATTTGGCGGCAGCACCGGGCCGGCCAAACTCTCGCGCGTTGGACCGGCTGCGCTAACGGCATTCGATGAATTGAAACGAAGCGTCGATAAGAAATCCGTTGTGCTCTTTGGCGCGAGCCTCGGTACGACTGCCGCGCTTCACGTCGCGGCACACCGCCGTGTTGCCGGATTGATTCTCCACAATCCTCCGGCTCTCCGGCAAATGATTCTTCGTCAGTTCGGTTGGTGGAATCTCTGGCTGCTCGCTGGTCCTCTTTCGCTGCAAATTCCTAAAGAGCTCGACAGCGTTGCCAACAGCAAGACTATTCATGCGCCGGCAATCTTTCTGCTGGCGGAAAAGGACGAAGTGGTAGCGCCGCGCTATCAGCATCTCGTCGTTAACGCCTATGCCGGTGAGAAGCGCATTATCACCTTACGCGGCGCTAATCACAACACTCCGATAGAAGGCGTGGCGGTGGCCGATTTTTACAAGGCTCTCGATTGGTTATTGCCGAGGCGCAAGACTCGCTGAAACGTTCAGCCGATTTTTTTTCTAAAGCGCAGCGCGCAGAAAGAGAAAAGCAAGATCGACATGACGATCAGGATGATGAGGTGCGGCCAGTATTCGAAAAAAATCGCCCCACGCAAAATGATCGCACGCATGAGCGAGATGAAATAAGTCGCAGGCAGGAGCGTGCCGAGCGCATAAAAAATCCACGGCATGGTTTCCCGCGGGAAGACGAAGCCGGAAAAAAAAACGCTGGGCAGCATGTAAGTCATGGATATTTGCAGGGCCTGCATCTGGTTCTCGGCTTTCGTGCCGACAAGCAGACCAAGGCTGAGCAGGGCAAACACGTAAACCAGCGTGGAAAACATCATCGCGAATACGCTGCCGTTGATCGGCACATTGAAGAGAAAACGCATGATCAAAAAAAGGATCACGGCCATGGTCATGCCGATGCAGAGATACGGCACAAGTTTGCCGAGCATGAGTCCCCAGCGACTCAGCGGACTAACTAGCAACGTTTCGAGCGTACCTTTCTCGCGCTCGCGCACTACGGCCATTGCAGTCGCGAAAGTCGTGCCGATTTGCAAAACAATTCCGATCACGCCCGGGATGTAAAAGTTCGGGCTGCGCATCGTTGGGTTGTAGAGCATTTGCGGCCGGATATCGATCGGCACGCCGTGCCGGCCGGTCTCACGCAGGAGCGATTCGATCGATTGTGTCAGCGCAACGGCCAGTGCGGTATTGAGCGCTTGCAGAGCCGTCGTCGAGTTTGATCCATCGACCAGCAATTGCACCTGCGCCGGATAGCCAGCGCGCACGTTTTGCGTGAACTTCGGCGGAATTTGCAGTCCGGCGTAAGCACGGCCTTTGCGAATTGCGCTCGCCATTGCATCGATGCTCTGGACTTCGCCAACCACGCGGAAAGTCTCAGTGTTGACGAAGCGGTCGATGAGCTGGCGGCTTTCCACCGTGCGATCCTCATTGAAGATGACCATCGCCATATGCTTCACGTCGGTATCGAGCGCGTAACCGAACGCAATCATCTCCACCAGCGGCGGGAAAAACATGAAGAACAACGTCATCGGATCGCGCCAGACGACGATGAATTCCTTGAACAAAATCGCGCCAAGTCCGCGGAAAGGTTTGCGTTTCATTTACTCCTTTGTGCGGTCATCCCGAGCGAAGCGAGGGACCTCGCATCCTTGAAAAACCATCGGCGACAAATCCGCCCACTCCGGGTTTAGCGTTTCCACCAACACGTTTTTTTTACTGCGCCGCCAGCCCTTGATCTCTTTTTCGCGCGAGATTGCATCCCGCGGATCATCGAAATTCTCGTAGTAAACCAATCGATTTACTTTGTATTTTTTTGTGAAGCCTTTGATCTCGCCGTTCTGGTGTTCCCATACGCGCCGAACCAGGCGGTTTGTGATGCCCGTGTAGAGAACGACCCGGCTGCGATTCGTCATCATGTAAACGAAGAAGGCTTTCATTTTTTTGTGAGGTTCCTCGCTCCGCTCGGAATGATAGAATGCATCAGGCAGCCTTCTGTTGTTCGCTCGCGTATTTGGCGCTTAACGTGACAAAGACATCTTCGAGCGACGGACCGATCTCGTGAATTTCTGCATGACTGATCCCGACGCTATGCAGTTTTTCGTCAATCTCCGCGCGCCGCACCCTTTCATCGACAAGCAGATGCATCGATTGACCAAAAACAGTCGCGTTTCGGACGCCCTGTAGTTCGTGCATTGCGCGCAACGCGGTCGTGACGTGATCGCAAGTCACATCGAGCCGACGCGTGCCAGGCGGACTGACTTCAGGCATCTGTTTCAACTCATCCGGCTCACCGCACACGATCAATCGGGACATGTAAATGTAACCGACGTGATCGCACCGCTCCGCTTCGTCCATGTAATGCGTGGTGACGAAGAGCGTCATCCCTTGGCCCGCAAATTCGAAGAGCAAATCCCACAGCTCGCGGCGTGCGACCGGATCGATGCCCGCGGTGGGTTCGTCGAGAAACAGCACGGTCGGTTTGTGCATGAGCGAGCAGGCCATGGCGAGACGCTGACGCCAGCCACCGGAAAGCAAAGCCGCGCGCCGGCCGAGGTACGGCTCCAGATGAGTGATCGCGACCAATTCATCGCGGCGCTGATTCAATTGCCGGCCGTGCAGCCCATAAAGTTTACCGGCGAAGATGAGGTTCTCATTCGCGGTCAACTCATCGTAAAGCGAAAATTTTTGCGACATGTAACCGATCATGTCTTTGATCGATTCGGTCTCGCGCACAACATCATGCCCGCCGATGCGCGCGGTTCCGTCGCTCGGCTCAAGAATTCCGCAAAGCATCCGGATCACGGTCGATTTGCCGGAGCCATTCGGCCCGAGAAATCCGAAGATCGAACCTTTCGCGACGGAAAAGGAAACGTGATCGACCGCGGTGAATGCGCCAAAGCGTTTCGTCAACCCTTCGCATTCAATCATCGCATCCATCTTGTCATCTTGAGCAGAGCGGAACGCAGTGACGCGCAGTCGAAAGACCTCCCATCGTCGTCTTAAAGTTACAAAAATTAACAGTAAGAGATTCCTCGACTTCGCTCAGAATGACAAAAAAGATAGTTTCCAGATTCATTTCACGTTCGGGAAATAAACATCGGCCGCCATCCCGGCGCGCAATCGATCATCGCCGCTCGGCAAACGAATTTTTACGCCGAAAACCTGGCGAACCCGGTCTTCGACCGTTTGCACATTGCGTGGAGTAAACTCGGCCTGGCGATTGACCTGCTCGACGATGCCGTCGAAATCTTTGCCGCGAAAGGAATCGACCCGGACGCGGACATGATCCCCAATCTTAATCAGCCCAAGCCAGGGCTCAGGCACATAAACGCGAACCCAAAGATGTTGCGGAAGAAGCAGCGTGGCCACTTCACGGTTCGCTGCCAGCACATCGCCCGCTTTCACACTTAGAACCTCAAGCACGCAGTCACTTGGTGCCTTGACTTGCATTTCGGCAAGTTGAGCGTCGATATCCGCCAATTGCGCGCGCGCTTGAATGACGCGTGTCTGCGCGGCCGCGACGATCTTTTCTTGCGCCGTAGCCGAACTGGCAGCTTTCTGCGCGTCAGTGGGCGAAATTACTTTGCGCTTTAGCAAGTCCTGCTGGCGCTTGGCGTCGTCACGCAGGAATTCCAACAAGGCCACTTGCGACTCGGCATCGTGAGTGGCGCTATCGATCTGTGCGACGGCAAGATCGCGACGCGCTTTCAGTTCCGCCGCATCCAACTCGACAATGGGTTGACCAGCACGCAGCCGATCGCCTTCTTGCGCAAAGATTTTCTCGACCCGGCCCCCCGAGCGCGGGCCGACATGGACCTCGTCCACTTCAATCGTGCCGGAAACGGTGTTGCATCGTTCTCCGCAACTCGCCGTTAAGATCGACAAAGTAATTAGCGCACTGAGCCGAAGGTACTTGTCGATCTTTGTTTGCACGCTTGAACCTGACGCCTACGAAAGTGGATTTCGGTATGTTTCGCAAGCGATTGCGCTGCTAACTTCCCGCCTTACTCTCCGCAAAATATGGCCGGCTATTCCGGAACACCGCTCGCCCAAAAACTCGGGTTGCTAAGTAATTTCCGGTAAGGTCCGGATTGAAGTTGATGATTCGCCGCCAGAATCGAAAATCTTAAAATGAAAACGCGACGTCTGGATCACATTGATTTGCGAGTGAAAGATTTCCAACGAGCGATGAGGTTTTACGAAAAACTCTTGCCTGCGCTTGGATTTACCTGCGATCGCTCGGACGAGACCTGGGGCACCTTTTACTCGGCCGGCAAAGATAAGCCATCCGATTTTTTTGGGTTCACCGAAGATCGACAACACAAACCGAATGAAACGCGCATCGCGTTTTGGGCAGAGACCCGCGATGCAGTCGATCGAATTGCGAAACTGGTGACAGAAATCGGCGGCCGAAATCTGGAGGGCCCGGAAGTTTGCCCGGGTTACAGCCCCGGATACTATGCCTTCTTTTTTGAAGACCCCGACGGAAACAAACTCGAAATCTGCTGCCGCGAAAATCCAATCGTTGCAGAGTGAACGAATTCGGCGAAGGGTTCGTTGATGAGTGATCCGACGCATGTTCCTGCGATTCTGCGGGAGCCGCGCCGCGTCCGGTATCTCAAACTGATCGCGCTTTTCAAAATCGCGAAGGGCGTTCTCCTGTTCGTTTTGGGCTTCTCCCTGCTTTTTTTGAATGCGCGCGATCGCTGGCTGGATGCGATCTCCGATTGGGCGAATGAAGAAATTTTGCTAGGCCACAGCAAAGCGGTCCATTTTCTTTTGAGCAACTTGCAAGACGTGCTGGCGGGCGGCGCGTTGCGCGCGACCGCATTTCTGGCGCTATTTTATTGCGCGATCCTCTTTACCGAAGGACTTGGGGTTTATTTTCAACAGCGTTGGGCCGAACTGCTCATGATTTTCGCAACCGGGGCGCTCATCCCGCTGGAGGTGCGGCATCTGTGGCATCGGCCGAGCCTGGCCGCGTTACTCATTCTCCTGGCAAATTGTTTCATCGTTTGGTTTTTGTATCGCGTGCTCAAGCGCGACAAAGCAGAGCCGCAGGTCGAGAGAAAATCCGAGTTGGTCGAAACTCGTTAGGCCGTCTTCGGCTTGATCCCGAACCCGGCGAGCGCGACCGTTGTTTTTTCCATCGGCAAACCGACCACATTGGTGTAAGAGCCTTCGATTTTTTCGATAATCTCTGCGCCTTGTCCCTGCGCGGCATAGGCGCCGGCTTTGTCGAGCGGGTTCACCTTGTCGAGGTAAGCGCGAATCGCCGCATCGCTCAAACGGCGAAACCAGACGCGCGAGATTTCATAAAAACTTGTCGATCGTGCGCTGGTGAGATGACAGACGAACACAGCGGAACAGACTTCGTGAGCGCGTCCGCTCAAGCGGCGCAGAATCGCGGCCGCTTCATCGACATCCCTGGGTTTCCCAATGATTTGATCATTGAGCGCAACCAGCGTATCGGCCGCGAGCACGATTTCTCCCGGATGCGCGCGCGCAATCGATATCGCCTTGCGCATCGCGTTGAGGATGGTGAGCTCGCGCAGGGTAAGATCGACATCGAACTTTTCCGCGACATCCGGCGCGATGGTCGCAAATTCAAAACCGGCGGCGGTGAGTAGTTCACGCCGGCGGGGAGAGTTGGAGGCAAGCAACAGCGACCGACGCACGCGGCTCAGCCTGCTCCGGCTAAGGCTTCGGCGAAGCTTCCGCAGCCGGCTTCTTTTCGTTTTGCAGAAGCGCGTTCATGTCCGGCATTTTCACTTCCTGAAAATCTGCGGGAATGGCGAATTCAGCGTCATTTAAAGGGTCCTGCTTAACGGAAGTAAGCGTAGTGGTGACTTCACTTCCACTCACTGACACGACGGTTTTGAGCGGCAAACCCGGGAAATCGCGGTAATCCGGCACTCCCATGCGTTTTGGGTTCCACACTTCCGAGTTGAGCGACTGCAACTGTTTAAGAATGGCGACGCCGTCCGGATATTTGGATGCAATCCAATAGGTCGCCTTGAAAGCGGGCGTCTCGTAAACATATTGCTCGGTTTCGTAGCCGCCGATGGTTTCTTTCTTCCCGGTGGGAGTCAGTTTTGCTTTTTCCACGGTTTCTTTCTTCCCATTGAACTTGCCGATCATTTCCGCGGCGGCCTTCATTTTTTCGGGTGAGATGCGAAGGACCTTCTTTTGATCGTTCATCAGATTAGTTATCTCGCCAGTTTTTCCATCGATAATGGTGGTCATTTTTGGCGACGCATCGATGCGCGCTCTATCGCTTTTTATTTTGATCGTCATCTCCCCACCCTGGCCCGCTCCTTCGACTTTTTGCACAATGGTGAGGTCGGCCCGGACAGGCAGAAGCAAACAGATGCTAAAGACAAACAAAAAACCGGCGAGTTTCATAATTTTAGTAGCTAGACCTCGCCAGACGAAATAGCAAATTGCGCGTGCCACCACTGCGAAAGCTTCTCCGGCGCGCAGCTTCCGAGCGGCCCTGCCTCAGAAAGGACTTGGCAGCTGTGATCGGTCGCGGCAGCTTAGTTCGGCGCGCGGGCATAGCTTAATGGTAAAGTTCCAGCCTTCCAAGCTGGCCATGCGGGTTCGATTCCCGTTGCCCGCTATTGACCTTTTCATAGGCAAATTGCGCTTGGCCGAAAGATTTTGCTTGCAAAGTCGGACACTTTTCGGACAGTATTTGCGCACTTAAGCACCATGAAAGCGAAACGCCAAAGATTCCCAATCGTCGTTAAACGCGGCTCTTGTGCCGTGAAAATTTACCGTGATCGCAAGCCGACCGGCACGTATTACCGCGTCGCCTACCACATCGGCGGCAAACGTCACCGGCTTCACCACAACGACCTTGAAAAGGCGATTGCTGAGGCCGAAGCAAAGGCTGCGCAATTGTCGCGCGGCGACATTGATGCCGTTCAATTAACCGGACGCGATCGGTTGGTTTACGGGCGCGCGTTGGAAGCGATACGCGAGCACGCATTGCCGCTCGATGCTGCCGCCATCGAATATAGCGAAGCGCGCAAACTTCTTGATGGTGTTCCTCTAGTCGATGCGGCGCGGTTCTATTCCCGACATCACGGGCGCGGGATCGCTCGAAAATCGGTCGCAGATGCGGTCGAGGCGATGATCGCCGCAAAGACCGCGAAGGGCGTGAGCCAAGTTTATCTTGCCGATCTGCGCTACCGGCTTGGCGCTTTCAAAGAGGCGTTTCGTTGCGACGTGAGCGCGCTCGTGCCTGATGATGTTGCTGGTTTCTTCCAGCGTTTGCGGTTGTCACCGCGCAGTCACAACAATTTTCTGCGAATGCTGCGGACGTTCTTCGCATTCGCTCAAAGACACGGCTGGCTGTCAAAAGAAACTGATTTACTGGCACAGGTGGAAAAGCGCAGTGAGAAACCGGCTCCGGTTGAAATTTTCACGCCTGCAGAGCTTATGGCGTTGCTCAAGAATGCGTCCGCAGAAGTCGCGCACTGTCTCGCGCTGAGTGCGTTTGCAGGATTGCGGGCAGAGGAGATTTTACGGCTCGACTGGGCGGACGTGGAACGACGGCCTGGATTCATCGAAATCGCAGCGCACAAAGCGAAAACAGCCACTCGCAGAATCGTGCCAGTCTTTGACAACCTTGCGTGCTGGCTGGCGATTGCGCCGCGCAATGGAACGCGCGCATGGCCGCACAGCAAAGATCGTTTCTTCAAGGCAATACGGAACGCTGCTGATAATGCTAGGCTCAAGTGGAAACAAAATGCGCTGCGTCATTCGTTCATCAGCTATCGACTCGCAGAGATTCAGGATGTGAACCGCGTTGCACTTGAAGCAGGCAATTCGCCGCAGATGATCTTTCGACATTACCGCGAATTGGCAACGCCTGAGCAGGCGAAAACATGGTTTGCGATCGCGCCGGATCCAGGATCAAACATTGTGCCAATCGCCAAGCGGAGGTTTACTCTGTGAAGCAGTACCAGTTCAAGTTATCTGCCGACTTCAAAAGGATCATCGTTAGGGAATTGCCTGATTTCAAAGAGCGGTATTTGCGCGATCCGAAGCTGGACGGACCGACCGGCGAAAAGTACACGCTGCGGTTCAGCAAGGAAATCGCTGTCAGCAATGCCGATGAGCTAGAGCATCGAAAGTTTTTGCTTCGGCAAATCGGTGTCTGCCTGCGCGCCGCCAGGCGTAAGTTGGCTCAAGCGAAAGCTGCCGAAGAGCGCGAGCAGGCCACCTTCGACATAGAGCGTCTGACGCGGATGCAGACGCAACTTCGTCAAGCGCCCGTTGCGCCTGGGTCTGATCACCGGAAAGTGCGTGCTGCGATACATCGCGCTCTCAAGACACGACGCCAAGCAATCAAGCGAAAGCTCGACCACAACGGTCACCGTTTAACGGTGAAGGAGCGCAGTGATTTGCTTGATGAACTCCGGGACCTTGCGGACATCGAATCACAACGGTTCGGTGTTATGCAGAAGTCCTCAAAATCCTTCACTGAATACGGCGGAAGATTTCCAACTGCCGA
>QHPX01000155.1 GCA_003219195.1 Verrucomicrobiota bacterium
GTTGGAAGCGCTTTCGGGTCATCTCATAGATGTCAGCCAGGATCTTATTCTTGTTGCCAGACCGAAAATCCCGCACATCCAAAACATACTCTCCAACTACGCGCGCAATTTCATCTTTGAGTTCGGGCGGATGTGTGTAATCGCAGCTCGTATCCGGAGTCAGAAAGTCGCCGATCAACAATCCGTTAAGTGATCGAGGCGGGTACGTTCCCGGTACGCCGATGACAATCGAACGCTTCCCACTTCGCGAAAGAATATCCCACAACCGATCCTCTTTGATCGCGAGAGAGTTTGCGATCAAGTATCGGTCGTACGAGTGATCCGCTCGGTTTCGAAACCCGTAAACTCCAAGCCCGCCGGGACTCTTGGACGACATCATCACGGACCAAGCCGGGACTGTGATGGGCGGATCGCACGAGCGGAGCGGTCCGTGCACCCCGTTTCGGCAGAGGCACTTTAAGTTTGGCAAATCGTCAAGCCAGCGATCAAACACCAACTCAGGTGCCGCGCAGTCGAGTCCTATCAGCATGACTCGTGGCCGTGCTTTTCCGGGAGGAGCATGCAAGGCTGTGTCGCGCGTGGATTCGGGAGAAAACAGGTTTTTCAAATCATTCCGCTATCAAGCGATGAACGCACATTGGTGCCTTGTCATTGAACGAAGACCACGTGGGCGTTGGGGCTAGGCCGAGATCAAAGTCGATAACCGGGAGCTCAATTGCTGGCAGGTATTCAGCGTTCTTACCGAAGTTCATTTTCGTAAAGGGACTGATATGTCAACATTATACGTTTGGTATGTAAATGACTTTTCCGTGCTTACTTCGACAACGCGCTGGCAACGGGTGTGGATTCGTCGACCGCCAAAAACTCTTGTTCAGCAGCCTGGGGTTAGATCGCGCGTTTTCCGCAAACGTTTAAACTTGCCTCGGACTCTGTTTTTCATAGCCTCCAAGGCTGTGAGCATCGACCCCTCTGGGTTGTTTCGTTTTGACGCCGATATAGAATGGCTGCGGGTGAGAACGACCTTAAGGAAAATCAGAGCTCTCGTCTTTGGGAAACGTCATGATTACCAAAGGACGCGGTCCCGCGGAACCGAAGAACGCTGGCGTTTGATCCAGAGTCGGATCGCCGGGACGCAGTCTCTGCTGGACGTGGGTTGCAATCTGGGTCGATTGACCGCGTTGGCTGCCGAAATGGGGTTGTGTGCGATCGGTGTCGAGGCTAACTGGGCAGCACTATCCGGCGCCCGCCGCAAGTACAAGGCCAACCCAGGGGTAGCGTTCATGCATTTCATCGTTACACCTGAATCAGTCACTGCCCTTCCCGTTTGCGACGTCGTCCTCTGCTTATCCGTTTACCACCAGTGGCACCATAATTTCGGACATCAAGGTGCCCAGCAAATCCTGTATACGCTCGGAACGAAAGCGCGACAATTTTTGTTTTTTGAGCCGGCCTCGCAGCGCAGTAAGTATGGGCCAGTACCCCCGGATTATAACGATCGAGATGAACGCTCCATCGTCGATTACAATTTGGGCATGCTCGGCCGGTTGTTCTGCCGAGAAAAGGTTGAGTTCGTAGCAGCCACCCCAGCAAGCCACAGCGAGAAGGTTCGCTATCTGTTTAGCATCCAAATGACACCTCAGCGCCTTCAGGCAAATAACGGCGTTCGACCAAAGCCAGAACAAATCCTACAGTAAAACATGCTTCCCAAGGGCAGGTTGAGAATTCGAGCGCTATTGTGCGTGGACCGTTGACGTGAAACTTCCGTGGTCAATATGACGGACGTTTGCTTTCAAGGTCTGCTAACATCGGGGCAGCAGAAGCTTCCTCAGTAGCGGAATAGAGTCCCGCCTGGTCGGGCGCGACATGGCGAAGCTGCCGCCAAAGTCGAGAAAGTTCACGAAATGCCTTGATGATAACGTGGATGTTTGCGCCGGACTGTTTCCCGTGGCGCCGCGGGAAATGGTTTACTTTAACTTGGCGTATTCGCATGCCAAGCCTTGTCGCTTGGGCAAGGATTTCGGTATTGACCATCGCGCCCACGCATCTGATTTGCACTTGATCGAAAACTGCACGTCGGAATAGTTTGAAAGCACAATCGATATCTCGAATTTTGATGCCTAGCACTAGTCGCACAAGCACGTTCCATCCCACTGCATTGATACGACGGTGGAGCGGATCCTGTCGCTTTGCGCGGTAACCCGCGACAATGTCATAATCCTCTGCCCAACAAATTAGTTGCTGAAGCTCACGCAAATCGAACTGCCCATCAGAATCCGAGAAGAAGATAAGGTCGTATTTGGCTGCCATTATTCCGCTTTTAAGCGCTGCGCCGTATCCTCGGTTCTGCCCGTGACTAATCACCCCAACTTCGGGGTATCGAGCCTTTAAGTCGTCGCAGATCGCAGTGGTGGCATCGCTGCTGCCGTCGTCCACAACGATGATCTCCCAGCTCCTGGCAACCTTGGGGAGAACCTTTACGGCTGCTTCTACTGTGCTTCTGATGTTGCCTTCTTCATTGAATGCCGGAAAGATTACAGACATCGTCGCGCACATTTTGGAAACTTCTCCAAGGTCGAGAGGAAATTTGATGTCGCGATGGCGGTTTTTGCGGCCACGCGGGATTTTTACGCGGATAATACGACGGCTCGATTTGGCGCTCGACTTCGGCGTTAGTGAACGAGATGGGTCGATCATCGCTCTAGGGAATCAGGTGTCTTGCCTGCACGGCCGCTTGATTTTCTTAAGTGCAGAGCTGTCATATTTTCCATTTTTTCTGCACTGCGACAATTTGTCGAGCTTTATTTTACGCGCAGGTCGGTAATTTGCTTCTTGACCGGTTGTTCGCCCCGCGGAAGGACCCTCATTGGCTGACCGCTCCGCCCGTGCGACATTCGGTGCCAGGACCGGTGAGCGGCAGCTTCCGATGTCGAAGCTACTTGTGCCATGTGTCTTCGGAGAAACGACCTGCGTCTGTGACTATGGCGGTGAGATGAAGGCGTTGCGTACGGACTCGATGATTGAGCCTGAGCCGTCAGATTCACCCGTCGAATAGAAGCCGCGGGCGCGGACGAAGATATTCTCTTGAGTGGGCAAACTTTGCCCTGTCAGTTGCCAGCCACCGGGGACGCGGGTTGGGTCGGCGAGCGCAGTGTAGTTGATGCCATCCGTCGAGAGCTCGAACGTGACGCGGTCAACTTCCGGCGACGCGCTGCTCCGAAGCCAGTTAATCGTCGTGCCACTGGTGTCGACGGTAAGCTCCTGCGAAGCGGGGTTGGGGTTGGTCAGCCTACCGATGAAATTGCGCGGGGTCGTTCCGGCGCCACCGCCCCCGAGGGTGGTGAAATCTCCACCTGCCAAAATCTTGCCGTCCGTTTCCACCGCCAGAGCGCGGACAGTGACGTTCGCGCCGGGATCGAAACTTGCGTCAAGCGTGCCGTCGGGGTTAAGCCGTCCGATGAAGTTGCGCTGGGCCGTACCACCGCCCCCGAGAGTGGTGAAAGATCCTGCTACCAAAATCTTGCCGTCAGTTTGCAGCGCTAAAGAGAGGACACTGAAATTTGCACCGGGATTGAAGGTGGTATCGAGAGTCCCATCAGGGTTGAGTCGGCCGATGAAGTTGCGCGCAGACCCGCCGAGAGTGGTGAAATCTCCACCGGCTAAGATCTCGCCGTCCGGTTGAAGTGCCAGAGCACGGACAGAGCCGCCCGCGCCTGGATTGAAGGTGATGTCAAGCGTGCCGTCTGGGTTAAGCCGGCCGATGCGCTTGCGCGTCGTTGTGCCGGTGCCGCCACCGCCGAGGGCCGTGAAATCTCCACCGACTAAAATCTTGCCGTCCAATTGGACCGCGAGCGAACGGACCGTGCGGTTCGCACCGGGATCGAAGCTGATGTCCGCCGTGCCATCGGCGTTGAACCGTGCGATACGGCTCCGAGCGATGGCCGGGGAGCCGGCGAGTTTGGTGAAATCTCCGCCGATTAGAATTTTGCCGTCCGCCTGAAGCGCCAGAGCAAGAACAGCGCGATTCGCACCGCGAGTGAAGCTGATATCGAGTGTGCCATCGGGATTGAGCCGGCCAAGATGGTTGCGCAGAGTTGTGCCAGTACCGCCGTCCCCCAGAGTGGTGAAGTTGCCAGCGACGAGAATTTTTCCGTCGGCCTGGATCGCCAACGCATTGACTTCACCGTTCGCGCCCGGATCAAAGGCGTCGTCGAGCGTGCCGTCGGGATTAATGCGTGCGAGCCGGTTACGCGTCACGGTGCCGATGCCGCCGCCCCAGAGAGTGGTGAAATCTCCACCGACTATGACCTTGCCGTCCGCTTGCCTTGCGACCGCGCGCACGCTGTTATTGGCGCCGGGATCGAAGTCCGTGTCGAGTGACCCATCTGGGTAAAGCCGACCGATAAAATGGCGCGTGTAGATACCGGAGCCGCCCCCACCGAGAGTGCTACAAGTTCCTCCGACCACAACCTTTCCATCCGCTTGCACAGCCACGCAAATCATAGCCGGGTTATTCGCGCCTGGGTTGAATGCATCAACGGTGCCGTCAAGATTAAGCCGGCCGATGAGGTTTCGCGATATTACGCCAGTGCCGCCGCCCCCGAGCTTGGTGAAATCGCCGACGACCAAAATCTTGCCGTCGGGTTGCACCGCCAATCCTTTGACGTCGTTACTAGCGCCAGGATCAAAACTGTCGACTGTGCCATCAGCATTCACTCGCGCAATCTGGCTGCGCGCAAAAGCGGTGCCAGTGCCACCGCCGACAGCAGTCAATTCTCCACCGATCACGATTTTGCCATCAGCCTGTACCACAATAGCAAAAATCGTGCTGTCTTGCGCCTCCGTACCGCGGCCGGTCGCACCAGGATTAAAAGCAGTGTCGATCGTGCCGTCGGGATTCAGCCGCCCGATGCAGCTGCGCGCAACTGTGCCGGTGCCGCCGCCGCCGAGCGTGGTGAAATTTCCTCCAACTAAAATCTTGCCATCGGATTGCAGCGCAATCGCAGAGATTCGATCATTCGCACCGGGATTGAAGCCGGTGTCGAGCGTGCCATCGGGATTCAGCCGCGCGATACGATTGCGCACGATCGTGCCGGTGCCCCCGCCGCCGAGAGTGGTAAAACTTCCTCCGACCAGTATTTTCCCATCTGCTTGTAGCGCCACACAGGTGATTTCCGCGTTCGCCCCGGGATCGAAGCTGGTGTCGAGAGTGCCGTCTGAATTGACTCGCCCGATGTGATTGCGCACGATTGTGCCGCCGCCCCCGAGGGTGGTGAAAAATCCACCGACTACAATCTTGCCGTCGCCTTGCACCGCCAGCGCATCGACAATGTCGTTCGCACCGGGATTGAAGTTTGTGTCAAGCGTGCCGTCAGAGTTTAGCCGTCCGATGCGCTTGCGCGTCGTTGTGCCGGTCCCCCCACCGCCAAGGCTGGAGAAAGTTCCACCGACTATAATCTTGCCGTCCGGTTGCACGGCCAAAGCTTTAACATTGCGGTCCGCTCCGGGATCGAAGCCGTCCACAGCAGACTGCGCTCGGCCCTCTGCGGCTAGCAACAGCAGCGGCATCAGCATCGCCGCCGTCTTCAGCAATGGGTGAACACGCCTTTTGCTTCGATAGGCCCCGTTTAACAGCGGCTCCGTGATGACAGCCGCGTGACCGCTCAGATTGAGAAGAATCTGTTTCATGATGGCCCTGAAAGGATCCTCCGTTTACCACGTAAAACCAGACAAGACAAGCCAAAACGGCGGTGCGCTCCTTCACCGTTGCGAGGCGTTCCTGAACATGGGCAAATTAAAGCAGTGAAAAAGGCGTTAATTTCCAGCAGCGGCGGATGCGTTTACGATCGCGCCGTCGGGTGCAGTCACCCCGATGCAATCAGTTGCAGCGGTGATGCTGCTGATCGCGATCCCGCGCCGCATCGGCCGGTTGCGAGCCGCCCCGCCTCCTCCCTCCAGATCATCGAAAGGGCCCCGTGACGGGGCCCTTCCTGTCCGCATGCTTGTCACCGTCGTTCGGCGACGGGTAATCTGGCTAGTGAACAGATGCCTCCGCCGCGGCGACCTGAACGTCGGTGCCGATCGGGATCCCGAAGCTATTCGCCTCGGTCACAATGAGCTCGATCATTCGGACCTCGATGCTGTTCGACGTATGGATAACTCGGTGGAGCCAGAGCGTCCCCAGCCCGGCGATGTGAAGCCTTGTGTTCGGTGCCACGTCATCGCCGATCTCCGGGAACCCTTTGACGGACAGGCCGACGAACATCGAGCCGGTATCGCTGAAGGTCAGGTTTCCATTGATCTTCGAAGCGTGAGCGTCGGCCTTCACCACGCTCGCCGTCACTAGGTCGGTGAGGACGGTGACGGCTTGGACCGTTGATGTCGTCTCACCCACCGCCGAGGTGCCGTTCACAGTTCCCTGCACGGTGTCGTCCACTTCGCCCACCGAGAACAGAGGAGGGACCTGGACCTGAGCAACCGAGTTGGTCTTGAGGTTACCATTGGTCCCTAAGCACGACATCTTCACGAGGGCACTCGGGCCCGACGTGACCACGTTTCCAACGGTAGCCGTGGTGCCGTAGGCGCTCCCATCCAAGGTTCCATTGACCTCGGACCTCAAGCTGCTGAAGGCGTGGGATACGATGATCTCCGTCCCGATGGGGATCCCCAGGGCGTTCGCTTGCTCGATGAAGACGTGGATCATGTTCACCGTGAGGGACGCAGTTGTCCCCTTCACCTTTGAGATCTGCTCGTTGAGCACCACGTGGCCGAAGCCGGGCAGATTGATAACGGTGTTCGGCGCGGGATTGACGAGGATGGGAACCCCGGCCACCACCAGATTGGCGAAGGTCGAGCCTGCCGCGCTCGTGTGAAAACCGGTGGCATCATGTGTGGTCGTACTTACGGCCTTGACCTCGTCCGCGGTAATGACTCCGCCCAGCAGGCTGGCGTCGTGGACGTCGGCCGTGGCCGTGGACTGCAGCGTGCCGTCGGGCAGGATTTTGCCGTCGGCTGTCGTGTTGATAACGCCGGTGGTGAACAGCGGGGGTAAGCTGGCGGTCAGAACCGTATTCTCGGTGTGCACCGGTGGCTCCGTGGTCCCGCACGGTCCCAGGGTCGAAACCGCCGTCTTGCCTGCGACGACCGTGTTTCCAAGGGTCGCGTGCGTACCGTAGGCGTCTGCGGAAAACTGGAATCCGGGGCCGGGGGAGGTTTGGGCGTTCGCCGCTGAGGTGAATCCCGCGCAAATTGCGAGGGCCAATAAGCTGAGTTTTAATTTATTCATAATAATGGTGATTATATGATTTATTCATACTAATGAGGATTATCTGATTTCTTCATAATATCGTCAAGTATAATAATTCGTTACAACGTCGTAACTAATCAAATATTGGCACGAACTATGCTTTTCAACGTAAGTCATTTAGCGGAGTGATGTTAGCGAATTTTCAGCAATGCGGCCCTGCGGCGCGGATAATTTTCGGGAGCACAAACTGCAAAAAAAGCTTTCAGCCTCTGCTTGCAAGAAGAGGTCAGTCGCGGAAATTCTTGAAATTTGTGGCGACACCGAAGTCGCGGCTGCGCACGAATTGAATCACAGCTTGCCAGTCGTCCTTCTTTTTTCCTGTGACCCGAATTTGTTGATCTTGCACCTGACTTTGCACTTTGAAACCTTGCGACTTGATCGCCTGAATGATTTCCCTAGCTTTGTTTCCATCGAGTCCCTGCTGGATTTTCAATTCCTGCCGAGCGTGACCGACGGATGAGATCGTCGGCTCGTCTTGCCGAACCTCCAGGCGCCGCGAAGAGGCTCACTAGATTACCCGATGAAATGATCCCGATCTCTCAGCAACTCGATCGCAAATGTAGTACCTTTCCCCAGTCCTTTGCTGCGCGCGGAAATCGTGCCTCCATGCATCTCAATGATCGCTTTACTAATGGCAAGACCAAGTCCAAGGCCTTCGTGGCGAGAATCGACCTGCTCAAAGACATCGAATATCTTGTCGAGAAATTCGGGTTCGATCCCGACGCCGCTGTCGCTGATCTCGATGGTCATTACGTCGGGTGTCCGGTTGCATGAGCGCACAGAAACCGCGCCGTGTTCTGGCGTAAATTTGCAGGCGTTACGAAGCACGTTCCAGAAAACCTGCTGCAAGCGTGGAGGGTCGACGGGCCAAGTGTGCAAAAAAGCCTCGAGAGAGACGGCAAGCGTAAGATGTCGATTTTCGATTTCGGTCCGCACGATCTCGATGGCGTGCTGAAGCAATTCATGCACATCGGCTGTGCGAAGTTGAAGCTGTATCTTGCCGCGCGAGAGGCGGCTGAGATCGAGCAGGTCGTCGAGGAGCCATGCATCGAATTCAACGTTGCGGCAGACCATTCGTAATCCTTCCTGAATCTCTGGACTGAGACCAGGCTGGTTGACGGTGCCGCCAGCCCAGATCAGAACGGGCGTAAGCGGCGTGCGCAACTGGCGGCTAAGCGTCGCAAGAAATCGATCCTTGACTGCGTTCGCGGCATCGAACGCCTCTTTCCGTCGCTGTAACTCTGCCTCAATCTTCCGCCGATGAATAAAAAGGCCGATTTGACTCCCAAGCGCTGCTGCTAATTGGAGCAGGTCGTCGTCGGGCTGAACAATTGCCGGGCTGAGCAGCTCGAGGACGCCTTTAATCGAGCCTTCAGCGAAAAGCGGAAAACCGAAACCGCCGCGGATGCCAGCCTCTGCTGCTGCATCTTTTCGTGGAAAATTCTTATCGCGAGTCACATCAGAAATCCACGTAGGCTTTTTTGAGGCGAACACTCTCCCAGGCAGACCGATCGTGTTCAGGAGCGGCATGGTGCGAGTGACCGCTTCGAACTTGGCGAGCCAGGGCGCGCCCGTACGCCACGTCGTTTCACAACGCAGCACCTTCTCCTCCTCACGATACAGCCAGATGGAACCGAAAACCCAATTCCCGCTCGCGGCAATCGCCTGGATGATCTGAGGCCCGGTTGCGTTGAGCGACTGCGAGCCGGCCAGCAACCCCGTGACGGTGTACTGCGCGGCACACCTCCGATCACTTCGAACGCGCTCAGTAATGTCGCGGGCGATTTTTGAAGCGCCGACAACACGGCCGCGCTCGTCTTTGATCGGGGAAAATGTTAGTGAAACCTCAAGCAGGATTCCGTCTTTACGGCGACGAACGGTCTCGTAATGATCGATACGCTCCCCGTAACGGATCCGGGCGAGAATGGCTGGTCCCTCGTTTTGACGCTGCGGCGGCGGAATGAGAATGGCCATTGATTTGCCGATCACTTCGTCGGCCTTGTAACCAAAGAGCCGTTCCGCGCCTTGGTTCCAACTCGTAATCTTTCCATTGAGGTCTGTGCTAACGATCGCGTCGTCGGAAGATTCAACGATTGCCGCCAAACGCCGGCTAGCTTCTTCGTTGCGTTTACGCTCGGTGATGTCGCGCAGATATGCTGTGAAAAGCGTCGATCCGTCGATTTTGAACGGGCTGATCGCAAGCTCGACGAGAATTTCCGAACCATCGCGACGCATCCCCGCGATCTCGACCCGTTTTCCGAGCAGCGGCCCTTCACCTGTTCTCAAATAATGAGCTAATCCTCTTCGATGTTGCGCGCGCATCCGCGGTGGAATAATCAGCTCGGCCAACTCCTCTCCGATGGCCTCCGCGCGCTTAAAACCGAAGACACGTTCGGCCACGGAATTGAATTCTCGGACGCGACCGGTGGCGTCCATGGTGATGATACAATCGAGCGTAGAATCGAGAATTGCGCGAGCGCGATTGAGCGCCTCCGGTTCCTCCGCCGGATTACGCTCTCTGCCTTGATCCTGTTGTCGTTTCTCTTTTACCTTTTTCGATGGCATCGAGCGGTGCGGGCCAGACTAACGGCTTGGCCACGCGAAAGCAAGGCTACATCGGAATTGTCGCGGCATGTTCTAGCGCGCGTCGTAACCGAATCGAGGATCGAGTTTGGTCAACGCGTCCGCGGCGTATTCTTGATCTTCGGTCGAAAGATACTCCCGATAACCGCCCACCTTTCCGCGTCGCACTTTGAACGATTCCGGATCGCACACATCGCCCTGGCGCAGGATTTTTGAATCAAAAGCACCAGCTGCCTCCAATTTTTGCATGTTCTCAAACTGCGAAAAGTCGAGCGCCGCCTGCAAGATCGGCATGTCTGGGGCCGTTTCACCCAGCGCGGCAAGCAGGTGCAGTCGAAGCGAGTTTCTCGAAGCGCGGATCATTCCGAAGCGGAAGTGCACTAATAAAAAAGGTGGGTCACGGGTGAAAAACCGTGAGCCAAAAAAAACGGACAGTAGTGGACGTGTTTCCATTTACGTTCCCATGCATGCCATTCGCGCGTTACAACATCCTTATTATCAGCAATCTGGAGGCGAGGGGAGTTGAACCCCTGTCCTCGTCGCTGTCCACGCAGCCATCTACATGTTTATCCGGCGATGAGTTTTAAGGAGCCGAACGTTGCACCGGCACACTGCCGGCCCCCGAGCGTCCGCGAAATTCGATTCACCGCTCGGCGCGGTCGCCCCGCCGATTGGCCAGCCTGCTGTCCACGTTCCCGATGCTAGCAGGCGTCGCGCCGGAAACGTCGCGGTCAATTAAGCCGCGAGAGCGAGATCTTCGTGATCTGCGTTTATTTTTTTGGTCCGGTTTTTTACGAGGCCAACGAACCATCCTCGACATGCCGCCTGCGCTTCCAACCACAAGTCGAAGCCAGTACGCCCCCATTTTTGGAGAATAAATTATAATCACGATCGGGTTGCTTTGCAAACCAGGCGGCGTCGCGCTGGACGCGAGCGGATGATCGTTTCACAATGCGGAATGTTTCGGCCGCGCTGGAATTTGAGCAGCCGCTCTCGCGCTCTTTCGGGCGGGGACATGATCGTCCTCTCGATCCCGAAAAGCGGACGCACCTGGCTGCGGACGTTTCTCTGCGCTTACTTTTGCAAGTGCCGCGGCCATGACTTCACCCTCACGCCGGAGCGGTACGGCGATCCGGCAATTCCACGCGTCATTTATTCGCATGATTTGTTTGAGCACAGGACGAAGGGAAACCTTTGGGACGCGGTCCGCGGTAAATACTTGGTCCCAGCGAAAGAACTGCGCCGGGCAAAGATCGTGCTGCTCGCGCGCGATCCGCGCGACGTTTTTGTTTCGCTCTATTTACAAATGACCAGGCGCGATCCCGGAACGCGTGACGAATTTGGCCAGAGAACCATCGGTGAGATGTTACGCGATCAGCAATTCGGGATCGGCTCCATCGTCAAAACGATGAACGATTGGCTGGATGAATTTTCAGGCCGCCGCAACTTCTCCCTCCTGCGATATGAATCGCTGCGCGCGGCGCCCGCCGAACAATTTCGCGCGTTGCTCGCCTTGCTCGGCGAAACGACACCCAACATGTCGATCTTTCAGGACGCGCTCGATTTTTCGGAGTTCGGCAACATGCAAAAATTGGAGGCAGCCGGCGTTTTCGATTTGAAGATTCTCCAGGCCCGTGATATACGCGACCCGGAATCGTTCAAAGTGCGGCGCGGCAAGATTGGCGGTTTCGAGGATTATCTTTTCGCCGAAGATCGACAATATGCGATTGATGCGTTGAGGCGGCTCGACCCCCATTTCGGTTACGAACCCATGGAGACGCGGCAATTGACTCCGAATCGGCATTGATCGGCGAGAGGTCAGGCTGTTAATCTGCCGGAACGCCATGTGCTGCTCAAAGTTGCGAGCCGCACGGTGTTCAATGGGATCAAGGCGACAAGAAGGCGACGTGAAGCAAATTCTGCCGGAATGGGCGGAGACGCTCAATCGCGCCATCCTGGAATCCGCGCTCGATTGCATCATCACCATCGACGGCAGCGGTCGCGTCCGGGAATTCAATCCCGCCGCTGAGCGCGTGTTCGGTTTTAGTCGTGCCGAAGCAGTCGGCAAAGAACTGGCCGAGCTGATTGTTCCTGAACGAATGCGCGCGCAACATCGACAAGGACTTGCTCATTATCTGAAGACCGGGGAGGGCCCCTTGCTGGGAAAACGGATCGAGATCGAAGCGTTGCGGCACGACGGTTCCGAAATCTTGGTCGAGCTTGCCATCACTCCATTTAAAATCAACGGCAACCATTTTTTCACGGCCTATTTGCGTGACATCACCGAGCGCAAACGGGGCGAGACTGCCAGGAGCCGGTTGGCCGCGATTGTCGAAGCTTCGGCGGACGCGATCATCAGCACAGACCTCGAGGGCGAGATCACCAGTTGGAACGAGGGAGCGGACCGGCTCTTTGGCTACAAGCACGACGAAGTGATCGGCAAATCGGTCACGATTTTGGTTCCACCGGAGCGCCACGATGAAGAGCACGGCATTCTCGAACGAATCCATCGAGGCGAGCCTATCCATCATTACGATGCCGTTCGCTGCCGGAAAGACGGAACATTGTTGAATGTGTCGCTGACAGTTTCACGGATCAAAGATGAGAGTGGGCATGTCATCGGGGCTTCAAAAATTGCGCGGGACATTACCGAGAGCGTCCGGATTGAGCGCCGACGTCTGTCGCAATACGCTGTAGCGAGTCTCCTGGCCGGATCTTGGACGCTCGGCCAGGCGAGTTCAGCAATTCTCCAAACCATCGCGTCAATCGATGATTGGGTTTTGAGCGCGCTGTGGCTTTACGATTCGGAGGCTGGACTGTTGGGTTGTCGATCCATCTGGCATGGAGGGGCGGAAAAGCTGGAAAAGTTCGCGGAGGTCTCGCGTTCCACTCAATTCAAAAAAGGCGAAGGTCTGCCCGGCCGGGTCTGGGAATCGGAGAAACCGACCTGGATTTACGACGTCACGGTCGATCCGAATTTTCCGAGAGCGCCCGGGGCGGTGGAGGCGGGATTGCACGGCGGCTTTGCCTTTCCTCTTTTTGCGGGGCGTGCCATCAATGGCGTCATCGAGATGTTCAGTGAGCAGGTGGTCGAACCCGACCACGATTTGCTGCAACTGGTCGAAGCCTTCGGGAGTCTAATCGGGCTCTTTATCGAGCGGCGCCGGATCGAGCAGGAATTCTCACACCGGTGTTGATCTGGGCGGACGGAACGGTAAATCAACCCGATCTTAGTCCGGAGATCCAGCAAGGATTAAAAATGGTCTGCCGCAATGTCGAACTCGAGGCGCGGTTGATCGACGATCTGCTCGATCTCACACGCATCTCGCGCGGCAAATTACAGCTTCAACTTCGCCCGGCCGATGCGCACGAATTGCTTGGGGATGCGTTGGAAATTGTCCGCAGCGAAATCGAAGATCGACATCTCAAACTTTCTCTGTTTCTCGATGCTGCGCGTCACGAAGTGCATGTCGATCCTCCGCGTCTGCAGCAGGTTTTCTGGAACGTGTTTCGCAACGCCTGCAAATTCACGCCGGAAGGCGGCACGATTTCCGCGCGTTCATATAATCCGAGGCCGAACTTGCTCGTCATCGAGATCAGCGACAGCGGCGTGGGCATTGCCCCGGAATCTCTCGAGAAAATTTTCGAAGCCTTTGAGCAGGCTGATCCGCACCGCGAAGGGCTTGGCCTCGGTCTGGCCATTGGCAAAGCGACCATCGAGATGCACGGGGGCACGATTCGCGCACGCAGCGAAGGACTCGGTAAAGGCGCGACATTTGTGATCGAGTTGCCTGTCCCGGCGCCGGCGGGTTAAACGAATCGATCCTGCTTAGCGTTTTCCCGTGCCCCAGCGGCGATGGAGAAAACGTTCCCACGGGGAGAAGAGAATTTTGTCCGCGAGCAACCCGATGACAATGATCACCAGCATGATTCCGATGACCTGGTCCATCGCGTTGAGTTCGCGTCCATAATGGAGGAGATGGCCGAGACCGAATCCAGTGAGAATGGTCACATAAATTTCCGCGGCCATGAGTGAGCGCCAGGCAAACGCCCAGCCTTGTTTCATTCCGCTCACCAAATATGGCAGCGATGCCGGTAAAATGACGCGCGTCCATTTATGGAACGGCCTCGAGCCCATCGTGCGTGCCGCCCGCGCATAGATCGGCGGAATCGTGCGCACTCCCGTATCGGTCGCGATCACCACCGACCAGACCGTTCCCATAATCACGACAAAAAGCATTGCACTTTCAGTTTGTCCGAACCAAAGCAGCGCGAGCGGCACCCAGCAGACGCTTGGCAACGTCTGCAATCCCAGGGCGAGCACGCCGATGGTATCTTCGACAAAAGTCGATGAAGCGGTCAACAAACCGAGCGGCAATCCGATCGCTAGGCCAATAACATAACCAGACAGCAATCGCCGTAATGTTACGATGGAAGCGCTCAACAATGTGCCGTCGCGCCCGGCGTTGACCACATAATCCCAGACGCTGAGCGGAGAGGGCAGCAAGACTGGCGACCAAATTTGCGCACGAACGATCGCGCCCCAAAGTGCGGCCAGCGCAACGAAAAATACAATCGCGAGCAAACTTCGTCTCATCAGCCGGTCAACGTCGCATGAGCACCGTGTTCTTTCAGGGCCGCCGTCAATGTCGATGCATGCCGGGCGATTTCGATGCTGTTAAAATCGCGCGGGCGAGGCAGCGTTATGTCAAAAACTTCGCGGATCCGTCCCGGCGTCGGAGACATGATTACGACGCGATCGGCCAGGCACGCCGCTTCCCGCACGTTGTGTGTAACGAAGATAATCGTTTTGCGGCGCTTCTCCCAAATACGCTGGATGTCGCCGTAAAGCTGCTCGCGCGTCATGGCGTCGAGCGCCGCGAACGGTTCGTCCATTAAGAGCACACGCGGGTTCGGCGCCAGCGCGCGTGCCAGCGCCACGCGCTGTTTCATCCCGCCGGAGAGCTCGTGCACGTTTGCTTCCATGAATTTTTCCAAGCCGACCAGATGAAGAAAGAATTTTGCGACCTCACGCCGTTCGGAATTGCGCAGGCCAGGCTTTAACTTCAAACCGAACATGACGTTGCCGAACGCATTGAGCCAGGGGAACAGGGCCGATTCCTGAAACATCACGAGTCGATGACGACCCGGATTGAGCACCGGCTCATTGTCGGCCAGCACGCGCCCTTTATCCGGCTTTTCCAGGCCGGCGATGATGTCGAGCAACGTCGATTTTCCGCAACCGCTCGGACCGACGATGACGATGAATTCGCCCTCAGCGACTTTGAGCGAGATATCATCCAGCGCATGCACCGTCTGGCGCTTTTGCCGAAACCATTTCGAAACATGATCGACAATAAGCTTCGCCGGCGGCGGACCCTGCAGTTCTTCTTGCAGCGACATCAGGGTTTTTCGAACAGTCGCGAAAGATCAGGCGCGGCCTTGATGAACCCCGACCGCACAGAATTTTGTGCAAATTTCTCCACCGACGCGCGCGGAATTTCCGCGCTGAAAACAATTCGTTTCCATGCATGCTCGATCAATTCCGGAGTCATGTCGCTCTTCGTTTCCGCGAGCAGTTCCGCCATGACCAGTCGCTGCGCTTCGGCCGCATTTTTCAAAATCCAATCCGTCAGCTCTGCGTTCGCCTGTACGAATTTGCGCACGAGGTCGCGTTGCTCACTCAGAAATTTCGCGCTTGAAACCAGCACGGTGGTCGCCGTTTCCGGTTCCTCCACGATTACCTTCCCCCTGGCTTCCATCTCGATGCGCGAGACCCAGGGCTCCACCGTCCAGACAGCGTCGATTTTCTTTTCCCGGAAAAGAGCAAGCTGGTCCGGGTTTTGCGTCGGAATAACCTGGGCGTGGCCGCCAAGCTGTGTAATTTTTAGTCCGCCAGCCACCAGCCATGCGCGGCATGAAATGTCCTGTGTGTTCCCAAGTTGGGGCGTGGCGATTTTTTTTCCTCGAAAGTCGCCAGGCGTTTTTAGGTTTTGGTCCGGCTGAACGACGAGGGCCGCTCCGCCGATCAATCGGATCTCGTCGCCGTTTGACTTTGTGTAGGCGTTTAGCGCCGGTCCAGGCCCAACGTAGGTAAGCTCGATCGACTTCGCGAAAAGCGCCTCCATCGCGCTCGGACCCGCGTTGTAAACGAACCATTCGATTTTTGTCCCCGGGCCGATTCGCTCTTCAAACCAGCCTTTCCCCTGGCGGGAAAGTGCATGTGCCACCAACCCCTGCACATGCGTTACGTTCGGGAAATGGCCTGCTCGAACTTTCGTTTCCGCCCAAAGCGGAGCCGCCGTAGCCAACGCAAGGGAAATGGACAAAAGCGTTTTCATAACCCTGATTCGTTTCATGTCGATGTTCGTTCCGTCTTAAAGATTCGGCGTAAGGATTAAGCGCGGGCGTGATTACGGCAATCGAATTACCGCAGCGGGCGTGCAACCAGAATTCCCGAATCGCTCCGGTACCGCGCGAGATAACTCGAAAGCCGCGAGTCAACTACTACGCGTCCCGAATTGCCCGGGGACGACGCGTGCATGAAATGTAGGCCGTCACTCGTGCGCAGCGCCAGGCCGACATGCGCCGTTGAGTAAAGTCCGCTGCGCTCCCGCGAAACGATTCCGATGATGTCACCGCTGCGTAATCTCGGTTCCACTGCGGCCACGCGGCGTTTTGGAATTTGATAAAGAGCGCGCGCCGAAACTCGCGCTTCCATTTGTGCCAGCGGACCCAGCAGCGTCCGGTTGTGCGCAAGATAACGATAATGCCGCCAGCCAACCGTCATTTCGCGCGCTGAATGCGGAACGCTCACCCCGCCGTACTCGCGCGTAAGATCGACAATCAATCCGCGCCGATCGTTATCGAACAGCCAGTCCTCGAGGTAATGCAGGCGCGAAAGATAATCGCCGGTGCATTCGCCGCTGCGATAGCGGTCCAGTTCGATGTAATGCAGCAAACGCTCGGGCGTCCAGTTTTCCTCCGGCTCATTCAGCATTCGCGCAAAGGCCAGCGCGATCTCAAAAAACGTCCAGCAATCCATCCCTTGAAAATTCACGGAGGGCGCTTCAATCCGGTTGTCGATTTCGAGAGTGAAATGCTTGTAGCGCGTTCCCACCAGCGCTTGTCCCGCTGCCGCCGTCCGTTCGCCGACCGGCAGGGCTTTCCAGTTTTCGTTCTTCGCTCGCGAGACCAATCGATTGAACTGATCTTGTCCCTTGAAAACGGTTTTGAACGGCAGTCGCGTCTCGGCCGCGGTTGCGAGTGAGTAAATCATAATCAGAGGAATGATAAATTTCCAACTTTGCATACCTGCGCAGAACTGAAGGCGGAATTGCGGGTCAATCAACCGCATTGTAGCTGCCGCCGTCTCGGCGGCAGACATCTTGAGGCTCGCCGCTGAGGATAGCGGCGCTACAACATGTCGCTCATCGGCCGCGAAAAATTTTACTTCACCCAGCCAAGCTTATATGCTTGCCCGAGAGTGCCGATTCCTTTTTCGAAAAAAAGCCGGAGGAACATCGTTCGTCAGAAATCGGAGGATGGCGCTTTCCCTAAACGCTCGACCCGGGTTCGCTTGCGTCCGCGGCCGGACTGGCACAAACGCAATTTCCTCACCAGCGTCCTGATTCCTTCGCTTTTTGTCAGGCGTTCCGGCGATCATTTTCAACCGCAGTTCCCCAGAATCCAGAAAGGCGAAATTTGCCTCACCTGGATCGGACACGCTTCGTTTTTGCTGCAAACACACGAGATCAATATCTTGATCGATCCGAACTGGTCGAAGTGGCTGAAGGTGATCAAACGACTGAAGCGGCCCGGGTTTGAGATTCATCACTTACCGGAAATCGATTTCGTCCTCGTCACCCACGCGCATTTCGATCATCTTGACCGGCGAACGCTGCGGCGAGTGGCGGCCAACCAGCCGATCGTCGTCCCCATCGGCGTGGGTAATCTGGTGCATGATCTCGGTTTCCACATTGTCCACGAGCTCGATTACTGGCAGACAGTGCAACTGGGGCCGCTCACTGTTTCCTTAACGCCTTGTTATCATTGGGGCGCGCGCTTTCTGGCGGACTTGCATCGCGGATTTGGCGGGTTCGCGGTTTCGGTGGACGACCGGACAATTTTTCACTGTGGCGACAGCGCTTTCTTTCCGGGCTTCAGGGAGATCGGAGATCATTACAAGATCGACATCGCGCTTCTTCCCATCGGCGCCTACGACCCGCCGACCGGCCGCGAAGTTCACATGAACCCGGAAGAAGCGGTCAAAGCCTTCACGGAGCTCCGCGCGAAGGTCCTGGTGCCGATGCATTACGGAACTTTTCGGCTCGGCTACGAACCGCTCGACGAACCGCTGCAGCGTTTGCAAGCCGCCGCCCGCAGCCACGGGATCGAAGAGAATGTTCTCGTCATGACCGAAGGCAAACCGGTCGTTCTATGAAGAGGAAAACGCTCAACGCTCAACGTTCAACTTTCAGCGTTCAATTCAGAAGCGTTGAGCGCTGGAAGTTGGACGTTGAACGTTAAGGCGCGCAAAATTTTCGATGCGCGTTAAACACCTTGACGCAATTGGAGCTTTCGCTTCCGGACTGTTAGTTCTCGCCTTTTGCCTGCTCCTGCTTTGGCGCGACCCGCTCGTATTTTGGAACGACGATTATGAATTGTCGATCTTACCTGTCTTTGCCGATGTCGCGCGCAGTTGGTCCGAAGGTCATCTTCCGCTGCTCAGTCCGTACTCCTGGGTCTGCAGCAATCTCGCCGGCGAATTTCAATACGGAACATTTTCGATTTTCATTAACGCGGCCGTCATTTTGATTTGGAAATTTTCGCTCAGCTTTCCCCAACAAGCCGCCGCACTTTCCATCACTCATCTTTTCGTCCTTGCCGCCGGCGCGTTTCTGCTCGCGCGCGATCGCGAATTATCCGCCCCAATGTCGATCTTTGTCGCACTGGTCGCGGCTTTGAACGGCTGGATCATTTGTTGGGGCGCGACCGATTGGTTTGGCGCGCTTGGCGCGTTCGCCTGGTTCCCCTGGGCGTGGTGGGGCCTGGAGCGCGCGCTGGATCCACAGCGAATTCGCTGGAGATTTTTGTGGCCGGCCCCATTCGTCTATCTCGTCGTCACCGGCGGATTTCCTTACACCGTTTTGATGCTGGTGCTTTTGATCGCATGGCTTTGTCTGCGGTCGCTCATCCAAACGCGAACGCTGTTGTCGATCTTGCCGCTGCTCTTCGGCGCTGCTCTCGGGTTCGGTCTTTCCGCGCCGGCTTGGCTGGCAGCTTTTGCTTACGTTCACGGTTCCGCGCGTGAGTTGCAACCCTCGTCCGCTCACTGGCAATGGCTTGTTCCCCCCACCGCATTGCCCGGATTCATTTTGCCGTGCTGGAAAGTAAATTGGGCCGATTTTTCCACGCACATGATGCCGCACACCGCTACGGAGCTGTCCTGCGGGTTTGTTGCTACAGCCGCGCTCATCGCGGCATTTGTCGCAAGATATGCTATACGTGATTCACGTATAGCGTCGCTGTTAACCCTCGCGCGCGAAACGGGGACAGAGGTGGCGTCCCTCCGGAAAATCCGATGGGAGCTCGGCTTGCTCCTGCTTGTTCTTGCGATCTCGATGTTGCCAAGTGCCGGAGTTTTTCGCTGGAGTTTTCGCTGGTTGCCGTTTTTTCATCTGATTCTTGCTCTTTGTGCTGCGGAAGCGCTCCGCAGGCTGAGCCGCGGGGCGCGCCCTCAATTGCTATCGCGCGAAAATTTTGCTTTACCCGGCATCATCGCATTCGTGCTTGTTGCATTGACGGCAATCACGATGTCGATCTTGCACACGAACGGCCCGAATGCTTTTCGACTCACATGGATTTTTCTCGGGCTCTCGCTGCTTTGGGCGGTCCCGGAATTCTTTTCCGGTCAAAGCAGACAGCTTCTTGCGTGGACGCCGGCCTGCGTCACTTTTGCGGCATTCGTGGCAACTTACTTTTGCCTCCCGCTGAATTGCGGCGTGCCGAAGTACAATCTCGATCCACAATTACTCGAAGCCGCGCCGCTTGATCGGCAGCGGCTCTATTTGAGTATTTATCCGGCGGCCGAACACACCTATCGCATCGAGAAAAAACCGGAACGGGTCGGGCAGATTGTCCGGCCCGGAAGCACTTCGATGTGGGGCGGCTTGCATTTTATCAACGGGTATAGCCCGATTCTCGCCGCCGGCGTGGCGCGCGACTTCAACTTCGCCATTCACGGTGAAATCGATGCGGATTCCGGCAAATATTTGCTCATGGAACAAGCCGGGGCCGATGGCATATTGACCCGACTTGGCGTCGATGGAATCGCGGTTGCCTCGGAAGTGAATGTCGCTCCACTGCCCGCGATCGAGTGGCGGCTCGTTGCGTCGACAGAAGAAGGCCGCGTCTTTCATCGGCGCGTTGCGCCGTTTGCGCGAGTGCGATCGGTTACTTCGATTGATTCCCGGCCGGGCGACCAATTTGTTTCTGCGAATATTTCACGAATTGTAGAGTCGCGAAATCACGTCGAGGTCGATGTCGATGTGGCGAAAGGCGATCGTACGGCCTTGCTGACTTTTTCGCGCCCATACTTTTGCGGCTACGTCGCGCGAATCGCGGGCCAAAAACTCATCGTCGATTCGTATCGCAGCTTATTTCCGACGGTTGAACTACCCGCTGGTTCGCACGGGCGTCTTGTTCTGACTTACCGGCCGGCGTGGCTGGTTGTCGGCGGGGGATTGTCGATCCTGTGCGCGGTATTTTTCGTCGCGGGCGTTGTAGCTGCCGCCGTCCTTAGCGGCAGACGTGACAAAACTGCCGCCAGAGACGGCGACAGCTACAACACGATGAGAATTTAATACACGTCGCGCTTGTAACGTTTGTCGCTCTTCAGTTTCTCGACGTACCCGTTTGCCTCACCGACGCTCTTGCCGCCTTGCTCCTGCACGATCCTGCGCAACGCTGCGTCGACATCCTTCGCCATGCGCCGCGCATCGCCGCAAACAAAAAACTGCGCGCCCTCGGAATCGATCCACTTCCAGATCTTTGCTGCGTTCTCCAGCATGCGATGCTGGACATAAACCTTATGGGCTTGATCGCGCGACCACGCACAATCGAGCCGCGTGAGAATGCCTTCGCGCTTGAATCGATCGAAGTCTTCCTTGTAGGCATAATCGCATTTCTCCCGTTGCGATCCGAAGAAGAGCCAGTTTTTTCCTTTTGCACCGAGAGCCATTCGTTCCTGCAAATAGGCGCGAAACGGGGCGATGCCGGTGCCTGGTCCGACCATGATGATCGGAGTGTCGGGATCTTCCGGCAGATGAAAATGCTTTGCAGAGCTGGGATAAACCGGCACGGGAACCTTGTCCGCGCGTTCAGCCAGAAATGACGAAGCCACGCCTTTGCGCACACGGCCGTGACTTTCATAGCGGATCACGTCGACGATGAAGTGCACTTGCTCGGGATGGACGCGCAAGCTTGACGCAACGGAGTAGAGCCGCGGCTGCAATTTCGTGAGCAGCCCAACGAATTCTTCCGGGCTAAACTTTGCGGAGGGATGCTCATTCAGAAAATCAATCACCTCCATGCCCCAAAGATATCGCTCCAAATCTTCCTTGCGTTCCAGCTCGAGCAGGTCTTTCAACAGCAGCGCAGAGTTCGCGCGTTTAGTGATCGCTTTCAAGAATTTCGGGGTCGTTTGTGTGATGCGACAATCGCGCAGCAACGCTTCGCCCAAAGTGGTGTCGCCTTTTGGTCCTTTCACCGGCTCATCGCCTTTCCCACCGAGTGCCCGAATGATTTCCTCAACCAGATCGGGATCGTTGGTCGGATAAACCGCCATCGAATCGCCCACTTCGAAGCTCAATCCCCAGCCGGTGAGATCGATTTCGAAATGACGCGTGTCCTTTGCCGATTCCGGGCCGCTCAAACGGCGATTAACGACAAGTTTGCCTGGAAACGGATTGCTCCGCGTGTAAGGCGAAGTGGACGTGGCTGGTTTGAGTGGAGTGGTAACTTCCGGCATGTCAGTTTTGTAGCGGCGATCAAGGATCGTCGCAAATGTTCATCGAGTCTTTTCTTTTGTAATCGGCGTCACAGACCGCCGCTACAGTGCTCGCTGACCTTCGCTGCCGATCGTTCTTCTCGAGTCGGTCGCCGCTTATAGCGACAAGAGATTCCTCGACCTACCCAGGGATCTGCTGCCAGTAACGTTGCCATTGATCTTCGGGAGCCGGAATCTGCTATCGCGCAGTTGCGGTAGCGTTTGCGGAATTTAGAATCTGATGCGCGTGTTCGTGCGAACGCGCTCGAACATGCCGCAAGAAAACGACCTGCCACCGAACCGCTATGATTCGCCTCGTGGCCAACGCGCCGCGATCGCACCGCTGGTCAAGCCAGAGGCGCGACCGCACGATCCCTACGCCGCTTTTCGATCCCGCGGGTTCAGCTTGTTCACGCTTGGCAATTTATTGTCGATCATAGGCCGTCAGATGCTCGCGGTCGCGGTCGAATGGGAAATTTACGCGCGCACGCATTCGGCGACCGCGCTTGGTCTCGTCGGACTCGTGATCGCGGTGCCGGTGGTCGCGCTCTCACTGCCGGCTGGTCATCTGGCCGACCGATTCAGCCGCAAACGAATCATTCTGGTGTCGCAGATTTTCAGCGCACTGGCTTCGGTAGCGCTGGCGTTGGTTTCCTGGAAACATCTTGCCATTCCGAACCTGTCGATCTTGCGGCAGGGAAACGGGATATTGCGAGCCATTGCCGCCGTCTTCGAGCGCCACCATCCGGCGTTCCATTTCGATGATGCTTCCATTCCCGTGATTTACCTTTTGCTTCTCATCTATGGAACGGCCCGCACTTTTGGATGGGCCGCGCGCAGCTCGTTTTTTCCAACATTGGTGTCTCGCGATGCTTTCGCCAACGCTGTGACCTGGAACAACAGCGTCTTCCAAATCGGATCGGTCGTCGGCCCGGGCATCAGCGGTCTCCTCGTCGCCCACGCCGGGTTTCCATTCGTTTACGCGCTCGACGCTCTCTGCGCGTTTTCGTTTTTTCTCCTCGTCCTGCCGATTCGCCGCGGCACGCGGACCGCAAATCAAGTCGAGAAAAATCCGTGGCGCAGTTTGATTGCAGGCATGCGATTCGTCTTCAGCAAGCAAGTGATTCTTGCCACGATCACACTCGATCTATTTGCGGTCTTGCTCGGCGGAGCGACCGCGTTGCTTCCGATTTATGCCGATCAAATCTTACATTGCGGACCGGTCGGTCTTGGTTGGATGCGCGCCGCGCCGGCGGTGGGCGCGTTTGTGATGCCACCGTCATTTTCGGCATATCGAAGGTCTTGTGGCTTTCGCTGGGCATGCTTTTTATTGCCGGTGCCTTTGATAGTGTGAGCGTGATCGTCCGGGGCTCCATTGTGCAACTGGTCACGCCCGATGAAATGCGCGGACGTGTTTCTGCCGTGAACAATATTTTCATTGGCACATCGAACGAATTCGGCGCGCTCGAATCGGGACTCACCGCCGCGCTTTTCGGACCGGTCCTGTCCGTGGTCGGTGGCGGGATCGGAACGATTCTCGTCGTGATCGTGGTCGCGATGATTTGGCCGGAAACGCGCAAGATCGGTGCGCTCGACAAAAATTTGCGCTAAGATCAAGTCGTGGCGCAAGTTTCGAACTTGCGAATTAATGGGAACGCAACTTGGAGAAGTTGCGCCACAATCAAATGAAAATTGCCGCAGCCCAGATTTCGTGCGCACTCGGTAATCTCGAGGCAAATCTGAGCAAGATTCGCGACTTTTCTTCGCGCGCCAAGGATGCCGGCGCTGAGCTGATCGTCTTTCCGGAAATGGTCGATACCGGCTATTCGATGCCGATAATTCAAAAACATGCAAAAGCTTGGGCTGATGGAGCAGTTCCCGAAGTGCAGACGATAGCGAAGGCCCTCTCCATCGCGATCGTCAGCGGCGTCTCAGAACGGGAGGGTGCGCTCATCTACAATTCGCAACTCGTTGTCGACGCAAACGGTCAAGTCGTCGCGAAATACCGAAAGACTCATTTGGTTACGGCTGCGCCGCTCGACGAGCGCGGGTGCTTCTCGCCGGGCAATGAGTTTAGCAGTTTTACCCTGGCCGGATTGCGTCTCGGACTAAGCATCTGCTACGACCTTCGCTTTCCTGAAATGTGTCGAAAGCTCGCCATCGAACATCGCGCAAACGTGTTGATAAATTCATCGGCCTGGCCATTTCTTCGAGTCGAGCATCTCCGAATTCTAGCTTTGGCACGTGCGATTGAAAACCAGAGCTACCTCATCTTGGCGAATCGGGTAGGGACGGATGACGGAGTCACTTTCTGCGGCACATCAGCGATTGTCGATCCCTACGGTTCCATTGTCGCGGCTGCCTCAGTCGACCGCGAAGAGCTTATCCAAGCTGAGATTTCAGGCGACGTAATTAATTCTGTCCGAAATCGGATGGCTGCATTTGCTCACCGACGAATGGATCTGTACTAAGGAGACTCTGTCGAGCCGACGAAACTTCACGAGCCGCGCCGGTGAAATGTAAATTCAGCGGCTGCGTAGAGCGTCGCCTTGCCGACACGAGTTGCTACAGTTTGCTACAGCCAATTTGAGCCACGAGAGCGATCCAATAATGTGATGAAAGCGAAGAAAGTGAGTTTTTGCCTGACCACAATGGCGGCTGCGGCTCTTTCGTTGTGCGCGGCGAGCGCGGCGTCAAACGAGCCCGCGAACTCGAACCCGCAGCAGGTGTTTGATGGAATGCGCGAGAGTTTTCAGGCGGCGAAAGCGAAGGGAGTGCATGCGCGTTACCAATGGCAATTGAGCGGCGCGAACGGCGGCGAATGGTGGATCGACGTGAACGATGGAACGTTCAAGATGGGCCGGGGCAAGATCGACAATCCCACCGTCACCTTCATCACCAGCGATCACGATTGGGTCGCGATGTCGAATGGAACACTCAAAGGCTCGTGGGCCTTTTTAACTGGGCGACTAAAAGTCCACGGTCCGCAGTCGGTGGCGAAAAAACTCGACGAAATCTTCCCCTAGAATTTCGCTTCGATCTCGAACTTGACGAAGGGTGCAGGCCTCGTTCTGGCGCTCGCTTCAGCGCGGAAGAAATCAAAGTCCCGCCTGAGTGTGTAGCCGCCGCCGAGCGAGATGTCAAACGGCTTGAGGCCAGAATAGGTAGCCTGCACGCCAGCACGATCCTCGCTGTATTGAACCCATGCGTCGTGCACTTGCAGCTTCCTCTCGGGGGTTATGACATCGTCGGTTCGGAAACTTTCGTAAAGCAAATTTCCGAAGAGGCGAAATTCCCAATTATCGTTGGGATAATAAACCAACGCAGGTTTTGGAAAGACGCCTTCCAGACGCAAATGGTCGGTGAAAAGCCAGATGATACCACCACCGGGAGCAACTATCGGAGTCTGGTTAAGCGCGAAGCCCACTCCGATCACGGCAAAAATTTTGTCTTTCTTTAGTGGAAACGTGACGAACGCCTTGGCCGGTATATCGAAATCGTTGCCGTGGACGTCATTTTGGAAAAAGAGGCCGGGATCGATCTCGATACCCGCTCCCGCATGATCGTGCACGACATATTCCAGAGCCAGTAGAGCGTGCGCGGTTTGGAGGTGATCGGGCAAACCATTATCGGTGCCGCCGAAATCGAACCGCTCGTATTCAAATCCTGCCCGGAAATACCACTTGCCGGTGATGAGGAAGCGATGAGCGTAGCTGAAGTCATTGTAGAGCGAATCGCCGTGACCGAAGTTGCCGTGGACGTCGTAGAAATTGCTGCTGAACGTGTAGTCCATCTCATAATCGAACAGATCGCGGTGGTTTTCCTCCGCCGGGCTGGGGGCAGGTTGCGCCTTAAACTCCTCTGTGCCGGCAATGGCGGAGGTGGCGGCGCTGAGAACCAGGCTGGCAAAGAACAGTCGTATATTTTTCATAGGTTAAGATGCGGACAACGTTGTATCGGATGAGCGACTCAAAATCCGTGTATCGGATAAAAAATATTCTGGCAAGAAGCAATTCAAAAAAATGATAGAGCCCGCTCTCGCGACACTGATCGCGGTGCGGCCGATTGTTCCCGCACAATTGCAAGGCTTCCTCTTACGTGCATTGTTTGGCCGCAATGCTGTATCGCAAATCAATTCTGGCCGTATTGCTGGGGCTGATTTTTATTTCCTTTTTCGGAACGCTTGCGGCGAGCGCGCGGATGTTCCCGCAAAATTACGACTGGCGTTACCGCGTCATTTCCAACCTGCTCTCGCCGCGCGACAATCCAAATCATCATTGGCTTCCCGCTTGCGGAATGGCGCTCGCCGGATTGTTCATGCTGCCGTTCGCCGGATATTTGCAGCGGCATTTGGAAATAGCCTCTCCGCGGGTAGCGCGCGCAAGCGCCGGGGCGTTTGTCGCAGGAATTGTCGCGCTGATTTGCGCCTGCCTCGTTGTGCCACAGCACGCACATGCTCTGTTGGGAATTCGACGGCTGCACGAATTTCTTTCCCGTTCATCTGCGGCATTCTTGGCAATTGGAATGTTGTTCGGTTGCTGGTGCGCGTGGAAAGAACGCCGCTTTCGGGCGGGATTGTTTTGGACCTGGTCATTGGTGACACTGTTGCCGCTCGCGGGGATTTTCCTTAGCGAATCTTTGTTGCTGCTTACGCGATTCAAACCGTCGTGGGCGATGCCGATTTGCAGCGCCCTGCGACATTCCGTCTTCTGGCACTTAGGCTTTTGGGAATGGTCCGGCGCCGCGGCAGTGTTCGTCTTTCTTTGCGCGGCCGTTTTCTTAACGCCGCCGCAACCCACGTCACCGCGAAAAATCAGAACGCTATCCGGCTAAGCCGCATCCTCGATCGCGCACGACAGCCGCGATTTTCTCGTCACTTGGCATAACTTCTTGCCACTTGCGCCTCCCAAAGCCGACGCTGAGCTCGTTTTCGTGTGGACAAGACAGTCGGTTTCAGCGCCTGGTTAGGGTGTGCGTGTGGAATCATCAACAGCGTGAATGGCTGCCCAATAAAGCGATGTGTCGGGAGGGCATTTTTTTTTCTATTTGACGGGCCCTAAATGGGCACTACGTTCACTGGCTTTTTTGTGACAAACCCCTTGATTCTCCCCCGGAATTGCGTGGCTCTCGCCACGATGAACCCACTCGCCACCACCGATCACGAGGTAGCGACCTGGTTCCATGCCCATTTGACAAACACCCTGGTCAGTGTGCTGCGGGCTTTCACGGACTTTGGTGCAGCGGAGTCAATCGGCGTGGTTCTTTTTTGCCTTGTGCTCTTTTTTATCTGGAAACGCTGGTGGCCTTCGCTGGTCACGTTGATCGTGGCGGTCCCCGGCGGCATGCTGCTCAATGAATGGGTTAAAATCCTCGTCCATCGACATCGGCCATTTTTGGAAGGTCCATTTGTGGACTGGTCGGGTTACAGTTTCGCCAGCGGCCATACCATCGGAGCGACTCTCCTTTATGGGCAACTCGCTTTGTTCGTTCTCCCGGCAATGAAAACGCGCCGCATGCGCGCTCTGACCATTTCCATGGCGACGTTGCTCGTTATCCTGGTCGGCTTTAGCCGCATTGCGTTGGGCGCGCATTATCTGACGGATGTGCTCGCGGGGATTGTTCTCGGTCTTGCCTGGTTGTCGTTTTGCCTGGTTATCCTCAAGCCGATGCGCCGCAGTGTCGTTTTGCCGACTTTAGTGCCGGAAATAGCGCCCGAAATCAGCGTGGCGATCCCTGTTCCCATCGAAAAGGCCGAGCCGCCCGTGCTGAATCGGTCGGTCTGAGCAACCGGTTTCAACCGAGCGCGCATCGCTCCGGTTTAATTTTCGTGTAATTGCAATGAGCGCACCACGTCGCTCGCGCCCGAATTGTTTTTCAATGGACAATGAAAACATCGGGTAAAATTAAGCTCACCCTTTACTTGTTTCTTTTCGCCGGAGCCGCGCTCTTCACAGTGTTGCTCATTCGCGAGGGCGTGCCGCAGGTTGGCGCCGCCGTTGCCAAGGCAGGCTGGGGCATTGCCGCAGTGGTTGCGTACCATTTTCTCGTGCCGGTGTTCCTCGACGCGGCAGCGTGGTGGTCGCTCTTTCCGAGATCGGATCGTTTGCCGCTGCACAAACTTTTTTGGATGCGTTGGGTTGGCGAATCGGTCAGCACACTTGTGCCCTCTGCCGCAGTCGGCGGCGACGTTGTGCGAGCGCGCCTGGCGGCGATCGATGGTGCACCGTTGTCGATCTCCGCGGCGAGCGTGATCGTGGACGTCACGCTCGGTGTTTTCACACAGGCCGGGTTTACGTTGTTAGGACTGCTGCTTATTGTCGATGTAACTGGACAGAAAAATTTCGTCGGTCCAACTTTGCTCGGCACGCTCGTCGGCGTTCTTGCCGTGGCTGGGTTCTATTTCGTCCAGCGGCTCGGTATGTTCCGTTTTCTCGGGCTCATCATCGCGCGGCTAGCCAACTCGCCAGAGTGGCAGTCGCTCGTGCAAAGCGGTGAGACATTGGATCGAACCATTCGCGCGCTCTATACACGCCGGCGCGGTGTGGTCTTGTGCTGCGCGTGGACGACTGTTTCGCTGGTCGGCGGCTCAGGCGAGATCTGGATTGCGCTTCACGCGCTCGGTCTGCAAGCGACACTGGTTAACGCGGTCATTCTGCAAAGCATGGTTTTGACGATTCGCTCGGTGGCCTTTCCCGTTCCCGGAGGCCTCGGCGTGCAAGAAGGCGGTTATCTTGTCGTCGGCAATCTGCTCGGCATTCCCGGAGATGCCGCTTTTGCTTTGTCTTTGATCGCGAGAGTGCGCGAGCTGGCTCTCGGCATTCCGGGACTCATCACCTGGCAATGGATCGAAGGCAGCCGTTTGGTGCGCGCTCGTTTGGCCCGCGCGGGCCGATGAAGCCCGAGTCGCCTGATTTCGGTGCGAAGTTTCTCCAGCCGCCGCGTTGCTTTCGCGGGCTTTGTGAAATTCGTGCGCACCCCCCACCAAATCCACGCCAGACCGCCCGGCAGAACAAGCCGCTTTCTTAACTCGGCGATCACATCCGCTTCGCCGTACGCGTTTAGAAAACAGAGCGCGAACGGCAGCCACTGCCGGCTCGAAACGATTCCCACCATGTCGAGTAAAAAGACAAGCAAATCGTCGGCGTGCCGCGCCGTGGTCGGCAGCGATTTTTCGTGCATGATTTCGAAGTCGATCAAGCGCGCTCGATCATTCTTCGCGTCATAAATGACATTGGTCGTGGTCGCGTCGCCGTGCGACCAACGGCCGCGAAATTCGTCGCTCCAAAAGTGATGGGCGCGATGAAATTCCTTGGCTGCCGCTGTTAGCATCCGCCCAGTCAGCGTGCCGCGGTTCATGTGGTCCCAAAGACTTTCGCCTGGCAGCTTGTCCTCGATCACCGTCCGTTCGCCCGAGGCAACCGCGCAAAAACGATGGCCATTAAGCATGTTGAAACATTTGATCTCCCAGCGACGCCACACTTTGACTTTGCTCAGGAAACGAATCGGAATGTTCCAGGTGCGAAAATAGAAATTGGCCAGATTGGCCATTTGCTCGCCGTGGACGTTGCGCCGCTTCAGCACCGCTGGCCGACCCTTGCGCAGTTTCTCCATGATCGAATTGATCTTTAACGCCTCGACCGCCGCGCTTGCGGCGTTAGACAAACCTTGGGGCACGAGACGCTCTTTTAAGTTGAACCCATTTTCCCAAAAAAACATTTTCCCTCCCCGATTCGACGTGCCCAGCTTCAATAATTTCAAACCTTTCCGCGCGCGCAAGGTTGTGATCTCAATTTATGATGGCGAGAGCGCAATCATCTCGTAAATTTTCGTCACTTTTGCGGCGAGAAAAAATCTTTTTATGTCCGAACTTTAACAAGACCTCGCATCGCGTAAACTCCGCGTCAATGACTCCCGAGCAACATCTCGCCGCGACTGATTCTCGCATGGCTGCGCTGATCGCACGCTCGCTTCGCTACAACATCAAATCGCCTGTGTCGACTCGACCTTTCGATGCTCTGGCCGAGTCGATTGCGTATCAACAACTTAGCGGAAAAGCTGCCGCGACGATTTGGAGCAGAGTCCGCGCGCTTTACCCACGCCGAAAATATCTCGACCCAAAGCTCGTTCTCGAGACGCTGGATAAAAGGTTTCGCGCGGCCGGACTGTCGCGCAGCAAAATCGCGGCCTTAAAGGATCTTGCAGCCAAAACTTTGGACGGAACGGTACCCTCGGCCCGGGCGCTCGCGCGCATGACCGACGAGGAAATTATTGCGCGCTTGACTACGGTGCGCGGGATTGGCCGCTGGACCGTCGAGATGCTTTTGCTTTTCGATCTTGCCCGGCCCGATATCTGGCCGGTGCACGATTACGGAGTGCGCAAAGGTTTCGCGAAGACTTTCGGTCGCCGAAAACTTCCCACGCCCAAACAGCTTTTGAAGTTCGGCGAAAAATGGCGCCCCTATCGCTCGATCGCGGCTTGGTATTTCTGGCGCGCACTCGATAACCAAGGGCGCGCCTAAGCGTGACTACCGCCTTTTGGTCGCCGCTGCGAATTCGGCTGCTATACGTGAATTACTTATGGCAATGCCGCAAACATCTTCGAAGGCGGTTTCCAAGGAGGCGATTGGAGCTGCGCGTGTGCGAGCTACCGGACTGGCAGACTGGCGCGATTGACTTTCCGCATTGCGTTTTATAAAACGCCAATCTTATGGCGATGATCCACGTTAGTCGGGGCGCAACAAGTCTGGGCGCATTTTCCGAGGAAGACGTGCGCGAAGGACTTCGCGCCGGGCGTTTTGCTCCCACCGATCTCGGCTGGCGCGAAGGCATGGCAAGTTGGCAACCGCTCTCGCAATTTGCAGAGTTTGAGACGGCCCCGCCTGCCATGCCGCCTCCACCAACGGCGGTAACATCGACAATCTCCCCCGCGGTCGCAGGATCGACATCGGAGACTCCGGCCCCGGGCAGCGGATTGCCGTGGGACCACCGTCAGGAACGCGGCTTTTTCAACGCGTTTCTCGAAACACTGCAAATGATTTTAGGCAGACCGACCGATGCCTTCACCGCGATGAAGCGTGAAGGCGGATTGAGCGAGCCTCTGCTTTATGCGCTGATCGGAGGGAGCTTTGGCTTGATCGTCTATTTGATTTATAGCTTTGTGTTTCAATCGCTTGGTATTTTTGCGAGTAGGAATAACCCGCTCCTTCACTTCGTCGGGATGGGAATCGGCTGGGTTTTGCTTCTGGTCTTTACCCCGCTCCTCATCGTAATCGGCGTCTTCATCAACGCGGCGATTCTGCACGTGTGTCTAATGATTGTGGGCGGTGCCAGGCAATCGTTTGAAACGACGTTTCGCGTCGTCTGTTTTTCCGGTGGCTCCGTTTCTCCGCTCATGGTCGTTCCACTTTGCGGCGCTCTTATCGTGGGAGTTTGGGGAATCGTCCTTCGCTGCATCGGCTTGGCCCGCGCTCACGAAACCGATACCGGCCGCGCGGTTTTGGCGGTGTTTCTTCCGCTGATCGTTTGTTGCGGAGCCGGGATTATCCTGGTCATATTATTTCCCGCGGCCATAGCCTTGAGTCACCACCACTGATCCCGGGCGATGCAGCTTTGTCGTCGTCAGCTCACTTTCGGCGAAACCGATCACGAGTTGATTTGGCTGAGCGTCTCGTTTGTGTCCCTCGCGGGTGCGGCGACCTGGTTTGCCGCTGGTTTACCATGGCCGCGCTGTCTATTTCACGATCTCACCGGCCTCCCCTGCGTCACGTGTGGGGCGACGCGGTCGGCAATCGCGTTTTTTCATGGAGATTTTCCTTCGGCACTGAGCTGGAATCCGCTTGTCCTCGTCACGTTGTGCACATTGTCGATCTTTAATGTTTATGCGTTTGTCGTTTTAATCACGCGCGCCCGGCGCTTACGAATCACGCGATTTACCGCCGCGGAGAAGAAATTCATTCGAGCCCTTGTCATAATTTTGTTTTTCGCGAACTGGAGTTATCTGCTTTTGCACTGGCGCAATTTCTCCTAAACGCTTAACGCATTCGCGCGCGTCCCACATCGTCTTCGGGCGCGCCGCGATGTGCCTCGATAAACGCCGTTGGATCCAACCGGCCGCGTGTGTCTGCGCGATAGCCTGGCCCAATGAACGGCGTGATGAATTCGCGCATTTCAAAATGCAGATGCGCGAAATAACGGCCGCCGCCGGTTCCCACCGTTGCGATTTGCTGGCCGCGCCGAACATTGTTGCCCTTGTGCACCAGCATTGTTTGCACGTGGCCGTAGTACGATTGCACGTACTTGCGTTCGCCATTGATTGGCTCGCCAACCCTTGCGGGCTTTGTCGTTGTCGCTCGGCTCCCGCCGGCTCCATTTTCGATATAGGCGTGCAGGACAATGACGACATTGCCCCAGCTGGGGCCGCCATCGCGCGCCAGCAAAACGCGCCCGTCGGCGATGGCGTAGATCGGATCGCCCAGATCGCTGTTTTCGCCGCCGATTCCGTTCAAATCGTCGCCGAGGTGATGGTTTTCCGTGAACCGTTGGGCGTTGTAGCTCATCGCGCCGTTTTCGCTGCCGAGCGGAAAATCAAAACGCGCAGCGGTTGGAAGCGAGGCCAGCTCAAGCGGAGACGGAAGTCGAAACGCCGGATCAACATATTTCGGCCGCATTAATTCCGGCCAAAGTCGGATGGCAAGCGTTGCCGCGAAGGAAAGAATGAACAGGGCAAAGATCGACAATGCGATCTTGAACGTGGTTCTCCCCTTGCCCGGACCGAGCTTCATCTTTACCCTCGCAGGATGCGAATTCTCGTCACCGGCGGCGCTGGATTCATCGGCTCGCACCTGGTCGAAAAACTGCTCACGAGCGGTCATGACGTCGCCATCCTTGACGACTTCAATGATTTTTACGATCCGCAAATCAAGCGCGAGAACATCGCCGCCGTCTCCAGGGACGCGGCGGTCCACCCTGTCGATCTTCGCGACAGCGCGGCCGTGCGAAATTTATTTCATCAGAAAAAATTTGAGGCGATCGCGCATTTGGCCGCGCGCGCGGGAGTTCGGCCGTCAATCCTTCACCCGCAACTTTATTACGACACCAACGTCAACGGCACATTGCATCTGCTCGACGCCGGGCGCGTGACTGGGGTTGAGCGATTCATCTTTGCTTCCAGCTCATCGGTTTACGGCATTTCAAAAACGGTCCCCTTTTCCGAAGATCAACATCTTACCCAAACAATCAGTCCGTACGCGGCGACGAAAATCGCTGGCGAATTCCTCTGCTCCACTTTTTCGCACCTCTACCAAATGCGCGTCGTCGCGCTCCGTTACTTTACGGTTTACGGTCCGCGACAACGGCCCGATCTGGCTATTCATCAGTTCACAAGAAAGATTTACGCGGGTCAACCGATCGATCAGTTCGGCGACGGGTCCACGCGACGCGATTACACTTACATCGACGACATCATTCAGGGAACCGTCGCCGCGCTCGATTACGGGGGACCCTTGTTCGACATCTTCAATCTCGGCGAAAACGAAACCATCCAGCTCAAAGATTTGATCGCAGCGATTGAAAATGCGCTCGGCAAAAAAGCGAAGATCAACCGGTTGCCCGAACAACCGGGCGACGTGCCGCTGACTTACGCTGACATTGCAAAAGCGAGGAAATTGCTTGGTTATGATCCATCGACCCGATTGAGCGATGGGTTGCCTCGCTTTATCGATTGGTTTCTTGGCTCGGGCCGCGCGAAATAAACATGTCAATCTTGCAATTGCCGTTCGAGCAGCGCGCCTGTTTCATCGCCGGCCAGGCAAAATCCGGCACTACTTTGTTGGCTTCACTGCTCGACGGGCATCCTGAGTTGCTCGTTCTCCAGCAAGAGACAGCCTATTTTCCAACTGTGCTCACAAAATACGGCGAGCGCGGTCGGCGTGTGCAGTTTGATTATCTCACCGAACAATCGTTCTCGCGCGTTTTGTTCGGCGGTGAACCGAAGTGGAGAGAACACGAATATACCGGTTTTCCACAGCAGAAATTCCTCGAAACTTTTGAACGCGTTGCCTTCGATCCCGCGAATGCAGAGCGGGATTTGCTTGCGCTCATGGCCGAATCGTACGCTGCGACGTTCGATATTCCGCTCGGCGGGATCAAGCGCTGGATCGAGAAGACGCCCGCGAACCGCAATCATATTCCAGCAATCTTCGCTCGTTTTCCGTACGCTAAACTTCTAGTCACGATGCGCGATCCGCGCGCGATCCTGGCAACGCAAATCGCGCTGGAAAAAACGCGAAAGACGAGACGCTTCTCGGTTTACTACGTCATCGCGCATTGGCGCGTCGCCGCGAAATTGGCAAAGCGCGTCCGCGATGGCGAGATCTCCGGTTTGGTAATTCCGTACGAGCAGCTTGTGGCCGATCCTTCCATGTCGATGCAAAAAGTTTGTGATTATCTCGAAATCGGTTTCCATCCCGAGACCGTTCTCAAACCGACAAAGGTCGGCCGTTTCTGGTCGGGAAATTCAACCGCAGGTGTTGACTTTTCACAAATTAGCACTGAGCCAGCGACGCGCTGGAAGCGGCAATTGTCACATGCCGAAATTGGCTGGGTGGAATGGCATTGCCGCGATCTCATGCCGCAATTTGGCTACGAACCAAAGCTAAGCCGGCGCGCCTTGCGTTATTTTCTCAAACCAGTTCGCTTGGAGCGTCCGAAACAATATCTCAAGTCGCGCCTCTATTCGCTGCGCGACGACTGGATTCGGCGCTAAGATCAACATCTTCTGGCCGCTTGCAATCATCCTCGGCGCGAGTCATACTCACGGGGAGATGTCGGAAATCTTCTTCGATCATCCGGGCGTCGGCTTTCCACGGCAATTCAGATTCTTCGGAACAATGATGCGTGATTTTGCATTTTCGTTGTTTCGTTGGTTGACTGTCGCGGCTGGCGGTTCGAGACGGGTCCGTTTCCGGCTGGAGGAGGCGGAGTTTCCGGCGGCGTCGCAAAGTGCCTGCAAATTGCTTGAGCGAACTTTGCGAAGTTCGCGCGCCGCGGACCGTGCATCGATTGATGCGCTCCGCCCGTTTAATAATTGGGTAAACCTTAAGGATAATCATGAACTCTCATTCATCCGGAAGACGCTCGCGCCATTCGCGCGGCGGGTCCCGACGAAGGGGCGATCGCCGTTCGCACTATCAAAACGCGGGCGCGAAAGCTCCCAAGAAAACATTCTGGCAGCGGGTCGCTGCATTTTTTGGAAACGGAAACGCGACGAAGAAACCTGCGATTGCCTCGCGCAATGGCGCCCGGCCATCGCGGTCTCCGCGCAAGCCTGAACCGGTCGAAGTTACTTCGCCCAGGCTTTACGTAGGCAACTTGTCATTCGAGGCCACGGAGAGCGATCTCTTCGAATTGTTCAACGGCGTCGGCCACGTCCAAAACGCCGAGGTTGTAAGTTACCGGCACAACCAGCGCTCGAAAGGTTTCGCCTTTGTGCAGATGCAAACCATCGAGGAAGCACAGCGCGCCGTGGAGGAATTGCACGACAAAGAATTCCTTGGTCGCAAGCTCGTGGTCAGCGGCGCAAAATCGAGCGAGCATCACGCGAGAAGTTAGTCAAGATCGGTGATTTCAATCGGGAGACGTAGCGCTTGAAGCGCGCGTCTCCCGGTTCTGTTTTTTGATGATGCGCGGTGTTTTTTCATCGTCGACCCGACCGCCTTCTGTCATTCCGAGCTGAGTCGAGGAATCTCTCAATATTAACAGTAAGAGATGCCTCGGCTCCGCTCGACCTGGCATACTGTGAAAAGCGTTTTCTTCATCGTCGGCCTAACCGCCGCCGGAAAGTCTGAACTCGCGGCCGACGTCGCGCACGATCTCGATGCGGAAATCGTCAGCGCGGATGCATTTCAAATTTATCGCGGTCTCGATCTTCTGACCGCGAAACCCGATTCCACGACTGTAGCAAGAGCGCCGCATCACTTGATCGGCACGATATCGATCGAGGAAGAAATGAATGCGGAGAAATTTCGTCGAATCGCGTGGCGCGCGATCGACGAAATCCAAGCGCGCGGGAAACGTCCGATCGTCGTGGGAGGAAGCGGACTTTACATCAAGGCGTTAACACACGGCCTTTTATTCGCTCCTGCTTCCGACCCGGCCGTCCGCGCGCGATTGAACAAGATGAGGCTCGATCAATTGCGAGCACGACTTGTCGATCTTGACCCGGAAACCGCGCGCAAGATCGACATGAAGAACCGGCGGCGATTGGTGCGCGCAATCGAAATTTCTTTGATCACCCGACAGCCCGCGTCCGCGCAGCGCACGCAATGGAAAACTGTAGGGGCCGCTGTCCTCAGCGGCCGACCCGGACGTGCCGCCGAGACAGCGGCCGCTACAGGTATCTTCGTTTTTCGTGAGCGCGATGAGCTGTACCAGCGGATCAATCGTCGCGTGGAAGCAATGTTTGAGAACGGCGTGATCGAAGAAGTGCGCGCAATTGGCGCGATGAGTCTGACTGCGTCGAAGATGATCGGGTTAAAAGAAATCCGCGAGTTGCTCAAGGGGAAGATGTCGATTTTGCAATGCGTTGCGGCCATTCAACAGGCGACGCGCCGTTATGCCAAACGGCAGTTGACCTGGTTTCGGCGTCAAACTAATTTTGAGCCGCTGAACTTATCGCTTCTCACTCACCAGGAAGCCGTGAAATGGATTTCGCGAAGGGTTCTCTCTTTCGCGCAAAGGGATGATTGAAACAAGTCCGCGCAAAAAACAGGAGCGCGCGCTCCTGATTGGTCTCGAAAAAGAAGGCGTTTCCAAGTGGGACCTGCGCGATTCGATGGAAGAATTGCGCGAGCTGGCCAGCTCGGCCGGCGCCGAAGTCGTCGACACGGTCACGCAAAAATTGCAGAAACCGACTGCGCCCTACTACATCGGAAAAGGCAAAGCGGAATGGATCAAAGATTCGTTGCAAGATCGACAAATCACCTCCGTGATTTTCAATGACGAACTTTCTCCAGCGCAAGGACGCAACCTCGAGAATTTGCTCGCGCGCAAGGTGCTTGATCGCACCCAATTGATTCTCGACATTTTCGCGCAGCGCGCCCGCAGTCGTGAGGGCCGCTTGCAGATCGAGCTCGCGCAATTGCAATATCTTTTGCCGCGGCTGACTCGCATGTGGCACCACCTTTCGCGCCAGACCGGCGGAATCGGCACGCGTGGTCCCGGCGAAACACAATTGGAAGTCGATCGCCGCCGCGTCCAGGAACGAATAGCGCGTTTGGAACGCGAACTCGAAGCCGTCCGAAAAACGCGCGCCGTCCAGCGACAAGGGCGCAAGCGTCATCAATGGCCGGTGGCCGCGGTCGTCGGTTACACGAATGCGGGAAAATCGACGCTGTTAAACCTGCTCACCGGCGCGGACGTCGTCGCGGCTGACAGACTTTTCGCGACGCTCGATCCCACTACGCGCAGTTTCGTTTTGCCTAACAAACAGCGCGTATTGCTGACCGACACGGTCGGTTTTTTGCGGAAACTCCCGCACACTTTGATCGAATCATTCAAGGCGACGCTCGAAGAAGTGAGGGAGGCCGATCTGCTTATTCACATTGTCGATCTTAGCCATCCCCGCGTGGACGAGCAGATGAAGGCGGTGGACAGCGTCATCAAAGAACTCGATGCGTTCGGCAAACAAACGCTCATCGTCTTCAACAAGATCGACAATCTCGGGGACTGCCAGTTGGCCGAGACTTATGTGAAACGTTTTCCGGGCAGCGTGGCGATTTCGGCGCGCACCGGCGAAGGCGTTAATAAACTGGTGCAGGCGCTGGAAAGCGCGCTCGGCTCCTGGCGATTGCGTTCGCATTTTCGCATTCCATCAAGTAAATCCGCGTTACTAGCCGAAATTCATCGTGTCGGCCACGTCCTCGAGCTGAAATATGAAGGTGACGACGCGCTAGTCGTCGCGCACGTGCCGCCGGACCTTGCCCAGAAGCTTGATTGTTACGCGGCGCAAATTCTGTAGCCATTGGCCTATCGTCGTTTGAGACGCGCACAGCACCGTGGCTACAGCATTGCAAGATCGACATCGACGGGAATAGTGTGCGAATGACTGTTCGCGAACGCGTGGCGCAACTGGTCGAGATTTTTCCGGAGGTTTATCCGGGTGCGCATTGCGAACTCGATTACAAAAATCCGCTGCAGCTCCTGATCGCGACGATTCTCTCAGCGCAATGCACCGACAAGCGCGTCAACATGGTGACCCCCGCGCTATTCAAGAAATATCCGAAGGCGATTGATTACGCGAAAGCGGCCCCGCCTGAACTTGAAAACGCAATTAAATCCACGGGATTTTTTCGCAACAAGACGAAGAGCGTTCGTGCCGCAACATCGACAATCGCCAGGAAATTTGGCGGTCGCGTTCCGGAAACGATGGACGAATTGCGTGAGTTGCCTGGTGTGGGACGCAAAACGGCCAATGTCGTGCTGGGCAATGCGTTCGGAAAAAACGAAGGGATTGTGGTGGACACACACGTCGCGCGATTGTCGCAGCGGCTTGGCCTCACAAAGTACAAAGACCCGGAGAAGATTGAGCGCGATTTAATGAAATTGGTGCCGCGCGAGCATTGGACGAACTGGAGTCACTGGCTGATCTGGCACGGACGGCGTCGCTGTTTTGCGCGCAAGCCAGATTGCAGCCAATGCGAAATCTTCCGGCTTTGTCCGAGCGGCAAAATCTTCCTGCGAACAGGCGAAGCGCGAAAACCCGAATAAACGATTGACTACTCAGACTCTTCAATCCGCCTCGCCGATGCAACGTTCCGAGGATGTTTTCCATCATGCTCCGCCTTTTGGCGAATGCGCTGGAACTGTTGTTCGAGTATTTTCAGATCCTCATCGGAAAGGTTCTCAAGATCGACCAGTTCGTTTCGCGCGTCTTTGAGTGCGCGGATGATCTCGTCCAGCTTCAACTGAAATGCTTTAGCATCGCGGTTTTGTGTGTTTTGAATGAGAAATACCATCAGAAACGTGACGATGGTCGTCCCGGTATTGATAATGAGCTGCCAGGTATCGGAGAAATGAAAAGTCGGGCCGGTGAAAGCCCAGGTGACGATGATGAGGATAGCGGCGGTAAACGCCCAGGCGCTGCCGAGAATGATGGATGACTGGCGAGCGAAGATGCGAAACGCGTCCCGGATGACGCAGATAAAATCCCGGGAGTCTCGGTGTTCTCTTAACTTTTCGCCTTGGGTCTCTTGCATAATGCCATTTTAACTTCGCACGCGATTCGGAAAACGCGCGCATAAGATCGACAATCGTGCCTGAACTGCGCGGCGTGAAGCCGACGTTGATTTTCCCGGCGGTTTAAGGAAAACTAACCGCTCCAGTTCATGCAGCACGTAACCGCTTTTTCTCGGCCGCAAATCGTCCCGCCCGTTCCGGCGTCGGCGCTGCGTTGAAATCCGTTGCCGGCCGCGTTGCATATCGACCTCGATCGCGCCTGGAATCGCGACGAGCTTCCTTTCCCGAGCCTCGATGCAACAGAGTGGGGGCCGCAGCTTCGCTTTTCCGCGCCGCCGCGTGTGATCGAGCATTTCTATCGCGAATACGCAACGCATCTCGCGCCATTTTTGCTTTATGGCTCCGGCGACTTCCACCACTTGACTGCACTCTGGTTGCGGTGACTTAATGGACCGGCCGTCGTTATCTCATTTGATAATCATCCAGTGCTGGTGGCCGCGGCAACTTTTCGGGAATCGACGCGCAGAACGAACCGGTCTTCTCGAAGTTCATCCGTGGGCAGATGAGCGGCCAGTGAAAGATCGACAACGGCGTGGCGCTATTTTACGCGAGAACTGGCGCGAACATTTCGAATTGTTCACGAACAATTTTCGCGGAGCGGAGGTTTATGTCACGATCGATCTTGACTGTCTGTGTGCAAACGAGGCGGTGACAAATTGGGAGAGCGGCCGCTTCACGATTGTCGATCTTGAGTGGGCGCTGGCCAGATTGCGCGACGCTTCCCGCATTGTCGCGGGCGATATCTGCGGTGCGTTTTCAAAACCAACCTATGCCCGTTGGAAGCAACGTCTCGCCTCGGAAATGGATCACCCGAACCTCTCGCGACCGGGTCCGGAACAAACGCGAGAGATCAACTACTCGGCATTAAAAAAGCTTTGGCCGCTTTTAGCTGAGTGAGACGAGCGCAACGCCGGCGCTGATCAGCAACGCGCCAATTGCCAGTTGCAGGGTCAATTTTTCCTTCAGGACGATCGCCGCCAGCAAGGTGATCATGATGATGCTCAGTCCCTGAAATGGGTAGAGATAACTAAGATCGAAATGTTGAAGCAAGCCGAGTGTAAGAAAGAACGAGATCGCCATCGAACAAATTCCGGCGCTAAGCAGCCATATAAATCTCGGATTGCGAAAGCTGCTGCGGCTGACGAATTCCATTGCCCTTTTCAGAAAAAGCTGGCCCGCCACGAAAGTGACAAGCGCGATAAGAATTAAGGTAAGCGAAAAAAAAGTCACAATCGTTCCTCGAAGCGCGCGACCGGTTTTGCCAGCACCGCCAGACCAATAATGACCAGTGCGATGCCGACCCAACGCCGCGCGGAAATGACTTCGCCGAGAAAAATCCAGCAGCCCAAGGGAACCAAAACGTCGACCACGCGTGACATTGGGAACGCGATCGTAAGTGGAATGTATCTCAAAACGTAGAGCCAGCTGAGAAAGCTAATAATGATAAGACCAATCGCCCACCAGACCAGAGGCGAGGCCAGGCCACTTATTCCCGTCCACGACCAGGCGCTGGCGGGGTTTGCCGTGTCGGAAGCGCCGCGTTTCAGCAACAGTTCGGAAGCGAGGACGCAGACGACGCTAAGGGCCAGCTGAAACCAAGGATTGAAAAATCCGGAAGGTCGATCTCGCATTTCGAGCGCACTGTTAGCAAGTGCGAGACGAGGAGAAAAGAATTAAGCGACGATCAAAGCTGATCGGCGTTGGGAAAACGTCGCAAGATTGGATCGTGCCGCGTCGGTTCGAGATATTTCAAGGCGCGGCGGAAGATTGGATTGAAAAATGCTCTCGTGTGCATGACGTAAAGATCGAGCGGCACCAGTTCGCAGCCCAGGTGCAACTTTGGATCGTAATTTAAAGGGCCGCTGCAATAAGACTGCAGTCCGCCGGCAATGGCCCAGCGGATGACGTCGCGCAGCGTGTAAAAATAGAGATGCAGGTCCAACGCGACCTTGTAATCCAATCCGAGACATTCGTCGTAAATCGTGCCGTCGTGAATCATGCAACAGCTGAACGCAACGATATGGCCGAGCTGTCGCCAGATAAAAAACCGAGCCCGCTCCGGTATTCGTTCAGCAAGAGTGCAAAAAAAATCCTTTGTCAGCGTCTCAAACTTGAAGCGCGAGCGTTCATGCACCTGAAGATAGAGCGGATAAATTTCATCGACCTGCGGTGTGATGTCGCTGATGACCTCCATGTCGATCTTCGCCGCGCGTTCCGCTTTCCGGAATTTGCGGCGCAAACTTTTGCGAGTCGCGTGGCTGAGCGTGCTTAGGTATTCGTCGAAATCGCGGTAATCGAGCGCCAGACGCGTCATCGGCATACTCGGCACGCGCGCGTAGCCATTTGAAGAAAAAATTCCGAGGGCAGGGCGATACTTTGCCGGAAAGTCTTTCAGAACAATGAGGGAAGCTTTGTTCTGTCGCGCATAAGTTTTCAGGACGGCGAGCAGTGCCTCCGCCGTCCATCGGTCATCTTCCGGGCGACACGCGCCGAGATGGCCTTCGCCGGCCGCGCATCCGACCATCAAAACGCGCATCGTTAAAAAGCGCGGGAATTGTTTTCGGACAAGCTCGACAATCGATCGGAATTTGCCGGGCACACCCTCCACCAGATTTTGCCGGGCAAAAAATACCGGTTGGATCGCGCGGACTTCGCCTGATTCATCTTCTAGGAGCAAATAGCGATATTCGAAATCCTGCGCCAGCGTTTGTTCGACGATCTCGTAGAAGCGGTGATCTTTGTGCTTGTCCCGAAACGCGCGCGGCCAGGCGCCACAACTCAGCAATTCCGCGCCGGTCACAATTTTTGCGATGCCTTGCGGAAATGAAATCGGGCCGCGTTCCTCCATCGAAAAAAATCAGCCGGGTAGCGCTCAGCTGGCGCCCCCCGCACGGCGATCTTGGGCGGGGACAGTTTCTACTTTCAGAACGCCGCTGCGAATGTGCAGGTCGCGCTGCGGGAAGGCGATCTCGACCCCGGCTTCACGGAATTTTTCCTCGATGGCAAAATTGAGATCGCTGCGATAGCGGCTTGGGCGATAACTCATTTCGCTGCTCCAGACCACCAGCTCGAGGTCTATCGAGTTGTCGCCGAATTTGTTGAGAAAAACACTCGGCGCCGGGTCCTTTAAGGTCTGCCGATTTTCGCGGCCCACCGCCAGCAGCGCCTCGCGCACTTTGCCGATATCGCTGCCATAGGCTACGCCAACCGGAATGCGAAACCGCACGCGCGGATCGCCGTACGTCCAGTTTGTCACGGGCGAATCGATGAACTTCGTGTTCGGCACGATCATCGTGATGTTGTCGTTGGTGCGAATAACGGTGCTGCGGGCGCGAATTTGCTGCACCTGGCCGGTGATGCCCGCGACCTCGACGCGATCGCCAAGCGTGATCGGTCTTTCCGCCAGAATGACCAAACCGCTGATGAAATTGCTCGCGATATTTTGCAATCCAAAGCCGACCCCGACGCCGACCGCCCCCGCAAAAACGGTGAGCGCGCCGAGATGGATACCGGTGTTTTCCAGAACAATGAAAATGCCGACAACAAGCACAACATTGCTGACGATTTGGGAAATCGCGTACTGAAGTGCGCGATCCAGCCCGCTGTGAACGAGGAAACGGCTGAAAAGAAAGCGTTTCGTTCTCGAGGAAATCCAGAAGACCGCGATGAGCAGCGCGATGAGCAGAAAAATCTGGATGAGACTGAGCGAGACACCAGGCAGAGGCGCGTTCCAAGGCAGCGGAACGCCGGCGGCATTGATCGCGCTGACGGTAAAAAAGACCAGCGCTGAAAGACTGAGAATCGTCGTGACGATCGCGATGAAGTTATTGTCGATCTTGAAGCGGCTGAAAAAACGGCGGACGATGCCGCTCTGTAGTGCGCGCGCGGTAATGAGTCCGGCTGTCAGCAGGGCCGTGAATGCAATCAGGCCCAGAAAGGAGACATAGTTGCCTCCTATTTGGAACAATGGTCTTTCGAGGAGCGAGAAGGACATCGTTGTCTAGTCTGGCTCTCTAGCACTTCCGCGCAACCTCCAAGCAAAAAAACACGGCCGAAGCCGTGTTTTTGCCGAGAGGAAGCGTTACCGTGATGGCCCGCCGGTCAGGTCTATTATTTGTTCGATTTTTCTTCGATGTATTTCATTACATCGCCGACCGTTTGCAGCTTCTCCGCATCTTCATCCGGCACTTCGACGGAAAATTCCTCTTCAAACGCCATCACCAGCTCGACGATGTCGAGCGAGTCCGCGCCCAAATCTTCGATAAAGGACGCCGTGGGCGTGACCTGCTCGGGGTTAACCCCGAGTTGTTCGACAATGATGTCCTTAACCTTCTCTTCGATTGATTTTTCCGCCATAAAATGTGGTTCGTTCGTGTCGTGCAGGGAAAGGCTTAAAGCAGTCCGGGCACAGGATGGCAAGTAAATGAATTAGAGAGCTTGTCAATCAATTTCAGGCAAATGTCTAATGTTGTAGCTGCCGCTGTCCTCAGCGGCAGAATTTCGCCCAGGAATTAAGTTTCTGCCGCCAGAGACGGCGGCAGCTACAACGCGGCCGGTTTTACTTCCAGTGCGCTTGGAGTAAATAAAAATGATGCCGCCTTCCGCCGTCGAGCCGGCTGATTTGCTCGATCTTAAATTACTGCCCGCGTGGGTGAAGGAGCCTGTGCAAACGCAGACCTCCGCGCGTGACCAGGGAGCGGCGGAAAGCGATCGACCACGCGCCTACCAGCGCCCCAAGCAAGATCGAGAGCGAAAACTAAAACCGCCGGGACGTCACGGTCCACCGCGCCGAGTTCGCGACCGACCCGGCAAACCAGCGCAAGATCGAGATGGTCAAGATCGACATAAAGTTTCGCGGATGATCGCGCTGCCAGTCGCGGTGCGATTTTTGCCGCGTCCGGCGGTCTTCGAAAATGTTGTCGCGCAAATCAAAGAAAACGCAGTTGCCTATTCGCTTTTCGCCCTGGCACGCTCCTTCCTGGAAAAACCGGAACGCTACGAAGTCCGTTTGACCGCAGCGTCTGAGTCGCCTCTTTACCAGCTCGGCGAGAATGGCGCAGTTTCTTTTGATCGAGAATTTCTCGAGCGGAGGGCATTTCAACTCGCGCACGAAGATTTTTACAAAATCGAGACCACGCTGGCGGAGCCGATCAAAGGAAATTTCTCGAATGTCGCCCGTTGTCGTTTGAGCGGAACGCTTCTTGGTCCGACCAATCATCACAACTATCAACCGCAGCTTCGCGGCCTTTACGAACAGCGCTTCAGCCGGCGGATGAGTTTTGCCGATTATCAACGACAGATCGAAATCGTGACCGATCCCGCTTTGGTTGAACAATGGAAGGAACAGACGCGCAGGATCGTCACGTATACGACCATTCGCGAAGAAACTGCTGCGACTTTCAATTCGGCCGTGGAAGCCGAGCAGCATTTCCGGCAAAATTATTTGCCGGGATTGATGCGCAGTCTTCCGAAAGTTACCATCACTGGCGCCCACAGCCGGCATTTACCCGATCGCGCACTCCATCAGGCGATCGAGGATGCGTGGACGCGCCAGACCCGCTCGCCTTCGAATGTGATGCAGGAATTGGCAGGCCAGTTTCGCGAAGGCGGGCTCCATATTTTTCGGCACCGCCGCGGGATATTGTTCGTCACCTCCATTCGTCCGCGGGCATTCGTTCACGATCAAGCCGGCGTGTCTCCATCGGTGAACGCGATTCTCGAAACACTGACCGCGACGCCCGGCACCACGCGGAAAGAGCTTGCCGAAAAGGTGCTTGTCGATCTTGTAAATGAAGAAGCAGAACGCGCGAAGTTGGCGCTCGCGTCCAACATGCACTGGCTGATCAGGGAAGGTTACGTGATCGAATTCAACGATGGCTCGCTCGATTTGCCGCGGGGAAAGGCAAAGCCGCACCAACCTGTAGAGGCGGCTGTCTCAGCCGCAAACGATAGTTCGACTACGAGCGCAAAGAATGAAGAAGAATTCGTCAGCTCGACGGAGTCTCGCCCTACTGAAGAAGCCGAAATCGGCGGCCCGTAGACTCCGGGCTCGGAAGTCGGCCTCGCGTGCTAAATCACACCGGCTTTTGTCAAAGCTCGGTAGGCGCCGTTTTTATTCAGCGTCTTCAATCCGCGAGCCGTCACGCGGAGGCGCACAAACTTCTTTAGCTCCGGCACCCAGATGCGGTGCGAGTGCAAATTCGGTCCGAAGACACGCGGCACATTTTTCGTTACGTGGCGGCCAACGCCGCCTTTTTTCTTGGCCATACCGCGCCGATGGATGACGCTGCCGCGCGTCGCCCTTGAACCTGTGATACGACAAATTTTTGACATAAGCGAAACGAACCGCGCCAAGTTCCGCGTGCTGCTGCCCGGGTCAAGCGAATCTTGAACGGCGATCACGCCCGGTGGTCAAACCTATTTCGCGGAAAACGAGGCTCGACTTCGCAAGATCGACAATCGCATCTGAGGCATGGCGCAAAAGAATAATCACAAGCTGCGGATTGGAATTGTCGGTGCCGGAAATATTGTTCGCACGCGGCATTTACCCGCCCTGCAGCGGCACGCGGAAGTGGAGATTGTCGCTGTTTCCAGTTCGACCTACGAGAGCGCGGAGAAATTTTGCAGCGAAAATGTGCCGCAGGCTACGCCCATGCAAAACTGGGCCGATCTGCTGGCCCTGCACGATCTCGATATTATCTGGATCGGCACGCCGCCCTACATGCATTCGGCCGTGACCATCTCCGCGCTAGAGGCTGGCAAACATGTTTTCTGTCAGGCGCGCATGTCGATGGACCTGGCGGAAGCCGAGGAAATGCTCGCGGCCTCGAAACGTTACCCGGAATTAGTGACGATGCTTTGTCCGCCGCCCTATGGGATGCGGGCCGATCTGCTTGTAAAAAAATTGCTCGCGGAAAATTACATCGGCCGGCCGCATCACGTGCGGCTGCAAAGTTTCATGAGCGCTTATCTCAACCCCGAAACTCCGGCGCATTGGCGGCAAAAGATCGAGATCAGCGGGCTCAACGTGCTCACGCTCGGTATTTATGTGGAGGTGCTGCAGCGATGGCTGGGCGATATCACCGGCGTTTTTGCGCGCGGCAAGATTTTACGCTTGGAACGGCGCGGTTACGCAGTGATCGTTCCCGATTTGCTCAATGTGCTGTGCACTTTTGCGAATGGCGCCGAGGGCGTGTTGGAATTCAGCGGCGTCAATGCCTGCGCTCCATCCGACCGGGTTGAGATTTACGGCGACCACGGAACGCTCACCTACGATTTCGGGACCGACGTCGTCCGAGCCGGAAAGTATGGCGGGGAGGAATTGCACGCTGTCGATCTACCACCGGATTTGGAAAGCGAATGGCAGGTGGAGGAAGATTTTCTCGCCGCCGTGAAATCAAAGGGCCGGATTCGGCCACATCCCGATTTCGAGGATGGGGTGCGTTACATGCGCGTCGTCCAAGCGGTGGCTGATTCGCACGCGCGCAATGAGTGGGTCGCGATTAAAAAGTAATCGACAGCACTATTTTGAGGTCTATATCGCAGGTAGACCGAATAACTCGATCTAACCTTGCTAGATGCCAGAGGACGCGCTACCAGCCGATCTGCCGATTCCCCAGGAGCTGAAGACGTGCGCTACCTCCCTTGTTCATTTAGGCGTTCGCGAATTTGCATGGCCGAGAACGAAAGCTCTAGAAGTTGTCTCCGCTTTGGAAGGCACAGCTTGGGCGATTCTCGGCGGAGTTGTTCTCGTCCTGCGCGAAGGGGCATTTACGCGCAGGTATGATAATTGGCACAGTGATCGGCGCTCGGACGAGACATGCTCCGATTTCGTGAAGCGGAGTCACCGTGAAACCCACAGCTATATTGAGCGTTATCCAGAAGGGAATGCCGATGTGTCCTATGTGCTCGTGTTTAAGCAATGCATCTGACCAGACGATGCAGCGAACTCCGAAAACATTCGCGAGCCGGCGCGATGATCAGCTTGAATTTATAAAACACATTGTCGATGTTGCGAAACCTCGCTCCCGCCCGCCTGCGGCGGGTCGCTGAGCTCCTTCTCCTTAGGCGGTAGCGAAGGCGACGACCGTGCGTCATTACTAAGGGATAAAAAGTTTTAGGCCGCGGAACAGCAGGTACGCTAAACCGCCGGAGCCAGGGATCGTAAAGATCCACGCCCAGACAATTCGTTCGGCGACGACTTTATTGAACGCGGCGGGTTGCTTGGCCACGCCCACGCCCATAATCGAAGTGGTGATGGCGTGGGTGGTGGAGACAGGCAATCCTAATTTGCCGGCGACGAGCAAGATGGTCGCGCCGGTGGCTTCGGCGGCGAAACCGTGGACGGGCCGCATTGTGATCAGCTTGTGGCCGAGCGTCCGAATGATGCGCCAGCCTCCGGCCCACGTGCCTGCGCCCATTACCACGGCACACGCAACTTTTATCCACAGGTGAACTTCAAATTTCGGTGTGTATAAAAACCCAAACAGCGGCGGCAAATGTTCCAGCTTTCCCGCTTTTGTCGCCGCAAAAGTCGCGAGCGTGATCACACCCATCGTTTTCTGCGCGTCTGCGAAACCGTGTCCCCATGCCATGTAGCTCGCACTGAGCAGCTGCAGTTTGCCGAAAGTTTGATTAACCGCCCACGGCGTCCACTTCCGAACAATCAGGAACAGCAGCATCATGATCACGTAGCCGCCTATCAGGCCCGCGATGGGCGAACCGATCATGGGCAGAACAACTTTTGGCAGAAGCCCGTCCCAAGCTGCTGCTCCTGTGTGCGGATCAACGTTAGTCAACGACCATTTGATCACGCTCCAATTTCCGGCCGCTGACGCCAACCCAGCACCACATAGTCCGCCGATAAGGGCGTGACTCGAACTCGTCGGCAATCCAAACCACCATGTGAAAAGGTTCCAAAAAATTCCTCCGAGCATCGCGGCCAGGATAGTCAGCGATGTCACATACGCTGTATCGATTAGCCCTGCGCCGACGGTCTTTGCCACCGCCTCACCCGAGAGCGCGCCAACCAAGTTGAAGACAGCGGCGAACAGGACCGCAAGGCGCGGTGTCAAAACCCGCGTCGAAACAACGGTCGCAATGGCATTGGCAGCGTCGTGGAAACCGTTGATGTAATCGAAAATCAAAACGACCAGGATGACGACCAGCAAGAACAACATGGCAATGGTGGGAGTTTTTTATCTCAAGATCATCTCTGCGCAGATGTCGATCTTGAAAGCGAGCATAACGCCGCGCAATCGTCGGTTCAGGAATGTTTGAGCACGACTTGCAGGATGATGTTTCCCGCGTCCCGGCAGCGATCGATTACTTTTTCGATCAGTTCGAATAGATCGCGCAAGAAGATGACTTGTTTTGTCTTGTAATCGCCCTGGTAAAGATCGCGCAGCAAATCGAGCTCAAGCTGGTCGGCTTCGCCTTCAATCGCTTGTAATTTCGCGTTCATCTCGCGCGCCGTCGCTGCATCGGTGCCTTTGCGTAGTTGTTTTAATCAAAACCCGCTCGCCGATTTTCTCCACCGTCTTTGGTATTTTATAAAGCGCGGCCGAAAGCGCTTGGATGTCTTCGCGTTCGAGCGGCGTGATAAAAGTCTTGCAAAGCTGCTCGGTCAGCTCCTGCGTAATCTGTTTGTCTTTGCGCCGGCTGCGCACAAATGCTTCCAGACTTTGCGGCGAAGCTTTTTGTTCCAGCTTTTCCAGAAGGTCAATCAGATGGTGCACGCTTCCGTCTGCTTCCTGCGCGCTCGCCTCCAGCAGATCGAAGAACTTCTGGTCGTGCCCGAGAATTTTTTGGATCGACAACATAAGCGTGAGTGTTTTTAGAGCATTGCTCCCCGCATAATCAACAAGGCAATGCTGAAATAAATGATAAGCCCGGTAACATCCACCAGGGTGGCCACGAACGGGGCGGACGAAGTCGCAGGGTCGGCGCCGACGCGTCGCAAAAGAAATGGCAACATCGAACCGGACAACGTGCCCCACAAAACGACGCCGACCAGCGCAATCCCGACAGTGAGCGCCACCAGCGGCCAATGTTCTCCGTACGGTTGTCGATGAAAATAGAGGTCGTCCACCATCGCCCAGAAACCGACGCGGATGATGCCGATAACACCGAGGATCACGCCTAACGCGAGTCCGGCCTGGATTTCGCGCCGCATAACGTGCCACCAATCGCGCAACGTCACTTCACCCAACGCCATCGCCCGAATCATCAAGGTGGATGCTTGCGAACCGGAATTGCCGCCGCTGGAAATGATCAACGGCAAAAAGAGCGCGAGCACGAGTGCCTTGGCAAGTTCCTGCTGATAATTCGCCATCGCCGTGGCCGTCAGCATTTCGCCGAGGAATAAAATGATGAGCCAGCCCGCGCGTTTCCGCACCATCTGCCAAAGCGAGATACGCATGTAAGGTTCGTCCAACGCTTCCATGCCGCCGAATTTCTGGATGTCTTCGGTTGCTTCCTCTTCGGCGACGTCGAGCATGTCATCACTCGTCACGATGCCGACGAGCACGCCGTTTGAATCGACCACCGGCAGCGCAGCGCGATCATATTTTCGGAAGGCGTTGAGCGCTTCTTCCTGCGAATCGTTCACCTTGAGTGCGACAAACGTCTGATCTCGGATTTCGCTCACCTTCGCCGTGAGCGGCTTGAGCAAAAACTCACGAATGCGCAGATCGTCGATGAGCTTGCCCCGTTCATCGACAACGTAAATCACGTTTAGCGTTTCACTGTCCTGTCCGAATTCACGCACATGATCGAGAACTTCCTTCACTGTCCAATCTTCATGCACGGGGATGAAGTCAGGCGTCATCAAGCGCCCCACGCTGCCTTCCGGATAACCGAGAAGCGTTTGCGCCACGCGGCGTTCCTCCGGCGTGAGCAGCCGGATCAGCTGGCGCGCCGCCGCGCTCGGCATTTCTTCGAGCAATGCCGTGCGATCGTCCGGCGACATTTCGTTCAAAATCGCGACGACCTGTTCGTGCGCCATTGCCCGCAACAAATTTTGCTGCTCCTCAATGCCGATGTATTCAAAAACATCTGCCGCCAGCGCGGCCGGCAGCACACGGAAAATAATGACCTGTTCGTCTTCCGGAAGATCGAGAATCACGTCCGCGACGTCGGCCGGCGGCCAATCGGAAAACAATTCGCGTAATGCGCCGAAATTGCGCGCGTCGATCAAGCTCTTGATCTCGGGTGCTAAAAGTTTGCCGACCATAACCTTGTCGAAGTTGATGCCTCCCGCGGAATCCGCCGAGTTTTAACACCGGCCATTACGAAGCGCAATCGGGATGATGTAGCCACGGCGCTCCGTCGCCGTGTCGGAAATCCCAACGCCCCGACAGAGCGGGGCGGCTACACCTCTTCGCTTGGAATTTGCGCGAAAAGCAGTGAAGGTAACTCCAATGCCTGTGACCTTAACCGGTTCGATGATTCGGCGCGAAATCGGCGACGATCGCGTCTGCGTGCTCACGTTCGATCGACCGGAATCGGGCGCAAACATCTTTGACGCGGCCACACTGAATGAGCTGAACGAACATGTCGATCTTATCGAGAGCGGTGCGTCGTTGCGTGGTCTAATTATTTCTTCCGCAAAGAAATCGATCTTTATCGCCGGTGCGGACCTGAAGGCGCTTTTGCAGCATGCGCAGACCGGTGAACTGCGCGATTTCATCGCCAGAGGGCAGCGTATTTTCAACCGCATCGCCGCCTTGAAGATTCCGACCGCGGCCGCGATTCACGGCGCATGCGCCGGCGGCGGCTATGAAATCACGCTCGCGTGCGACTATCGGATCGCGTCGGATGATCCGGCGACGCGAATTGGTTTGCCGGAGACGACGCTCGGTCTCGTCCCGGCGTGGGGCGGTTGCACGCGTCTGCCGCGTTTGATCGGTCCGGAACGCGCGGCCGAAGTGATTTTGAAAGGCAAGCTTTATTCCGCGCCGGAAGCATTGAAGCTTGGCTTGGTCGATAAAATCGCGCCGCGCGATCGACTTGTCGATCTTGCCAGGAAAAAATTGCGCGAGGGAAAACGCAAGCCGTCGTCCACCGCAAGGATCGACAAGGAACTTCTGGTGCCGCAGGAGAGCGGCAATGCCGCGCCGGCGCGCGCCCTCGAAGTTGTCAAAAAAGTTCTTGCGACTTCAGTCGATGAATCGCTTGTGCTCGAGTTGAATGCGATTGTCGGTCTTGGCGAAACGGAATCGACGCGCAATTTGATCCGCAATTTTTTGATGGGTTCCGGCATTGCCCAATGGCTGAGCTCGCGCGGCGTCACCGTCATTCTGCGCGACGTGAGCCGCGAGCAAATCGAGCTCGGGCTCGCTAATATCGAGAAAACTTACGCCGGCGCAGTGAAGCGCGGCTTGATGAGCGAGGAAAAGGCGAAACAGGGCCGCGCCCGTATCGTTGCCTCGACTGCGCCGATGGAATTGCGCGATGTCCAGGTAGTGATCGAAGCTGCCTCGGAAAAGATCGACATCAAAAAGGAAATCTTCCGCGATCTTTCCATGAAGGTTGGTCCAAAAACTGTTGTCGCTACGAATACTTCGGCGTTGCCGATCAGCGAATTGGCCGCTTGCACCATTTCACCGGATCGCGTGATCGGGCTTCACTTTTTCAACCCAGTCAGCCGGATGAAGCTGGTTGAAGTTGTTGTCGGCAAAGAAACCTCGGAAGAAACGAAAGAGCACTCGCTCGCATTCGTCAGGCAAATAGGAAAGCTTCCCGTGATCGTGCGCGATAGTCCTGGATTTCTCGTCAATCGCGTCTTGTTTCCGTATCTGGTTGACGCGGCCACCCTTTTCGAAAACGGCGTCGACGCGGACAAGATCGACAATGCGCTCGTGAAATGGGGGATGCCGATGGGACCGCTGCGATTGATCGATGAGATCGGCTTCGATATCACGATCGACATTGCGAGCACGCTCGAAAAAGCATACGGCAAACGCGATCGCGCTCCTGAAATCCTGCGCAAAATGCGCGAAGCGAAATTGCTCGGACGAAAAAGCGGGGCCGGCTTTTATAAATACGAAGGCAAATCGCAAACGCCTAATGAGTCGCTCGAACAGTGGCGGCGCTCAACCGCGCGAAATGAAGATGTCGATCTTACGCATCGCCTCATCTTTCTCATGGTGAACGAAGCGGCGCGTTGTCTGGAAGAAATAGTGGTCGAGTCGCCGGAAGATGCCGATTACGGAATGATTTTGGGAACCGGCTTCGCGCCGTTTCGGGGCGGGCCGCTTCGGTTTGCTGACCATTTCGGTCTAAAGAAAGTTGCCGATGAAATGGAACGGCTCGCGCAGAGCGATGAGAAGTTTACGCCATGCGCACTTTTGAAAAAGCACGCGCGTGACGGAACCAAGTTTTATGAAGACGCCGCTCGAAGCGCCTGAAAAACAAATCGCCGAAGAGACGAGCGCAAAATCGCAAAAGCCCGCCGCTGCCTCCGTGATCGACACGTCAAGGATGTCGAAGGGTCAGCGGGAAGCGCTCGAGCTGGCTGAGGCGTCGCGCGATCCGCTGGACGATCGCGGCAGTTTCGCGAGCAATCTTTTCATCGGTCGCTACGATTTCGGCCGCATTCATCCCTTTCCGGAACAAAGCGCGAACGATCGCGCCGCGGGCGAACCATTTCTGCAAAAGCTCGAAGCGTATTTGCGCGAGCATGTCGATCCGGACGAGATCGATCGCACGGGCGAAATTCCGCCGGAAAATTTTGCCGGGCTGGCCGAGATCGGCGCCTTTGGAATCAAAGTGCCGAAGCAATACGGCGGCCTCGGTTTGTCGCAGTTCAATTATGGGCGCGCGGCCGTTCTGCTCGGCAGTTGGGACGGAAACGTCGCCGCTCTTGTCTCCGCTCATCAATCCATCGGCGTAGCCCAGCCGCTCCTGCTTTTCGGCACGGAAGAGCAAAAACGAAAATATCTACCGCGTGTGGCCGGCGGAGAGATCTCCGCATTCGCCCTCACGGAAACGCATGCCGGTTCCGATCCGGCGACGATGAGTTTGCGCGCGGAGCCGACTTCGGACGGCTCCGAGTTCATTTTGAATGGCGAAAAACTTTGGTGCACGAACGGCGTCAAAGCTGGCGTGCTCGTGGTCATGGCGCGTACGCCGGCGAAAATGGTG
>QHPX01000047.1 GCA_003219195.1 Verrucomicrobiota bacterium
ACTATCAGTCTGTCTCTTTCTTGCGTGCTTGGTCCGACACAAATCACTTCGATGTCGTCGGGAATGTTTATGTCACCCGCCTTTTCAAAGTGCCTGTGTGCCGCTTTCCGATCCTTGAGCACGGCAGAGCGCACATCTGGGTCGGTTATTGTTTTTTGAAGAAACGCGACAGCAGCGTCTCTTCTATCTTTTTTGGATTTCCATGTTCTTTCCATTTTATTCTCCTCAGTTTAATTATAAGTCGCCGCTGTAAGTACGGCCGGCGATTGCCGTCCGAGTCTCGCCACATGCGCGGCCAACTCGGAAAGAATAGTTTGAAATTCCGGGATCGCGGAGAGAGCATCAAAGCGGGGATCGAGTCGCGGCGACCTGTAATCGACCCATCCCGCATTAATCGCGCGCTTCAGATCCTTCAACGAGTCTGCGGATTGATCGAGCATCGCTTCCACCGCGGAAAGGCGATACAATGTTTCGGCATCGTTCGGGGCTAAAACCAGCTTCTGCTTTGTTACGGTTAAAACGTCGAGCAACAGTGCCCGCACTCCGACCTCGTCGCCAAACTCAATTCTAATACGCGCCTTCGCGGAGCGAAAATCGACTGCGCCGCCATAGGCACCATCTCTTCCACCGCCGAGCGGGTCGTTGCTCTCAAGCTCGGTGTAAAGTCGGTCGGCCTCGCCATAGTTGCGAGCGAAGAATTCCACCAACGCGGCAAACTGCTTTGCGATGGGAGCATCGGGATAGTGCAGAAGTTGGGACCGGCAAATGTCGCGTGCGCCGTCAGCGTCTCCGGCAAGCAATCTTAGGCGAGCCAACCCTAGCCAACCTTCGGGTTGATCGGGCCGAAATGTCGTGGCGGACTTGTATGCTTGCTGTGCTTCTTGATCAGCACCCAAATCGGCCAAACAATCGCCTAAAAGAGCGTCGTAATCTGCTGGTTGATGCTGACTAAGTTTGGCTTTTTTGTACCAGAGGATCGCACGGTCGGGGCGACCGAGCGCTTTCCATGTGTAGGCAATTTGTCCAAACGCTCTCTCGCTGCGATCGCCGAATTCAATCGATTGAAATCCGTGCTCAAGCGCCTCGCGGTAGCTTCCGTAACTCACTAGAACGGCGCATAACGCGCGTTGGGCGGTGGGATTGCGCGGCGCCAGCCGGACCGCCTCGCGACCCACTTCTGAAGCTCTTTGAGCCAATTCAGGCTGGGCCGAAAGAAGGTCCCTGCCCATGCACGCCATGGCAAGAAACGATCGTGCGCTGATCGACCGCGGTTCTTCGCGAATTGCGCCTTCAAAGCAGGCGATGGCTCGATCCATCTCGGAGATGGTGCGGCGGTTCATCAAGTCGCGACCTGCTGTAAAAAACGCGCGGGCACGATCGTTCAACATGGCTGGGTCTTCATCCGGAAATGCCGCAGCTGTGCTTTGGTCAAGCAACTTGTAAATCGGGGTGCCAAATCCTTGAATCGCCTGCGTAGCGACACCGGGTTCGCTCTCTATAAGCCAGTCGCCGAGAACGGCGTTTTCACTGACGAGATGCAACGAAATCCGAATTTTCCCATTGGCCCGTCGGCACGTCCCGCTGAACACCGCGCGGCTTTTGGTCGAGCGAGCAGTCTCCTCGATTTCGTCTTGCAACGCCGCTCCGGTCCAGCGAGCGGGCGGCTCTTTCACCGTCAAAACCCTGGAAGGGCCGTAGATCGACATCTTCTGTCGCAACAATGCTGCGGCCTGCGACGCCAGCTCGCGATTGGGTTGAATTTCATCCAAATCGAGAAAAGGAAGAACGGCTACAGAGTGAGCAGCAGCTGAATTTGATCGAAGAGCGTCCTCTAACCGGTGCGTCTGGCTTTGCCGCGCTACTACCGCGCTCCCGAGAGCCAGGCACGCACTCAAACTTGCAGCCAGGCGTGGATTCCGGCGCGACCAACGCCACAACCGAGCCGGCGGTAAAACAGGACGGGCGATGATCGGTCGGCCTTCCAACCAGCGTTCCAGGTCGTTGGCAAGATCGCCGGCAGAACGATATCGCCTCACAGGGTCGCGCTCCAGGCATCGTACGCAAATCGTTTCCAGATCGCGGTCGAGCGCAGGCGCAATTGAGCGCAATTTTGGTGCGGGAAGCTCGGCTGCCTGTCGTATTACAGCAATGGCGTGTTCACCGAGAAAAGGTGGCCGCCCGCTGAGCAGTTCAAACAAAATCGCGCCGAGACTGTAAACATCGACAGCTGGGGCAGGGTTTCCGGCCGGGCTTTCTGCTTGCTCCGGCGCAATGTATCCGGGCGTGCCGAAAATAGTCAGGGTGCGGGTGAGATCGCTTGTTGTGTCGAGCCATTTCGCCAAGCCAAAGTCGCTTACCAGTGGCTCGCCGCGTCCATCGAGCAGAATGTTTCCGGGCTTGAGATCTCGATGAACAATGCCCTGGCTGTGTGCCGCCTCGACACCGCGTGCGACCTTTGCAAGTAAATGCACGGCCAGCCGCGGTTCATTTCGAAAGACTGTTCTCGCATGTAAGAGACTGCCACCGGACGCAAACTTCATACTGAAAAACGGCAAGTCTTCCTCACTCAATCCCACTTCGTAGACGGGTAAAATGTGCGGGTGATCAAGGCTGGCTGCTGCCTTGGCCTCACGATGGAAACGCGCCAGCGTCTCGGATGACTCGCGATGATAACTGAGGACGCGTTTGAGAGCGATAATGCGGCCGGAATACCGTTGCCGTGCACGATAAATCACGCCCATGCCGCCGCGCCCGATTTCTTCGAGAATTTGGTAATTACCGAGCCGCCAGTCGCTGTCGCGGATGACAATCTCAGCGAGCGCGGCATCGAAACTGTCCATTTGCGGTTCTTCGCGGTGAAGTCCGTGTTGCAATAGACAACTTACACACAGTCCGCAGCCTACCCGTGCGATTGAGCCGCAGCGGCAACGCAACGCATCATTCCCGAAGCTTGCGGGTGAGTCGGTTAAGCCGCCAAAATTCATTTATCTCACGGCATGCCCGCAGCGAGCGCGGCACACAAGTAACGGATCTCGTCGTCCACTTCAGCCGCGCTCTCGACAGTTTGGGCCACTTCATCACGCAGAATGGCGCGGTAGCGCTCACGCAAATGATGCAACAGCCGTTTTACCGCATCTTGCGATACTCCTAACAAATTAGAGATATTCGCGTACGAAATTTCCGGGCGCTCAGCCGTTAAATATTTACTCAGGACGTTGAACATCCGGCGCCGGCCACGGTTCTCACATTCGTCCGCGAGACGGTGAAGCGCTTGCTCCGCCAAAGTCGCCGCCCATCGCAGATCAAAAATCTTTTCCGCTGGCCAGCTTTGCAATTCTCGGTCTGGGATCGACAACTGCGACGGTCTTTCGGCCATCCAATCGTTCCACTGAATAAAGTGCACGTTGCCTCCGCGCTTTTGGGTTTGGCACCGCTGGTGGTTGTCATTTAGAAAATTCTGCAAGGCTTTGAGCAGAAGCGAGCGGAAGCGGCCACGCCGCGGGTCCGCGAGCAAAAGCAAATTGCCTTCAAGCACCATAAGAAAGAAATCCTGAGTTAAATCCTGCGCGTCCGGCACGGTGTAGCCGCGGCGGCAAATAAACGCAAAAATAGGGCGCCAATAGATACGGCACAGTTCGGCGAGTGCTTGGCGAGCCTTGTCCCCTGTAGTTACGGAGTTCGCGCAGGACAAGACCACGCTCCAGCGCGTTGTCGCGAAGCGATTTGGATCGCTTGCGCCTGCCGTGGCGGCGTCGGCTTTCACAAACGGCGATCATCTTATTTACGTGATACGCACACAAGAGCAAAGGTCGGCGTCGGCCGGTTTCGAAATACGCTTTCATCGACAATAACTTTTTCACCAGCTTCTACGGGATCTGCCCGACGAAGTTTTCGAAAATCTGAAAAAATTTCGAAAATATTTAGGGGAAGCGGGCGGGTGGACGGGAAGCCCGAAGGGCGAGAGAGCGGGCGCGAACGAGTCACTCTGTCGGGCCGCCGAACCAAAAAAGGCGCTCGCCGCGGCGAGCGCCTCTACAATTGTTCTTTCAAAATCTGTGTTTCATCTGTGTTTCATCTGTGTTCATCTGTGGCTAAATGATCCTATCCATGGACCCTTCTCTCCGCGCCGCTGTGATCATTGAATGGCGCGGCCTTGCCGAGAGAAAAACGCGAGCGGATCGGTGGCAGTCGCCGGCTGAGTTGGTCCCGAAATTGATGCAGCGTCTCGGGCTTCGCGAGCAGTTGCACGAGACCGAAATGATTGAAGTGTGGTCGAAAATCGTCGGCGAATTTATCGCCGCGCACTCAGCGCCCGTGGCGTTGCATGAGGGCGTGCTCTACATTCGCGTTCTCCAACCGGCGTTACATTACGAGCTCGAACAGATTTCGAAACCCGAAATTTTGCGAAAGCTAAAGAAACGCTTCGGCGGCAAAACCATCCGCGACATCCGTTTCCGGGTTGGCTGAGGGCAAGCAGCTCCCCAGGGTCGTTTAGCCATTACAGCCGAGCATTTGAGTAGTTCGCTTGCCTTTGAGTATTTACGTTTGCCGGATTGGCCGTACATCGATCACAATAATCTGCGTGGCGAAAAAACCTGTAAGTAGGATCCTCGTTTCAGAGAATAGTCTTAGTTTACAAGAGTGTGCATTCCTAATTGGTCTTTATGATCGCTATTCCGACCTGACATGTAGGCAAGATTACAACGACCGCCCACTTCTCGATTATTACACGCTTCGAGAGGCGGCTAACGAGGCAGCGAGTCGGGTGTATACGGTAGCTATGCGATGCAGGGAAAAGATGGCGTCGTATTTTGATACCCCGGGATTGTTTATCGAATCCTTTTTCATCGCGTGTATGTTTTCGGGCGGTTCACATATCGCGCATGCGGATAATGAACGAAGGGAAGACGGGCGATGGGTCCCTAACCATACTCCCCAGCGGGACTACACAGGAGTTGCTTATCTTAATGACGATTTCACGGGGGGCGAATTGGTTTTTCCGGATCTTGATATCGCTATCGCTCCGAGGCCGGGTTTGTTAGTTGGGTTCCCTAGTAATCACGAATTCGTGCACGCAGTTCCAAAGGTCCTGTCTGGGAAACGATACACCATGCCGGTCTGGTTTGCTGTGAATCCGACGAAAGCTATGCAAGTGCGATATCTCTGAAACAATGGCAAGAAGCCGCGTTCTCCAAGCAAGCTGGTATG
>QHPX01000048.1:0-5123 GCA_003219195.1 Verrucomicrobiota bacterium
CCGACAAGGAGATTCTACAAGCCCAGAGAGATTTGGCCTCGAAAGAGGGAATATTTGTCGAGCCGGCCAGCGCAGCCTCCATCGCTGGCCTCAGAAAGAGTCGAGAGGCCGGTAGAGTCGACCGATCAGATCTAGTAGTATGCGTTACTACGGGTCATGGCTTGAAAGACCCGTCGGTGGCTGAGCACATACCTCGCCGTGAAAGTTACGCTCTCAAGATTACTCAGCCCGATTGGATCGAACGCCTAGAGAGAATGCTTTGAGAATCGTCCTCATTGGCTTCGGTACAGTGGGCCAATCACTCGCTCGCATTCTGACCAATGATAGAGACTGGCTCGTCAAGAACTATGGTTTCGAACCTCAAGTTACCGCGATAGCTGATAGCCGAGGGTCGTGCCGGGACGATAACGGATTGAAGCTTGACCTTGCTTTGAAAGTAAAAGAGAAGTACGGATCAGTCCAGAAGTATCCGGGAAATAGTGAGAGAAAAACAAACACTCATCAGATCATTTCTGGGACAGAAGCTGAAGTTGTTATAGAAACGACTCCTTCGAATTTCGAGAATGGGGAGCCTGGCCTCAGCAACATCAAGGAATCGTTGTCTGCGAGAAGACATGTAGTCACGGCAAACAAGGGACCATTAGCTCTAGCGATGCCAGCGCTTCTAGAACTCGCAAATCATACGAGAATGCAGCTGCGCTTCAGCGCCACGGTGGGAGCAGGAACTCCATTCCTGAACTTCGCATCCAAGTGCCTCCCTGGAGAAAAAATACTGGGAATCCATGGCATTCTCAACGGCACGACCAACTACATCCTCACTAGAATGGACGAAGCTTCGCTCAGCTATCAAAAGGCGCTCGCTGAAGCGCAAGAGAAAGGATACGCGGAGAAGAACCCTGACAATGATGTGAAAGGACTAGACACGGCAGCAAAGATAGTTATCATCGCGAACTGGGTTCTCAAACGCCGGATAAGTATCAACGAACTGGAAATAACTGGGATCCAAAACTTAGGACCGAAAAGGATCCTGACTGCCAAGAAATCCGGAGCTAGAATCAAACTCATGGGGCGACTCACAGATTCGCGAGCTACGGTGAAACCGGAAGAAGTTCCTGCGGACAACCCCGTGTGCGTCCCTGGCAATCTCAACGCTGTAGCATTCTCTACAGAACACATAGGTGATGTGACCCTCATAGGTCGGGGAGCCGGGGGAGAAGAAACGGCTAGCGCGATAATCCGTGACCTAGTTGACATTCGAAGCGAATATTCGATCTAGGGACCGAAACTGAAGCTTGTTATGAAATTCGGCGGCTCATCACTAGCCAACGCTGCGAAAATCAGAAACGCGGCCAGAGTAGTCGAACGGTTCTCGCCTGAAAACAGAATAGTCGTCGTGGCATCAGCGATGGACGACACGACCGACCGGCTGGTGGAACTCGGAGAACTCGCGCGGAGGGGAGAGTCCGCCCGAGCAAGCAAAATTCTGTCAAGGATTCAGAAGCTCCACACAAAGACCGCCCAAGCAACTTCGTCGCGGAAAGAGTCGAAGGAGCTTCTCGACCGAATCGACCGATTGAACAAGGAACTGGAAAAAACTGTCCAAGGGATATCTCATCTTAGAGAACTGACTCCCAGAAGCAGAGATTATCTCCTCTCTTTCGGCGAACGACTCTCTACACCGATATTAGCGGCAGCAATTCGTAGCTTGGGCCTCAAGACTCAAGCTCTTACTGGAGCAGAGGCCGGGATATCCTCCGACGAGAGATTTGGAGAAGCCAATCCTCTAGCAGAAGTAAGCTACCATGAAATGCGACGACGCCTCGACCCCATACTGGCTAGAAACGAAATCCCGGTAGTGACGGGGTTCATAGCCGCGACCGTCGAAGGGAGCATAACGACCCTCGGAAGAGGCGGGTCCGACTATACTGCCAGCCTTCTAGGGGCCGCGCTCAACACTAACGAGATCTGGATCTGGACAGATGTTGACGGGTTGATGACCGCTGATCCCAAAATCGTCAAGGACGCAAGAGTACTTGCCAAAGTCTCATTCGGAGAAGCTCTGGAACTATCATACTTCGGGGCAAAGATGATGCACCCTAGAGCTATGCAGCCGGCAGCACAGAGAAAAATACCGGTCCGCATTAGAAACTCTTCCAAGCCGTCTCTCGAAGGAACCCTAGTCTCTTCAGCAGAGACCCCTAACGGAGGCAGAGTGGTGAAAGCGGTCTCCATCATCAGGAGTGTTGGAATCGTCACTGTTAGCGGGACCGGGATGATCGGTTCACCGGGAGCGGCGGCGAAAGTCTTCACGGCGCTAGGCTCCAGCAATGTCAACGTGATGATGATCTCTCAAGGATCATCGGAAGCAACCATCTCATGCGTAGTGGCGCGGAAGGACGTGGACAACGCGGTTAGAGCATTACAGCTTGCACTACTGGGACAGGGCTTGGTCGACAACGTGGTCGCTGAGAGAGATGCCTGCATCATAGCTGTCGTCGGGTCCGGAATGAAAGGGACACCGGGAGTAGCAGCTAGAATATTCGGCGCTGTAGCTCGGAAAAAAATCAACGTGCGCATTGTAGCGCAAGGCTCATCCGAATACAACGTCTCGTTCGTAGTGTCTGAGCGTGAAGGCCCTGAAGCAGTCAGAGTCATACATGACGAATTCCAACTCGGAAGGAAACCCTAATAGATCGCATCTCAGACGAGCGCCACGACCGCTGGGCTTTCCGGGTATTGTCCTTAGCAGTTTGCTATGGACGAGATAGATTGGATCTATTGTCGGAAAATCATCTTCGTTGCCGACTTGAACTATTCGTATTTAATTCGGGGGTCGACGACGCCGTAGACAATGTCGCTGATGAAGTTCGCAGCTATGACTGAGAGGGCGATCATGAAGAACATGGCCTGCATGACCGGGAAATCCTTGTAGCCGATGGAGTCGAACAGCCACTTGCCTAGTCCGTTCCAGTTGAAGATCGTCTCAGTAATGATCGCGCCGCTCAATATGAAACCGAACGACAAGGCAACGTTGGTGATTAGCGGAAGAGAAGCGTTCTTGAAAGCATGTTTGAAGAGCACTGCTCTCTCGCCCAGACCCTTAGCCCGCGCCGTCAGAACATAATCCTCACTCAACGCCTCCATCATAGTCGCCCTCGTCAAGAGCAGAAAACCACCATAAGAGAACAAGGTTAGGGTGAGAGCAGGAAGGAAGAGGTACTGGAGGCGGACCAAAATCTGCTGTCCTAGCGGCGGGAATCCCTGCGAGTCCCAGCTGCTCGGATAGGTTCCGCCTGCTGGAAACCAGTTTAGCGAAACCGCGAAGATGAAGATCAGTAGAATGCCTGTGAAGAATGTTGGGAGGGAGAATGTTGTGAGAGAGCTGGTTACTGAGAAGTTGTCGAGTATGGAGCCACGCCTTCTCGAGACTAGGATGCCTGCCACGGTGCCGATGATTATGGCCATAATGGTTGCGGTGCCAAGCAGAAGAAGGGTGTTGACTAGTCTGCCGGAAGATACCACCTGATAAGCTACGTCCTGGCCGTTGGCGAAGGAGACGCCGAAGTTGAACGTGAGCACTGCCTTGACATAGTCGTAGAATCGGACCCAGACGGTCTGGTTGTAGCCGAACTGGTCCATCAGTTTCTGGCAGATGGTGGGAGGAACCCTAGGCTGACCCAGACAGGCGTAGAGAGCGCCTACCTGGCCGGGCATAGCCTCGAAGATGATGAAGTTGAAAATTATAACGAACCCGATGAGCACTGCTGTGTATGCGAGGCGTTTGAGAAGAAACGAGCGCAACGTCAACCCGGGAAGACCGCTAGAAACTATTGTCGGACTAGCGAATTAATCCCAGCCCTTAGAACAGCGTGTCCAGAAAGAAGAACAAGCCGTTCTCGCAATCGATTATTGTCGGACTCGGGGTCTAATTATTCGATCTAGCAGTCATAACCGCCGGTCGGATACGGGTTGGTGCAGCCTGCTACACTGGCCGGGTTGAGTGTTATGGTGTTCTCGTAGAGAACTGGCGCTAGTGGAATAATTCCCACAGGTGGAGAGGAGGCCCAGTTAAGAGGAGCAGCCCAGTTCAAGCCCACGAACCGATTGACGATGGAAACCTGGCTGAGACCGACGGGGATAGGTCCACCATTGGCGCCAATGCCCTGCTGGAAGTGGGCGCAAGCTCCAGACGAGGTTACCGGTGCACCGAAGCAGGCGGCTACAACACTGAAGGTGAGAAAGTCATGACCTATATCCCCAGGCTCAGACCAGATCCAGAGTGCCAGGTTTCCGTTGCTGCGGAAGTAGACGCCGCTAACGCTTGAAGCTGGAGAGAGGCCTTTGCCGAAGCGTGAAAGGGTGTAGCTTCCACCGACTGGTGGATTCACGGCTCCTGAAGAAGAGCAGTTGCCACTGCCTGAGACGGTTACAGTCCCGCACTGCCAGGGACCCGAGCCTACTAGTATCCCTGCTGCGAGTGGATCGAAGGTTGGAATGATCTTGTTGGGGTCAACGTTGAGGTTTGCCGCAGGGAAGGCGCAGGAAAGGGTGCTATTGCAGAGAACTGAGGGAGCTCCGGTAGCCGGTATGGGTCCAAGAGTGTACTGAGCAGGATAGCAGGAAGAGTCTTGCATTGTGCATGACGAAATTCCACTGTCCCAGGCAGCGCTTCCAGCACCGTTCCAGTAATGTCCAGGTAGTATTGTCGGTGAGGTCAGAAAGAGCAGACTGAAGGGCCCGACATTCTTGACGTTGACGTCAAACTGTGACGGGGCGAGGATAGTGAATCCTGTAATGTTGGACAGGGTAGCGCTCTGGTATGCCCCGTCTGCCATCATTGAAAGATAGGTGAAAGCGACGTCGAAAGAGGTCACTTTTCTCCCATCTTGGAAGAACATGTCATTGCGCAACGTAAACCGGAAGGTTTGCTGTGTGCTCGCTGGTGGAAAGTATGTAAGAGAGGAGTTTGACAATTGCTGAACACCGAGGATCATCCAGTCGACGAGCTGTCCACTAGACATGGGATTCTTGACCGCAAGACTGTCGTAGATGTTCCGGATCATGTAGAAGTCACGCGGTGTCTCTGCCAAGTACGGGTTCAGCGTCACCGTGGATCCAGAGAA
>QHPX01000048.1:5186-7233 GCA_003219195.1 Verrucomicrobiota bacterium
GGCACCAGTCAGTGTGAAGACCGGGATGGTGTAGGCACCCTTTCCAAAAGCGTCTTCGCTCTGAATGCCCGCGCTAATAGCAGACAGCTGCGTTGTACCGGGACATGTCCCGCCAGGTGTATTGTTGGGCTGTCCCACCGCAGGATCTCCAGGAGAGGTAAGGCACGGGGCGAACTCCATCTGAGAACTGATGCTGTCGTAGCTCTGGTTGCACAGGTAAACGTAGTCGGCAGCCCTAGAGGTTGGGACAGAACTGGAGGAACATGATCCGGTCGGTGGCTTGATCGAGGAAATTCCTGAGACAAATTGGCTGTTGTAGGTGTGATAGAGGCTATCGTCAAAGGGATAACTGTCGGTATTGATGGCAATGTATATTCCCCAACTGAGATTGACAGCAGTGGTAGACGTAAATCTCCCAGGAAAAGATGCGTCCCCTCCAAGCGGGGGTCCTTGGCCGACATATGGGGCGCACGGGATATTGTAGGCACCGGTGAAGAGATAGCAGACCTGCTCCGCTATGCTGTCACCAAGATGCTGCCTTGCGACGGGTGGAATTCCTCTGATGAAGAAGTTGACAGTGTGCGACCCGGCAGCGGCGCCGATACCCGTCAGGACCGAAGTACCAGGGTTGAAGCCAGTAGCAATGCCGGCGCTTACGAAGTGCTGGGCCGCAGCATTCATGTCGGCACTACCCGGAGCGGGAAGCCAAGAAATACCGTTAGCACCTGTAGCGTTGGCCAAGTGGTATGCCGTCCCTCCTGGAGCACCGACTATGCAGTGCGAGCCTGATTGTAGGTTGGACGAATCCCAGGCACATGGGTTGGCGGCTGGAAGCCCACCGTTATTAGGCGGGACTGGACTGTCAATAGCAGTAGCCATCCCTGCTATGGATGGTTCGTTTGCTGCAAAGTTGGCTCTGTCTATCATATGGGCTATTCCCTGACGAATCTGGATTCCGCATGCTGAATTTCCATAGTTGAAGTCGCATCCCCAGAAGTTGTTGGCCAGCATGAATTGAATGTCGTAGTAGGCGTGCAGGGAGACTTGTGATGTTATGAAAAAGTTGGGACTCGAAATCAATGGGCCCGGCAGATCCGGAGTGAGAGGTGAATCAGTCAAGTCGATATTGGGACTGGGGGACTGGAAATTCGTGAACTCGGCCTGATCATCAGTAAAAATTACCGCTAGCTCCGTGTCCATCGCTGGGCCAGATGGAAGCCATTTCTCGGCAGGCGCGAGGTTTGCGCTCGCCGGCTGGATTATAGGAAGATGGAAATTGCTTGATATTGGACCGGGCAGACTTGCAAGTGAGAACGCAATTAGGAACCCGGAGAGCAGCTTGATCATTTTCAATATCTGACCACTCAAATAGCATGTCTCCTGTTCCAGAACTGTTGAGTTGCAAAACTATCTGTGCTGAGTTGTCGATTAGATAGTGGCATCTTCATTTCTAACAGTCATATCCTCCAACTGGATAGGGCGATGAACAGCCCGCAAGAGTGGACGGGTCGAGGATCGCCGTTCCCTCGTACAGTACAGGCGGAAGCACCACTATGCCCTGGGGTGGAGATGTCTCCCAGTTGAAGGGTGCGACCCAGTTAAGCCCAACGAATCGATTGACAATAGCGACCTGACTAAGACCGACGCGAATGCCGCAGACGCTCCCCGTCGGGCAGCCATCTGTTCCACCTGCAGTAGTAGCACCATTTGCTCCTATGCCTTGCTGATAGTGAGCGCATGCGCCAGCCGATCCCAACGGTTGAGCCGGTTGCCCGTAGCACGAGGCGATGATTGCAAAGTTCAGAAAGTCGTGGGGGGAAAAGTCGCCCGTTTGTTGCGACCAGAGGTAGAGAGCTAGAGTCCCTGAGCTGCGAGAGTAATTGCTACTGACGCTCGACGCAGGTGAGAATCCCCGGCCGAAGCGAGTCAGAGTGTAACTGCCACCAACTGGCGGGTTCTGGCCGCCCGTTGAAGTACAAACACCACTACCAGAGCCTGTCACTGTTCCACACTGCCAAGCGCCAGAGCCGACAAGAGTATGGTTGAT
>QHPX01000049.1 GCA_003219195.1 Verrucomicrobiota bacterium
CGGAAGCACTGCAGGTCGATTGGGGAAAACACATTGTCCATAAAGATGTCGATCTTGCGCTCGCATCGGGAAAGTTCGACACCGTCACGCTGATTCACAACGAGACTTCGACCGGCGTGATGAATCCGTTGCCAGAAATTTGCTGCACGCTCGCGAAATATCCCGACGTCATCCTCGTCGTCGATACGGTTTCATCTTTTGCCGGAGTCAAGATCGACATGGACGCGCTCGGCATCGACGTCATGCTGACCGGCGCGCAAAAAGCGCTCGCCCTTCCGCCGGGCTTTTCGTTGTTCTCCGTTTCCGAAAAAGCACAAAAACGCGCCGAAAAAGTCCCGGATCGCGGTTTCTATTTCGATTTCCTCGAGTTCAAAAAACAACAAACCGAATGGATGACTCAAAGCACCCCCAGTATCGCGCACATTCACGCGCTGCAATCGAAGCTCGACGAAATCTTCGAGGAAGGTCTCGACGCACGCTTTGATCGACATGCAAAAACGAATGCGCTCGTCCACGACTGGGTCCGCCGCACCGGCTTCGATTTCTTCGCCGAAGAAGGTTTCCGGTCAAAAACGCTCACCTGCGTAAAGAACAGCCGGGGTATCGACGTTCTGGAGTTCGCAGGAAAACTACGAGAAAAACATCACCTCGTCATCGACCCCGGCTACGGCAAACTCAAAGGCCAAACCTACCGCCTCTCCAACATGGGCGACGAAACTGAAGAAACGGTTTCGCATTTGTTGGCGTGTTTGGATGATTGTCTATAGTAAATTCGTGTGAACATCGATTGGAGTATCGTCGCGACAGTGGCTACTCCGATTTTGGCACTTTTTGTCGGCGCTGCGCTAAACCGTTTCATAGAGCGACGGCCCAAACTCTTGGTCTACATCGCGCATACATCCGCCTTCCGTCTTGCCGCGCCTCCGCACGGCCAAGTCCACACTCATAGTATTGTGATTCGAAATGCTGGGAAACGTGCGGCACATGACATTCACGTCAGCCACTTTGTTTTGCCCGAAAACTTTAATGTATTCCCTGACACCGAATACGAAGTAAGAACGCTGCCCGGCGGTGGCAGCGATCTAATCTTTTCTACTTTTCCGCCGGGTTTCCAGTTAACGATCTCTTACTTGTATTTCCCGCCGCTTTTGTTCAACCAAATCAATAGCTTCGTCCGACATCGCGACGGTTTTGCTCGAGCGATTACCGTTCTGCCAACGCCTCAGTACTCGCCTTGGATTCTCCGAAGTCTGTGGGCATTGATAGCACTAGGTTCCATAACCGCGGCTTACTTCGCGTATCTGCTGGTGAGCAAACTGTTCGCTACTTTGATGCATCACTAAAAGCGAAGGGCGCCTTCGTTTCCGAAAGCGCCCTTCAATGCTTCATATTTGATGGCTGTAAGCCGACTTCTGTCCGCGCAATAACCCTCTAGATCCAACGCCGGACACGGTGTTTGTAGCTGAGGTATTCCTCGCCGAACTTGCGTTCGAGATATCGTTCTTCCCGCACGATGACGAGGCGATCGATGAGGACGAGGCCGATCGGAACGGCGAGTAGTATCCACGCGGAATCGACCAGGATCGCGAGGCCGAGCGTGCACAAAGCGAAGCCGAGGTACATCGGATTGCGGGTGAAGCGATAAAGGTCATGCGCGACGATGCGCGTACTCGGATTGAATGGAAATGGATCGGTGCCGGCGCGTTTCTGCGTGATAAACCCGCCAGCGGTCAACGCGATTCCGGCGAAAACTAGCAGTGCGCCAAGTATCCATCGAAACGCCCCGTGCACAAAGCTGGTCGGAACGAACCATTCGAGCGCGAGCGACGCGAGGATCGGCAGGACGAATAGAAGCGGCGGCGCGATTGGAATGCCGGGACGATCTTGTTCAGGCGGCAGTTCGGAAGGCATCGGAAGTAAAATCTAATCACAAAGTCTGCGCGCGCGATGCGAATCGAAAAAGAGAAGGGCGCCTTCGTTTCCGAAAGCGCCCTTCATATTTGACGGCGGTAAGCCGAATTCTGTCCCACAGCTCTTTGCGAGCAAAGAAGCTGGGCGATGATCATTTATCTCAATCCCGCCTTCGCGGAACCGCCCGATCCCGCAGTGGCGGGACCGTGATGCGACGAACCCGAGGATCGACGGACCGGCTGTCCTCCCTCTGTTTTGTCTTGCACCGCATGGGGTTTTTCCTGCCTCGTCTTTTCTGTGACACTTTCCGTCGCCGCTCCCTTTCGGAAACGGCGCCCGTCCCGCCTTCGCGGGACGGCATGTTGCCGTGTGGTGTTCGGACTTTCCTCCAGCGAATCCTGCGATTCACCAGCGATCATCTGCCATCGGCGCCTAACTTAGCACAATCAGGAACGGAGGAAAGCAGGTGCTTATGGGTCTTGGCTCTCTTGCGTTCGGGCGCGCGATTGTTCGGTGACGTCACGGGCGCGGTCGAGCGCGCGCTTCATGTAATTGTATTTTGACGTCTGACCTCGCGGCGCTGGCGTTAACGGTGCGGGCGTGGGCTTCGCTCCGACCGACTGCGTTGCAATGGGCTGGGCTGTGGCCGGGGGCGTTTCATTCTGCTTCTGGCGCAGAAAGACATATGCCAGGCCGGCGACGATCAGAAAGATGAGAAAGCCACGCATTCTTTGTTTTGGAGCAGTTGGCGAGCCATTACGCCGTTCTCATCGATAACATTAATTGGTGGCTGTTGTGCGAGTTCTCAAATGGGTGGCGGCACAGTCATGAGAAAAATCGTGATCATGGCGAGCGCGATCACGAGTTTGCCGATCGTGCCGGCGAGATTGCCGAGCAGGCTTCCCCACCCGGCGCGGCCAGCGTCGATCATTCTTTTTCCGGCAATGAACTCGCCGGCGAGCGCGCCGATCACCGGGCCGACAAACAATCCGATGATTCCGAAAAAGAGTCCGGCGAGCGCGCCGAAAATTGCGCCGCACATTCCCCATTTGGTGGCGCCGAAATATTTTGCGCCAAAATAAGCACCCAGAAAATCGAGCGCATAGGTGGCGAGCGTAAGCAGAACAAGAACCGCAATACTACGCCAACCGATGCTTTTCTCCGCGCCGAGCATCATCCGGTGAATGACCGCGGCGGCGAGAATGATGGTCGTTCCTGGAATGATCGGCAAAACGGTGCCGATCAGGCCAACGGCAAACAGCACGATCGTGAATAACCACCAGAAGAGCTCCATCGAGGATCAGTGAATCATGATCTGTGATTCGTGAATCGTAAATGCCTGCGAACTTTCAACGCTTCGACGATTCAACGAATCTTGATCTTCCTTTTGACCGCGTAGATGTCGATCTTATAGTTGAATTCCCCCGCTTAAACGCAGACCGGAGGATTCGTTATGCCACTTGCAGTTGGAACCAACGCGCCAGATTTCACTCTCTCAACCAAAACCGCGGACGGACCGAAACAGATTAAATTGAGCGACAATTTTGGAAAAAGAAACGCGCTGCTGCTCTTTTTTCCGATGGCGTTCACCGGCACGTGCACAACGGAAATGTGCAGCGTCGGCAACGGCTTGCGTGAGTACGACCAGATGAATTGCCAGGTCTATGGAATCAGCGGCGATAATCCGTTTGCGCAGGAAGCGTGGGCGCAAAAGGAGAAGATCGGGGTGACGCTGTTGAGCGACTACGAGCACAAGGTCGCGAAAGCGTATGACGTAGTGTACGACTCGTTCCTTCCACAATTGAATCTTGGCATGAGCGGCGTCGCGAAACGTGCCGCCTTCGTCATCGATAAAAATGGCGTGATTCAATACGCCGAGAGCAATGACGACGCGAAGCAGTTGCCGAATTTCGACAAGATCAAGGCGAAGCTGGCGGAACTGAAGTGATCTCGCACAAAGAATACAAAGGTTACAGCGGTGAGAAAGGAAATCTAAGTCACACGGTCTTTGTGTCCGTTGCGATCGTTGTGCGATAAAAAATGACCGACGAATTCAAAACAGTGAAGAAATTCGACGCGGGCAACGGCCGCGAAGGATTTTTGCATTCGCTGCCGGCGCTAGAGGAACAAGGCATCGGCAAGATTTCACGTCTACCGGTCAGCATCCGGATTGTGCTCGAATCGGTGTTGCGCAATTGCGATGGCAAGAAAGCGCGGCGCAAAGATGTCGAGACGCTGGCGAAGTGGAAGGCGAAGCAACCGGCGAATGAAGAAATCCCGTTTGTCGTCGCGCGAATCGTTCTTCAGGATTTCACCGGCGTGCCGCTGGTTGTCGATCTTGCCGCGATGCGCAGCACGGTGAAGCGACTCGGCGGCGATCCGAAAATCATCGAACCGCTCGTGCCGGTCGATCTGGTCGTCGATCACTCCGTGCAGGTCGATTTTTTCGGCTCGGCGCAGGCGCTGCGTTTGAATTTGGAAATGGAATTCAAACGGAACCGCGAGCGCTACCAATTTTTAAAATGGGGACAGCAGGCCTTCAGCACTTTCCAACTGATCCCGCCGGGCATTGGCATCGTTCATCAAGTCAATTTGGAGTACCTCGCAAAAGGGGTACTGCACGCCAGGATCGACAATCGCGAAATGTTTTATCCCGACACGCTGGTCGGGACCGATTCACACACGACCATGATTAACGGACTCGGCGTGGTTGGCTGGGGCGTGGGCGGAATTGAAGCGGAAGCGGGAATGCTCGGGCAACCCGTGTATTTTTTAACACCGGAAGTCGTCGGCGTGCACCTGACCGGACAATTGCGCGAAGGCGTCACCGCGACCGATCTTGTGTTGCACATCACAGAAATGCTGCGCGCGCAAAAAGTTGTTGGAAAATTCGTTGAATTTTATGGCGAAGGCGCGGCGTCGCTTCCCGTTCCCGATCGCGCAACGATCGGAAACATGTCGCCCGAGTACGGCGCGACCATGGGATATTTCCCGGTCGATCAAGAGTCGGTAAGTTATTTGCGAGCGACCGGGCGCGCCGATGAGCAGTGCGCGGCGTTCGAAAGTTATTTCCGCGCGCAAAAAATGTTTGGGATGCCGCGCAAAGGCGAGATCGATTACAGCGTCGATCTCGAATTGAATCTCAGCGACGTCCAGCCGGGCGTGGCGGGGCCGAAACGACCGCAAGATCGGATCGATCTTCCCGCCCTTGGCGAAACGTTTCGCTCGCTGCTGCGAAAGCCGCTTAAAGAAGGCGGCTACGGCAAGGAAGATGTCGATCTTGGCGCAAAACATCTAGTGCAGTTGAATGGAACCGCTCCGAGCGATGGCGACATGCCATCAACCGACAGGCCCGAGCCAGGTATGGAACCTGGCGAGGAGCGCAACAAAGCCGAAATGGTAACGAATCGGCCGACACCGGACACAGCCAAGGAATTAAAAGATTCGAGCGCCGATCCATTTCATCACGGGCAAACCAGGATCGGTCACGGCAGCGTGCTGATCGCGGCGATCACGAGCTGCACGAACACGAGCAATCCAAGCGTGATGCTGGCAGCGGGATTGCTCGCGAAAAAGGCGGTCGAGCGCGGATTGCGTGTCGATCCCGCAGTAAAAACTTCGCTCGCGCCAGGTTCGCGCGTCGTTTCCGATTATCTCCAAAAAACTGGACTGCAAGAATATCTCGATCAACTTGGGTTCAACCTCGTCGGTTACGGTTGCACAACCTGCATCGGCAATTCCGGCCCACTCCATCCCAAGATCGAAAAGGCGATTCACGATTACGATCTGGTCGCGGCGTCGGTGCTTTCGGGAAATCGAAACTTTGAAGCGCGCGTGCACCAAAACATCAAAGCTAACTTTCTTATGTCGCCGCCGCTGGTGGTCGCGTTCGCGTTGGCCGGCCGGGTAGATATCGATCTTTCAGGTGAGCCCATCGGCACAGATAAACATGGCAAAGAAACTTTTCTGCGCGATCTCTGGCCGTCGCTAACCGAAATTCGCGACGCGATGCAATCGGCGCTCAAGCCGGAAATTTTCCGCAAGCTTTATCGCGACTTCGCCGATCAAAACCCGAAATGGAACGAAATTCCCTCGAGCACGGGCGACATCTATCAGTGGGACGAGAAGAGCGATTACGTTCACGAACCGCCGTTCTTCGAGAACTTTTCGATGTCGGCCGGCAACATCGACAATATCGTCGGCGCGCGCGCTCTGGGAATTTTTGGCGACTCGGTCACGACCGACCACATCTCGCCGGCGGGTGCAATCAAGGCCACTTCGCCGGCGGGCGAGTATTTGATGTCGCGCGGAATTGAGCCGCAAGATTTTAACAGCTACGGGAGCCGGCGCGGGAACGACCTCGTCATGACGCGCGGAACGTTCGCGAATGTACGGATCAGAAATTTAATGGTGCCTGGAACGGAAGGCGGCGTGACTAAATATTTCGGAAACCGGAAAGCGGAAACCGGCAAGCAGATGTCGATTTTCAACGCGGCGATGAAATATGCGGAGACGAAAACGCCGCTGATAATTTTCGCTGGGCATGAGTACGGAACCGGTTCATCGCGCGATTGGGCCGCGAAAGGGACAAGACTTCTTGGAGTGAAAGCAGTGGTCGCCGCGAGCTTCGAGCGGATCCATCGCTCCAACCTCGTCGGCATGGGCGTGTTGCCATTGCAATTTCTCGATGGAGTAACAGCGCAATCGCTCGGGCTGGATGGTTCACAAACATTTTCGATCGGCGGTTTATCGGACGCGATCCAACCTGGGCAAAAACTCACGCTGGAGATCCAAAACAAAGATGGAGAGAAGCGTTATGTGCCGGTGAAATTGCGCATCGATACGCCGATCGAGATCGATTACTACCGGCACGGCGGAATTCTCCCGTTCGTGTTACGGCAACTGCTGGCGCGCAAGTGAATCAAGCGAACTGGCCGCGCTGATATCCAAAGTGTATGAGGAAACTTCGGGTGGCGGTGTTGTACGGCGGTCGGTCAGGAGAACATGAAGTTTCACTTCAATCGGCTGCGTCCGTAATCACTCATCTGGACCGTAATCGATTTGAGATCGTGCCGGTGGCGATTGACAAGCAGGGTCGCTGGCATCTCAACGACATTTATTTGCTCGAAGGAAAGAAATCTCTCCCCGTCTTCAAAGACGCGCCGAAGGTTGTGCTCCCGCCGAATCCCCCCGACACGAGCAGTGGTAGCGCATTGATCGACCTGGCTGGAAGCGGACAACCGCGAACAATCGACGTGGTCTTTCCCGTGATGCACGGGCCTCTTTGCGAAGATGGGACGATTCAAGGATTACTCGAGCTCGCCGATCTTCCCTACGTTGGGTGCGGAGTGCTTGCGTCAGCA